>CBFHXU010000034.1:12289-22343 GCA_965659875.1 uncultured Opitutaceae bacterium
CCGCTAGCTCCGCATGTTCACTGCCAACGAAAAACTCACCACGGCCAATATCACCGATATTATGCAAACGGCCTACATCGATTATTCGATGTCCGTCATTGTATCGCGTGCCCTGCCCGACGCCCGCGACGGTCTGAAACCCGTCCAGCGCCGCATCCTTTACGCCATGTTGCGCGAAGGTCTCGTCCACAACCGCGCCTTCGATAAGTGCGCCGGTGTCGTCGGCGAGGTGCTCAAAAATTATCACCCCCACGGTGATTCCTCGGTCTACGATACGCTCGTCCGCATGGCCCAGAATTGGGTGATGCGCTACCCGATGATCGACCCCCAAGGTAACTTTGGTTCGGTCGATGGTGACCCCCCCGCCGCCTATCGTTACACGGAAGCCCGCCTCACTGCGCTGGCCGAAACCCTCCTTTCGGACATCGAAGAAGACACCGTCGACTTCGCGCCAAACTACAAGGAGTCGACCACCGAGCCTACCGTGCTCCCGTCGGCTCTCCCGAATCTGTTGATGAACGGCTCAACCGGTATCGCGGTCGGCATGGCGACCAACATTCCGCCGCACAATCTCGACGAACTCATCGCCGCCACCTGCGCGATCATCGACCGTCCTGATATCACGCTCGATGAGGTCTGCGCCTTCATCAAGGGCCCTGATTTCCCGACCGGTGGCATCATCGGCGGCACCGCCGGTATCGACTCTTACCTGCGCACCGGCAAGGGCATCGTGCGCACCCGCGGACGCGCCCATACCGAGGAAATGAAAACCGGTGGTGAGCAGATCATCATCACCGAGCTGCCCTACAACGTAAACCGGGCCAACCTCGTCCTGAAGATCGCCGAACTCGTCGGCGAAAAAGCCATCGAAGGCATCCGCGACCTCCGCGACGAGTCGGACGAAAACACCCGCATCGTCATCGAGCTCAAGCGCGGCGAACAGGCCGAGCCGATCCTCAATCAACTCTACAAGAAGACGGCCCTCGAGTCGTCCTTCGGGGTCACCCTGCTCGCCCTCGACCAAAAGCGGCCGAAGCAGATGAATATTCGCGAACTGCTCGATTGTTACATCGAACATCGCCGCGACGTCGTCACCCGCCGCACCCAATTCCGCCTGCGCAAGGCCGAAGCCCGCGCCCACATTCTCGAGGGCTACATGATCGCCCTCGATAACCTGGATGACTTCGTGAAAATCATCCGAGCTTCGCAGAACCGCGCGGAAGCGAAGATCAAGTTGATGGCGAAGTATCCGCTGTCAGAGAAACAGACCGACGCCATTCTCGAGCTTCGTCTCTACCAACTCACCGGACTCGAACGCGAAAAGATCGAAGAAGAATACAAGGGACTCATGGAGCTCATCGAAGGACTCCGCGCCATCCTCGCTTCCGAGCGTCTCCTCCTCGACGTCATCAAAGAAGAGCTCGTCACCGCCGGGGAGAAATACTCCTCCCCGCGTAAATCCGAAATCAGCCACGCCATTGGCGAATTCCGGATGGAAGATGTCATCCCGAATGAAGGCATGGTCATCACAATCTCTCACCTCGGGTTCATCAAACGCACCCGCGTGGCCGATTTCCGCTCTCAAAAACGCGGCGGCAAAGGCGTCATCGGCACCGATACTTACGAAGAGGATTTTGTGGAGCATCTCTTCACTGCCCAGACCCACGACTATATCCTGTTCATCACCAGCGACGGCCAATGTATGGCCAAAAAGGTCTACCAAATCCCCGAAGGCAGCCGCGTCTCCAAAGGCAAGTCCGTCAAATCGTTCCTCGCCCTCGATGAAGGCGAAAAGATCGCGGCCATGCTCACGCATTCCGAGTTCGACGAAGACCACTTCCTGGTCATGGCCACCAAGTCCGGCCAAATTAAGAAGACCGCCCTGGCCGCCTACACCAACTCCACCCGCGAAAGTGGCCTCATCGGCATCAACCTCGCCGAAGGAGATTCGGTGATCGGCTGCGTGCTCACCGATGGATCCAACGAAATCATCCTCGTTTCCCATCAGGGCCTCGCGGTGCGTTTCCTCGAGAAACACGCCGAAACGGGCGACGTGCTCTTCCGCGCCACCGGTCGCGCCACCAGCGGCGTCACCGGCATGCGCTTCAAACGCAAGGGCGACTACCTGCAAGCCATCGAAGTCGTGGACCACGAGAAGAAATTCCTCGTCGCCAGCGAAGCCGGACTCGGTGTTCGCACCCGCTTCGAAGACTACCGCCTCATCAAGCGTGGCGGCACCGGCGTGACCGCCATCAATCTGCCCGCCGATGGATCCGTGGCCCTCGTGGGCGCACTTGGCGTCAAGGACACCGACGAGATCATGCTCCTCACCTCCAAGGGCCAAAGCGTGCGTTGCCCGATCAATACGGTTCGCGAAACCAATCGCGGAGCCAAAGGCGTCAAGCTCCTCACCCTCGGCAAAAAGGGCGACTCCCTGCTCTCCATGGCCAAGGTCGTCGAATCCGACGAAGAACTCGAAGCGGCCGAAGTCGCCGAAGGCAGCGAGGACGCGGAGAACCCGGATGCGACGGAAGCCGCCGTCGCTCCAGAGGCTGCCACCGATACTCCCGTCGAGCCGGAAGCCCCCGCCGACGAGAACGACCAGGCCGAGGATCCGAAGCCGGAGGCCTAGTCGGAACCCACCCGCTTACTCTTCAAACCCAGCCTTCACCGGCTGGGTTTTTTTTACCAAATCCTCCCACCGCTTGCGTCTCCGATATCCCCAAAGCATCCCTAATTCATGCTCACCGCGCTCATTCTCGATTTTGATGGCCTGATATTGGATACCGAAACTCCCCTGCTCGATAGCTGGGAGCGGGTCCACGCGGATCACGGCCTGGTCTACGATCGGGCAAAGGGGCACAACATCATTGGCCACAGTGATGTGTTCTACGACCCGTGGGAGGCATTCCCCGCAAGCCAAGACCGCGCCGATCTCGAATCCCAATTCGAACAGGTAAAAGAACAGATCGTTCGCCAACAGCCGATCCTCCCGGGTATCGTTGATCTACTGGACGCGGCCCAAAACGCATCACTTCGACTCGGCATTGCTTCCAATTCCGATCACCAACACGTCGAAGGGCACCTGCAGCGACTCGGATTGATCGACCGATTCGCCACGATCGCCTGCCGCGACGACGTCGCGAACCCAAAGCCCGCACCGGACGTCTATCAACTCGTATGCACGCAACTTGGAACTGAAGCCCGAGCAGCCATCGCCTTCGAAGACTCTGTGCCCGGCCACCTCGCCGCTCATCGGGCCGGTCTGCCGGTCGTCGTCGTTCCCAATCCCAGCACGCGACAATACGAATTTGAACACGCGCATCAGCGACTCCACTCCATGGCAGAATTCAACTTGGCGGCGTTCACTTCTCCGGCGAATTGACCATGCTTGCCAATCGCCTGCTCTAGGTCGAATTTCTCCCCGTGGATAAACCGCGATTCAACGTTCTGGGAGTTGGCGTTCACGCGGTGAACTTGGAGTCGGCGACCCACGGCCTCGTCGCTGCGGCCCGGGCGGGCGAGAGCGGCTACGTCTGTTGTTGCGACGCCCACTCCATCATCCAAGGCCGGCGCAACGCGCAACATCGTCACACCCTCAACCAGGCCCTGCTGGCAGCACCTGACGGCATGCCGCTGGTCTGGACGGGACGAAGGAGCGGATTTCCGGAAATCGGCCGAACCTATGGTCCCGATCTCATGGAGGCCCTCTGTGCGGCCACCGCTGACACCGAACTCACCCACTACATTTACGGGGGCGGAGAGGGAACCGCCGCGAAACTGACCGCAAAACTTCAAGACCGGTTCCCCAACCTCAAAATCGCCGGTCACGCGTCTCCGCCCTGGACCGACGACGTAACGCAATTTCCGACGAAGTCTATCAAAGCGGCCGGCGCCGACTTTGTTTGGGTGGGCTTGAGCACACCCAAACAGGAGGCTTTCATGGCACACTATCATCAACTCCCCGACGCGACCGGCATTACGTTGGGCGTAGGAGCCGCCTTCGATTTCCTCAGTGGGCAGGTGCAACAGGCTCCCACGAGTTGGCAGCGCGCGGGGTTCGAGTGGCTATGGCGGCTCGGGCAAGAGCCCGGAAGACTCGCCAAACGCTATGCGATCACCGTGCCCTCGTTTGCCATTCGGCTGCTGGCCCAGCGAATGGGTTGGGCTAAATTCCCGATCGACTAAAACAAATCGCCCTGCGTCATCGACTCCCGCTTCGCCGGATCGAGCGTGCTCATGCGTAACAGCCACGCCAACGGCTGGTTCGCCAGTTCCGTCTCTTGGCGCAATCGCACCAGCAACAACGCGCCGGCCAACGCATCATACAATGCCGCGTGGTAATGACAACGATCGGCCGGACAATGCAGATCGGCAACCCGATCCAGCTCCGACTGCAAGCCAAACGCCCGCACCAATTCGCCGAGCTTTCCCGACTCTACCGAAGGGTAAAACTGCGAATACAACCGACCCGTATCGACCCACGGCCCCCACTCATTGGTCGTTTCACCGGGTCGTGTGAAATCACTCGTTTCCCGCGCATAGGGCCACACCGATTTGATAATCGTATTTTCTGCCTGCGCAAAATGCGCCGCGAGTGCCCCTGATTCCCGCAGCGCGGCGAATCGCTCAAACTCATGCGCAAAGGGCGCTTCCCCCGAAATCGCCGATTCATCCAATCCATGCACGGCCACATCCTCCGCCCGCACCCTGCCCGTGGCCCGGCATTTTCGCGTCACGGTATCGATCAAGGCTCCACCCCGCACCGTAACGACCCCATACTCCAGGATCCCCGAGCTCACACTGCCTTCAAAATCAATGAAGTGAATCGGTTGGTCGGACCAGGACATCGCCCAAGAGACCAGATTGAATCCGCTTTGTTTCCAACGCCTAATTTTTCCGTGTCTTCCGCGTGTTCCGTGGGCTAACTCGTAATGTGGACCTGACCTCATACCGCGAATTCACCCTCGAGCTAGCCGCTGCCAGCGCCGATTTCATCGCGCCTTATTTCGGCAACCCCGGCACATCGGTCGAATTTAAATCCGACGATTCACCCGTGACGGCGGCAGATCGCGGCGCCGAAGAACTCATGCGGAAGATGATCATGGGCCGCTTCCCGGACCACGGCATCATTGGCGAGGAGCACGGCAGCGACCGTCCCGATGCCGAATGGGTTTGGGTGCTCGACCCGATCGACGGCACCAAAAGTTTTATTACCGGTGTCCCGCTGTGGACCACGCTCATCGGTCTCCTCCATCAGGGTCAACCCGTGCTGGGCGCCATCAATCAGCCCACGCTCGGGCAGCTTGCCATCGGCGACAACGAGACCACCACCCTCAACGGCAAACCCACCCGCTGCCGTCCCACCACCGAGCTCGCCCAATCCACCCTGGTCACCAGCGACCACTTCAATCTCGGCAAGTATCAGAACGGGGCAGCGGGTGACCGCCTCATCGCCCAAACCAGGCTCTACCGCACGTGGGCCGACGGTTATGGTTACCTCATGCTGGCCGCCGGATTCGTCGATATCGCGGTCGATCCCATCATGAACCCATGGGATATCGCCGCGCTGGTTCCCGTCGTGCGCGGCGCCGGCGGGGTCATCACCGACTGGCAAGGTGGTTCACCCTACCCCGCCGAATCCGCCATCGCCACCGCCACACCCGAGCTCCATCAAGCTACGCTTGAGACTCTTCGTGACAAAAATTAGGTCGCGGTTTCGCTGTAACGGTTTTCGCGAATCACGGTGATTCGGATTGTGCTGGGATACTGCAATTCATCCTCCACCCGTTGGCGGATTTCCTTGGCGATCTCGCCGGCGCGATCATCCGAAACCACTTTTGGATTAACCACGACGCGCACTTCACGGCCCGCCTGAATGGCGTAAGCTTGTTTCACCCCATCGATCGACGCCGCCAACGACTCGAGACGATCCAAGCGCTGAATGTAACTCGACATCGATTCCGCGCGCGCGCCCGGTCGCACCGCCGAAACCGTGTCGGCCAAAATCACCAAGCCCGCGTAAACGGACTCAGGAGGCACCTCTTCGTGGTGAGCCGCCACGGCATTGACCACCGTCGGGGTCTCGCCGTGTCGTTTAATAAAGTCTGCTCCAATCGTAGCGTGACTGCCCTCGTAGTCGCTTTCGATCGCCTTACCGATATCATGCAACAAACCCGCCCGTTTGGCGATCGCCGGATCCAGCCCCAGCTCGCTCGCCAACATCGAACTGAGGAATCCCACTTCGACCGAGTGATCGAGCGCGTTTTGATTGTAAGCAAAGCGATACTTCAGTCGTCCGATCAGCTTGATGACCTCCGGGTTCAATCCGTTGATACTGAGCTGCGCGATGGCCTCTTCGCCCGCCTGTTCGACTTTGAGCTCAATCTCTTCCCGAGCGGCGGCGACGAAATCTTCGATACTCGCCGGATGGATTCGGCCATCGGCGATCAACTCCTCCAAGGCCACGCGAGCAACTTCGCGGCGCACCGGATCGAAGGAAGAAATGAGCACCATCTGCGGCGACTCATCGATCAATAAAGTTACGCCCGTCTCGGCTTCAAAAGACTTAATATTACGCCCTTCCCGGCCAATGATGCGCCCCTTCATATCCTCCGTCGGCAATTGCACGATCGTAGCGGTGAGATCGTTGTTCGGACGCGACGAAAGTCGCTGCATGGCCGAGATCAAAACGCGGCGCGCTTCGTTTTGCAGATCCTGCTCACTGCGTTCCAGCACGCCACGACGCAGTGCGCGCAGCTCATCCTGACACTCGATCTGCACTTCATCACGCAGGGAGCTCTTAATCTCCTCCGCATCCATGTTCGCCAATCCCTCGAGCTTGCGCCGCAAGCCACGCGATTTTTCCCGGAGTGCATCACGTGCTTGTTTAACGGCATCGGACTCGCGATTGAGGCGCTCGTTCTTGCGCTGTAGTTCGAAGTCGAGCGCCGCCAGCGATTCCTCGTGGGATTTGATTTCACGCAGCTTCACATCGGTCTCGATCGTATGCCGATCCTGCTCCCGCGCGAGCTCTGCCCGGGCCGAAGCAATTTCATTCTCTGCCTCCTGCTTCAGCTCCTTCGCCACCACCGCCGCTTCGCGTTTGGCCACCGCCAACACCTGCTCGGCCTGCTCTCGATAATGCCGGCGTTTGCGGTTCAGCAGCAGTCGGGCCAGCCCCACTCCCAGTAAAAAACCCACAACAAGCATAGCCGCGGGCGACCAGCTTACTGGGTCACTCGCGGCAATCAACAGGGCGTAGTCGGCAGCGCAGGTCGAATCCAAGAGGACGCGGATGCTGGGGGGGAGATATGAAAATTCAATCTTTCTCTAAGAATTCACCTCGCACCGGGGTCAGCTGATCCCGCAAAGCCTTCGCCACCAGCTCCATGCGACGCTGCGCCAACTCTTCGGTTTCGCCCGGAAGCACCGCCGTTTGCACCACCACATAGGCCCAACGATCGGGTTTGAGCCGCAATCGATTCAGAGCCGTGTGCCACAAACGTTGCCACGTGGTGGCCGCCACTTTCTCCCGACCGACGAACCAATAAGCAAAAAGCGCCGGAACCCGGACCATCCCCTGATCAGGCGCTTCGATCCCGATGTCGTCCATCTACATGCGGAGGTTCCGGAATCAAGCTACGCGGTGCTGTCCGCCATCAGCCGAACCCACCGCCGGCGGCCCACCATCAGAACGGTGCACAATTCAAAAATTTGGTGGTTCCACGAAGGCGTGGGGCGGTGGTGCGATCGTCAATTGGACCGCGCAAGATGTATCACGGTCTCGACCGTCGCCCAAAAAGAGATGATGCGGCTAAGATCGGACTCCGGGGGCCGACCGTTCAAGCGTGCTCCTCAAATTATCCTTAACGGAGTGACTCCGGCGCCAACCACCAAAGAAAACTACCCGGCTTCAGATCTCATCGAAATTATGTTTGGCGGTCGATTGAACCAACAGAAAGGGGTGGACCTGATTCCGGAGATTTTACGTCGCGCCAAACTACCACGAGGCAAACGAGCGCGATTAAGGATCTTTGGCGATGGAGAGCTCCGACCGATTTTGTCTGACTTAAGCCAATCTTCGCTGCAGGGGTGGACCATCGAGCTCAATCCACCCGTGACCGATTTTCGGCAGCGGTTGGCAACTGCAGATGTGTTGATCATGCCTTCCCGTTTTGAGGGACTCCCGCTCACGGCGGTGGAGGCGTGCCTGGCGGGAACTCCGATCGTCGCCACCCGATCCCCCGGCACCATCGAATCGTTACCCGAGAATCATCCGTGGCTCGCGATGCCGGATGACGCCGGCGACTTCGCCGCGGTCCTGTCGCAGGCCTTGGCCGATTCCGAATCTTGGTCCAAAGTCGCGGCAGATTGCCAAGAATTTGCTCAGAATAGATTTTCCATCGACAAAATGTCGGCAGCATACGCCGAAGTGTATTCGGAAATCGCGCTAGATTCAGTTAATTCCTAGTCGGGCCGCTATTCCGAAGGCGACAAACCGCCAACCAGCACGTCCCGTCAATCGCGGCCTCGATAGGTTTGGGTGCGCATTTTTCCCGGCAGAATCACCGAGACCAAAGGCATCGAACAAGGGAGGGAGGCGTCTCCCGTAATCGGTGCAAGCGATGGTTGCGCCGGAAATCCATTCCCGCCTCAATGCGAACAGTATGACCCAGCTTTCACCCACATGGCGCGACCGTATCTGGATCGTAAGTGCGGTGTTGATCGCACTGCTGGTCGGAGTGCAAATCGCCCAAGGGGGCTGGGTTTTGGCCGGCGGATTGTGCGCCGCCGTGAGTTTACTCATTCTCTATCGAATGGATTCATCCGGGCTGAGCAAAACCGTGCTCGTCGGATTGTTGGCCGGATACCTCATCGGGAACCGCGGTTTCGCTCAATTTATGCCGGCGCCCAGCCTGCCGCTTTTACCCGGCGAAGCCGGACTCGCGATTCTGCTCACACTGCTTTTTATCGAGCAATCCCGGGGTCACAGTAAGGTATCTTTTTGGGCGCCACTTGACGCTATAATCATCGGCTGGATCCTGTTCGGCGCCGGCCGAATGTATTTCGATGGGAAGATCTACGGCATCCTCGCGCTTCGCGACTTCGCGACAGTCTACTACGCGGCTTTTTATTTTATCGCCCGGGCTGCCACCATGCGCGACGCCGCATTGGGGGCCACCTTACTCGCTGCCCTGAGAATCTGCGCCGTGCCCATGGCCTCTTGTTCGTGATTTCGGACCACTTTCCAAGGCTGTTTCTGGATACGCTGACGATCCGCGGGGTTCCCGTCATCTACTTCAAAGCCGATTTGGTCGGATTGTATGCCGCCATTGGCGCGGTGCTCCACTATTTGCGATGGGAAGAAACGGGACGAAAATACAGTCTGATATTCTGTTTCGGGCTGTTCGGGCTGGTGACGATGAGCAACAACCGGGCTGCGATGGTGGCTATGCTGGTGATGTGCGGATGGGTGGTATTGTCCGGAAGATGGCGGTTGGCCGCTTGGCTGGGAGTCGGTGGCGTGGTGGGGATTTGCGCGGTTTTACTTTCCGTCCAACTCAGAAACGAGTCATGGGAATCCACGCCCTTGTTCGATATTTACGAAGCGGTCGTATCGGTCACGGATCCGACCGGACAGGGCGTCTATCGCGGAGAGTCGTCTTCGGTGAAAGGCGACAACAACCTGTTTCGTTGGGTGTGGTGGAAACTGGCCATCAGCGAAACTTGGCATTCGGCTCCGATCTTCGGGCTGGGTTTCGGCTATGACATTTCCGCTCAATTCTCCCGAGAGTATTTCGCCGGCATGGCGAATGATTTTACCGTCCGCAGTCCGCATTCGATTTTTGTGACGGTATTCGCTCGAATGGGTTTGGTCGGATTAAGTCTGTTTCTGGGGATAGTGGCGCTCATGTTTCACTATACCCGCAATGCCCTGATCTCGTCGGAGCCCCACGAGCTCGGTGCCTGGGCGGGAGCGTGGGCCATCCTCGCCAGCGCCAGTTTTGGCGCGGTTCTGGAGGGGCCCATGGGGGCGATTGTATTTTGGATC
>CBFHXU010000035.1:0-21809 GCA_965659875.1 uncultured Opitutaceae bacterium
AAGCCGTCCCCCTCGCGGATCGGCGCTACTACGAGAAACATGGTTGTTTCCAACACAACAACCCCGGCGTAAACGACCTGGGCCGAGACGTCCTGTTCGATCTGATTACCCGCGAACAGGGCGACAAAATGGGCCGCGATATGGACACCGAACTGCTGCCCCGGGTGCGTCAGCTCATCGCCGATCTTGACGCGAATTTGGCCAACATCGAATCCGACTCTGTCGCGGCCCGCGTCTTCCGTGATCTGCGGGATCGCGTTCGCGGTTACCTGCATTGGGCCACGGCGATGCGGAGTGTGTGCACCTGGGTAAGTTCCGTCTACGGCTACCTCGAATCCGACAGTGACGAGGAGCGCGCCGCGCACGAGAAACGACTCCAGGACGCCATCGACCTTGATCTCAAAAACACCGCCGAATTACTCGATCTCATCGAGACCACCGACACCGAATTCATGGTCGTCTCCGCCGCCGGAAATCACACCTACTTCTACGGTGAGGACCTGCCGGAGCTCTTGCGCAAACGCATCGCGTTGACCACGCAATACCGTCACCACAAGCCCCGGATCGATCGCGAGATTCTCTGGCGCGAAGTGCCCGGCACCAAGTGGCCGGAAGGCTGGGTAGAGTAACTTCACCCCAACCATATCCAAACTCCAGTCCCACACTCATCGCAATGTTCGTAATACGAACATTGCGATGAGTGTGGCCGCATTGCGGCGGGGTGGGGAGCGCTAGGTGCCCTGTGCTTTGGCGCGAAATTCCTTCGGTGTCTCGCCGACGACTTGGCGGAAGGTTTTGGAGAAGTGGAATACGTCACAAAAACCGAGTTCATCCGCGAGGGCTTTAAAACTGTGGGTGCCTTGATAAATCGCGGCGCAAGCGTGTTCGATGCGTCGGCGTTTTTGAAAGTGTCCCGGAGATTCCCCGACGTGTTGAGAGAATTTTTTCCTAAAATTCTCGTAACTCATGCCCACGGTTCTCGCCACCGATTGGGGGCTGAGCACTTGCGGGGAACTCCGCTCGCCCAGTAACCTTTGACTCTCAAACAACCAAGCATCCTGAGCGGAGTGCGACGACTCATCATGAGTGGCGAGCAACTCGAGTAGCAATTGATTCACCACTCCGAAGGTGCGCAAGGCATGGGCCAACGTCGGCGCTGCGTCCGCGGGAAACGCGTCATGCCATCGCCGAGCCCAGCTTTCAACCGGGTCGGCATGGGTCACGGGCTGGTGCGGACTCGTAATGCCCTCTTCGGTCCATCGCTCCCACTCCGGACCATCGAACACAACATAGATTTGCGTCCACTCTTTACTCCGCTTGGGTCCGTAGGCGTGCGCAATACCCGGGTAAATCCAAACCGCATCGCCACTCCGCAAGTCGCACTCCGTACCCAATTCATCCACATAATAGCCGTCTACATCGACCATATATACCAATCCGAATCCGCCCAAAGTTCGCATGGATTTTCTGGGAATGCCGGCCACATTCCGCACCTGGCCTGCTGCCATTATAGTCGAATTTCCCAATGATAACGGCTGGGAAAGCCAGGGTTCGTCGCGGAATTCCGAGTTGGAGGCCATAATCTACCATAATATACAAATATAATCCCAATTCAACCATGTTCGAATCCTCGTTGGGCCGCTATCTTAACGCCGACGGAAATTCCACCGCCACAACCCTTCTTCGTATCCCTTTTGCTATGAGCACACTCGCCCCCACCCTTCCGCAAATCCGCTCCTACGGTCACGACCTCGACATGGCCGAGGACAAGATCGGTCTTATCCGAGACTCCTCCGATGCGGAGAACGACTTCGACGAACTGCGCCGCCGCTTCGATGAAGACGGCTATCTCTACATGAAGGGCTATCTCGGCCGCGACAACGTCCTCGAAGCTCGTCGAGAGATCACCGATCGCCTGAATACCTTAGGTATGCTCCATCCCGATCATCCCAGCATGGACGGGGTCATGTCGGACGACTACGGCGCCGCGTTTCACCCCACCCTTTCCGAGAACAACGCGCCGCTGCGCAACGTGCTCTACGGCGAACGCCTCACCGGTTTCTACGAGAAGTTTTACGAAGAGGACATCCGTCACTACGACTTCACCTGGCTGCGCGCCATGCCTCCGGGCAATGGTACCAACCCGCACTGCGACCTGCCCTACATGGGACGCGGCACGCACCGCCACATGACCGCCTGGGTTCCCTATGGCGACATCTCTTACGAACTCGGCGGATTGATGATTCTCGAAAACTCCTGGCAGCGGATGGATCTGCTCAAGAACTACGTTTACCGCGACGTCGACGGCTACTGCGAAAACAAACCCGAACAGGTCGCCCGCGCTGAAGACGGAGGCTGGACCTTTACCGGCTCCCTTTCCCACAACCCACCCATCGTGCGCAATAAATTTGGCGGGCGTTGGCTCACCACCGAGTTCGAAGCCGGTGATTTCTTGACCTTCGGTATGTTCTTGGTGCACGCCTCGCTTGATAACCAGACCGAAAACCGTCTGCGCATTTCGAGCGACAGTCGCTACCAGCGCGCATCCGAGCCCATCGACGAACGTTGGATCGGTGCCAATCCTCCCGGTCACGCCAAAGCCGGCAAACGCGGCCGCATCTGCTAGGTAATCAACCTCGATTCTTTCATCCCGTGTCGACCTCCACCCTTACCCCTCCTTCTTCCGGCGGCCGCACCGCGGCCGTCCAGGAAATGGCCCGTCTTCAGCGCGAACTGTTCGAACTCGAACGCGCCTTCATTTCCAGCGCCACCACGCTTGTGCCCCGTGTCGGCGAACCGGATTTAAAATACCTCGTTTGCCAGCATGTTTGGGAAAGCGCCGGACACGCCCGCTTCCTCCGCGAACGCGGACGCGAAATGACGGGGTTTGGCAAAACCGACTCCGTGCGCCCGAAGATTTGGCGGGTGTTTGCCGAAGCAATTACGCCGTCCAACCCTGACACCCTACTGGTCGGATTCTACCGCGTGCTCAAACCGCACGTGCTGGCCGCCTACCGGCACTACCTTGAGGCCACCCACCACCTCGCCGACTGGCCGTCCCGCAAGCTGGTCGAAGAATTCATCGGCGACGAGGAACGCCACGCCGAAGAGATGGAGTCGCACCTCAACGAATCAGCCGAATCTCACGCTTGGTGTGATCATCTCCGATCCGCCTTGGCTACCCTGCACGCCGACGTCGCGGCCGACATCTCGTGGCAACACCATGATACGCCCTACTCCCATCCGGCCACCTGTAATCGCGGCCCCTACCCGCTCTGTTCCAGCGTGTTCAGTCAGGATCCGCACGAGACTCCGATTGTGCGCGAATGGTTGGAGGATCCCAAGACCGATGCCCGCGTGATCCGCGTCATGATCTACATCTGGCTCATGATGGAATTGGACGCCGTGGACTATCTCGCCACGGTTTTTGTCGAAACCCTCGATGCTCCGTTTGACCTGCATCACGACCTGGCCCGCCACCTTTGGGATGAATCGCGCCACAGCCAATTTGGGTACCGGCAGCTGCCCAAGCTCGGCTTCGATTTGATGACCATCGAGCACTCCCTCGATCTCTACAATATTCTCATTCAAATGCCCGCCGCCGAGCGCTACGCGCTGATGACGATGGAATTTGAGGCCGGCAGTTTTGCCACCAAAGCAACGATCATGGATCGCATTCGGGAACTGAATGATTTCGAGGCCGACACCCTCCTCGCCTTCGATCGCAACGATGAGCAAAATCACGTGCGCTACGGCCATCAATGGTTGCCCGAGATCATGAAACTCTGTGGCCACAAAGAACCGGTCGATGACTTCGTAAAGTCGGCTCAGGCGAATTTCGCCAAGATGGCTGAAATTCACGGCGGCAAAACGCCTCACTCTTTGAACCCCGCTGAACGTCTGACCGGCGCCAAGATCCTCGCGGCCGTTACCACCAATAATTAAGTCGCGTCCGTCGTCGGCGAGGCCCAACAAAGCCACATCGCCGCCGTCCAGGCAAAGTTGTCGCCTCCCGCCCCGGCCCCGGATAGGGGATCGAAGTATTCGAAGAAACCTGATTTCTCAATCATGCGCCTCGTGTCCAAGCGAATACGGTCCGATTTGGCTTCGAACCCATATTCCGCCAGACCACGCGAGACCAGATAGTTGACCACCGCCCAAGCCGGTCCGCGCCAATAACGCCGTGAATCGAAACGCTGATGCGCGGGATCAAAACTCGGTAGGCTGTAAGGAGCGGCTTTAAGGATGCGCTGCAGTGTCTTCTGCAGTTTGGCGTCTCGTCGCGAGACGGACATGCCACCGTAGTAAGACAGGAACGCCACACTGGAGACGCCGGTTGCCGACAGGCCGGTTCGCAAATCCCGCGCCGCATAAGCCCCAAGTTCATCGCTCCACAAATAATCAGCCGCCTCCTCAGCGTGATAAAGCCAGGTTTCAATTTCCTTGGCCGAATCCTGTTTGTCTAAAATGAGAGCCAGAGCTTTCAAGTCGCGGTCCGCTCGCATCAGAATAAACGTGACACCAGGGTCCGCGACCGCGAAGGGGCCTTCCCGGGTGATATGGGCGTGGTCCCAACCAGTCGCACGACCATATTCTACCAGCTTGAGATAACGATCGTATTCCGCAGTGGTCGGCCGCATGGCCGCATCGACATGGCCCGTGTCGCGCCGCGTGTAGGGAGCTATCCCCGTGGGGTCCACATTGGCCAACGCCGCGTCCCAGTCCGGAGAATTATCGCGGCCCGACTCCCAAGGATGGGTCACTGCAATCGCCGCTCCGCCACTAATAACCCGCATGGTGTGAAACCAACGATGCCAAGCCATGAGTTTGGGAAACAGCTCCTCCAAGTAACTTCGTCCCGCTGTCGGGTTCCGCTCATAGAGATCCCGGACCACGGTCGAAGCCACCGGAGGTTGGGAACAGCCAGAAGTCGGAAGCTGCCCGCCATCGCCGCCCCATATCGAGGGTCCCGGGAAGTAACTGGGATCATCTTTGCGAAAAACAATATGCGCGGCCATGCCATTGGCCCATTGGCCCTGAAAGAGGGTGTCCACTTCCGTCCAGGCACGATCGAGGTCGAACTCCGCGAACCCTAGCGCGACGAACATACTATCCCAATTCCATTGGTATGGGTAAAGCCCGCGCGTGGGCAGGGTGTAGCCACCCCACTCATTTTGACGGAGGATGGACAAGGCCTGACGATCTAGCTCAAGCGAACGGGAATCGAGAACGGATAAGGGTTTCACGGATGACAAGGCAACGAGGTTAAAAGCAGATCTCGGGCCGAATTCGCCGAAATCAGACGATTTGGCATTAGGTCTGCTCATATAAAGGCATCCCTCGCCCTCCGCGAGCGGGTGAAACACTGCGAACT
Organism: uncultured Opitutaceae bacterium; assembly: GCA_965659875.1. Classification (GTDB taxonomy): domain Bacteria; phylum Verrucomicrobiota; class Verrucomicrobiia; order Opitutales; family Opitutaceae; genus Actomonas. The sequence continues at coordinate 5,375 of CBFHXU010000035.1, forward strand.
ATGAGACTTGAAATACCACGAGATTGCGAACGCATCGGCTCCCTTCAAATCTATGGACTCCAAAAAGTCTACGAACTGGACGGCGGCACGGGTCCGCATGAAAACGATTCAATGGTAGAGCGCGTCCCGGCCGAAGTTCTCCACGACCGCATGCGCGAAATGGCGATCATTGTGCCGGTTAAAAACGAACGCCTCAAGCTCATCGAAGGTGTGCTGGTGGGCATTCCCAGCCCTTGCCAAGTCATCGTCGTCTCGAACAGCCCGCGTGGTCCGGTGGATCGTTTCGGGCTGGAAAAAGAAGCACTGGAAAATTTCGGCCGTTTTACGGGCAAAAAAATCCTTGTTGTACATCAAAAAGACTCCGGTCTGGCCAAGGCATTTGCCGACTCGGGTTACGACCACATCTTGGATGAGACCGGTATCGTGCGCTCCGGTAAAGCCGAGGGCATGATCGTCGGTACGTTACTCGCCAAATGGCTCGGAAAAAAATATTTGGGCTTCGTCGACAGTGACAATTACTTCCCGGGCGCGGTGCAGGAATACGTCAACGAATACGCCGCTGGATTCGCGATGAATCCAGGTAAAAATACTTTCGTACGCATCTCCTGGCACTCCAAACCCAAGGTAATGGAGAATAACCTGTTCTTCGCCAAATGGGGACGCAGTTCCGTGAACTCGAACGCGATGCTCAACCGTCTTCTGACTCAATTCAGCGGCTTTGAAACCGAGATCGTGAAAACCGGCAACGCCGGAGAACATGCCCTCACGGTGGACCTTGCGCTCCAACTGGAATACGGGGCCGGCTACGCGGTGGAAACCCACCACTACATGAACCTGCTCGAAAAATATGGAGGCATCCTCGAGTCGACCGATCCAGAATTATTGCGCGAAAAGGTGACCATCTGTCAGATCGAATCCCGCAATCCGCATATGCATGAATCCAAGGGCGACGACCACGTCGAAGACATGATCGATGCCTCCCTCTCCGTCATTTACCACTCGCCGGTCTGTCCGGAACTCTTGAAACGGGAAATCATGGATAACGTGCGCGCGCGTCGTGGAGAATCGGCCCCCGAAGAGATTGCACCGATTCGCATTTATCCGTCGCTCGCCGAGCTCGACCTCAACGAATTCATGGCCGGTTGTGACGCTTCCCTGAACTTCGATGCCGTGACCGTTCGTGCCTGATCAGATGATCGTTTTCACCGATCTCGATGGCACCCTGATCGACTTCGAAACCTACTCCGCAGAGATCACGACTCCGCGCGTGCGCGCGCTGCTCGCTGCAGGCATCCCGGTGGTATTCTGTTCCTCCAAAACACGAGGCGAACAACGGGCGCTCATGCAGAAGATGGGGATCGATACACTTGGAATTGTCGAAAATGGCAGCGGTATCTATGTGCCTCAAAACTCCGATCTCTTTGCGGATCAAAATGACCTTCCATTACCGGATGGGGGACGCTTGATCCAACTCGGCACCCCCACTGCCGTGATTCAGGAAAAAATTAAAACCGTCTCGGCTAGCTTGGAAATCGATCTGAAGCCCTATGCGAGTTTGAGTAATCAAGCACTCGCCGCCGTGACGGGTCTGACATTAGACGCCGCCGGTCGAGCTCGGCAGAGAGATTTCAGTGAAACGCTGACGGCAAAACTCGAACCGACCCAATGGGCTGAAGTGCAAAACGCTTTCGCGTGCCATGATCTCCAGTGTCTGTGTGGTGGACGATTCTACACCGTAAGTGCCGCAAACAGTCATAAAGGAACCGCGCTGATCAAGACGGTTGAAGCATTCGCGGCCCAGCGATCCGCTCCCGTCTTGTCGGTAGCCATCGGAGACAGTTCTAATGACGTCGATATGCTCAAAGCGGCCGATTTGCCATATCTCGTGCAGCAACCCTCCGGCGCTTGGCACGAAATCGATTTTCCGGGAGTACACCGCATTCCCGCCGTCGGTCCCGCCGGTTGGCTGGAGGCAATCAATCATGCCCAAGGGTTACGCGATTAAATCCAGCCTCCCGCCCGCGAAACATCGGGTGTTTTTCAATTATACGAGCGAAAGGGACACCGTTGCTTCGGTCATTGCATCGCGATTTTCGTGAACTATCCACTGAACTCTCAATGAAATTTCATGAAAATAATTTACCTATCCCCTCGTAATTTCTGAAATATCGTTCATTTTTTCGGGCCCCGATTGCTTCCCTGCGACCCACCAACAGTGCGGCAAATACCCCTTTCCCCCTATGTCGAAATCCCTTCTTCGCCTCGTTTTCACCTCTCTCCTGCTTTGGGGCGGCGTTACCGCAACTGCGTTGGCTGAAAATGAGTTAGTTAATGTAGAGTCGCGAATTATCACGGGAACGGAAGCAACCAAAATCGTCACGGCCCGCTCAACTCTCCCGGATGATCATGCGCCCCCTCCATCGGCTCTTTTTACCGATGTTACGAGTGGTTCCGGTCAGGCATTTATCCTCGGCCTCACACAAGCCGACGATTCCTCGTTTAAGCTCCTCACTTACCACGCAATCACGAACACTTGGGTATCGGCGGGGACTTTCGAGCTCTCCGGCGAGCCCGTCAGCATTCAACCCATCGATCGGGGATTTCTGATCGAGGTCGAGGGGCAAGCCAGCCCGACGGCGGTGGAGCTGGTGCCGGCGGACACCTCTCTCCCGATGATCGATTGGTTGATGATCGCGGGCTACCTGATCGCGATGCTCGGCGTGGGATGGTATTGCTACAGCAAGGAAAAGCGGGCGGCGGGTTCGACCACGGATTACTTTTTGGCCGGACGTGATGTGCCCTGGTGGGCAGCGGGTTTGAGCCTCTATGCCACCGGTACCAGTGCGATCAGTTTCATCGCCATCCCTGCCCTCTCCTTCCGCACCGACTGGCTCTATCTTTCGCAACAATGTGTCGGTGTCTTTGGACTGCTCTTTGTCGCCTACAAGATCATTCCGATGATCCGGCGGCTGAATCTAATCTCCATCTACAACTACCTGGAGATTCGGTTTCACCCTTCGATTCGGTTGATGAGCAGCGCGCTCGTTATCCTCTTCCAATTGGTGGGCCGTTTGAGTGTCGTGCTCTATCTACCGGCGCTCGCCATCGCCAGTGTGACCGGCGCCAACGTCGTGATGTGCATCGTGCTGATGGGTATTGTCACCACCATCTACACTCTGGTGGGCGGCATGAAAGCCGTGATCTGGACCGATGTGATCCAAGTCTTCGTTATGGTCGGCGGGGCGCTGTTTGCCATCGGTTACGTGATCAACGGAGTCGATGGAGGGATCAGCGAAATCGTTGCCCTCGCGAATTCCGAAGACAAAGCGAAGCTCTTTGATCTGAGCTGGAACTTCGCGACGCCAACGGTCTGGGCAATTCTTCTTGTCGTCGCCACCGATGTGCCGACCTGGCCCAAGGAGCAAGTAATGATGCAGCGCGTGCTTGCCACCCGGGATGACAAAGAAGCCCGCTCTTCAGTGCTCACCCTCGCCGCCGTCGTCATTCCTGGCAGCTTCCTTTTTTACTCCATCGGCACCGCTTTATGGGCATTCTATAAAACCCATCCGGAACGTCTTAATCCACTCATCGATACCGATGCGACGTTCCCGGTGTTCATCGCCGCCGAACTGCCCATGGGCATCACCGGCCTGATCATCGCCGGTTTGTTTGCGGCATCGATGTCTACCCTGTCCAGTGGACTCAACAGTGTCGCGACGCTCACTTCCGTTGATTTCTACGAACGGCTCTCAAAAAACTCGACCGAAGAAAAAAGTCTCCGGCTCGCCTACCTCGTCACCATCCTTTCCGGAGTCATCAGCACCGTCGTCGCGGTGCTCTTCACCTTCTTCGATATCAAATCGATGTTCGACGCGATGTTGCAAATGACGGCCATCCTCGGTGGCGGGTTCGCCGGCACCTATGCGCTGGGCATGTTCACTCGCCGCGCCAATTGGCAGGGCGCGCTGCTCGGCACCGCCGCCAGTGTCGCCGTGGCGATTTTCTTGGCCCCTTACGTCAGTGCCATCCTACTAAATCCAGCGGCAGTAGCGTCTTGCATGATCGTCGGATACTTCTCCTCTTATCTCTTTCCCGCACCCTCCATGTCCCTCAAAGGACTCACCGTATTAGCTGAATCTCCCGAAAATCCATGAGTAAGACCTACCGCGCTGTGTTGGTTGGCACGGGCGCCATCTGTGACGCTCATCTGCAAGCCGTGGAAAACGTGAGCGATCGCGTGGAACTCGTCGCGGCCGTTGATCTGGATACCGCCAAGTTGAAAGCATTCTGTGAGCGCGCCAACGTGCCGCTCTCGTTTACCGACTACGATGAAATGCTCAACGAAGTCGGTCCCGACATCGTTCTGATCGCCACTCCGCCCAGCACCCACACCGACATGAGCATCAAGGCGATGGAGAAAGGAGCTTGGGTGCTGTGCGAGAAACCTCTCTGTGGTTCGCTGGCCGAACTTGATCTCATCCACGAAGCTGAGAATCTCACTGGGTGCTATACCGCCTGCGTATTCCAAATGCGATTCGCCTCGTCCAATCTCCACCTCAAAAGACTCGCCAAAAACGGTCAGCTCGGGAAACCGTTGGTCGGCGTTTGCAATACTCTCTGGTATCGGGACGAGGCCTACTATGCCGTGCCGTGGCGCGGCAAATGGGCGACCGAACTCGGGGGTCCCACCATGGGATTGGGTATTCACGCGATGGACCATTTCCTCGACCTGTTCGGGGATTGGGAAGAAGTGCGCGCGATGGCTGGCACGCTCGACCGCGATATCGAAGTCGAGGACATCTCCATGGCCCTGGTGCGCTTCAAGAACGGCGCCTTCGGTTCCATTGTGAACAGCGCCTTGAGCCCGCGACAGGACACCTATCTGCGTTTGGATTTCCAACGCGGCACCGCCGAACTCAATCACCTTTACGGCTATACCCGCGACAATTGGAAACTCACGCTCGCACCACCGGCGCAAGATGATGCGTTGCAGCAGGCATGGCAAAGTTTCCCGCCCGACGTAGGCTCGACTCACGGCGCCCAACTCCGGGCCTTTGTCCAGAACATGGACCGGAGTGAACGTCCCCACACTTCCGGCTCGGAAGCACGGCGCACCATCGAGTTGCTCACGGCGATTTACAAGTCCGCCTTCACCGAACGACCCGTGCGCCAGGGCGAGATCATGGAAGGTGATCCATTTTACCAAAAGATTTCCGGCGACCGCTAGATTCGGCTGCCATGTTTTCTCTCGCCCACGACTCCCTGCGCGTCGATCTGCTTGATCCCGTTGCCGATCGGGCCCGGCTCGGACCTCGATTCTGTAGCGGCGGTTTTATTTGGCAGGTTCACGATGCCGTCGCCGGCCCGTTACTCAGTGGACCCGAAGGAACTGAACTCAATCCCGAACCCTTCAACGGCCATGGTCTTCCCGAGTCCTTTCGCGATCGTTCGCGCACCGGCCAAAAATGGTTGTGGCAAGGAGATGAGGGACTTGCTCCCGGCGTGGGAAAACTTGGACGGGTCGATGGGACGGTGACCGTCGTGGAATCCTGTTCCTGGCACATCGATGCCCAGCCCACGCGGGCTGAATTTCGCACTCGGCACCAAGCCGCCAGTTACGCCTGCGAAGTGACCCGCATCGTCGAACTCGATGGTCGGACCCTGCGCAGCCGAAGCCGTCTTCTCAATCTCAGCGATCAACCGATGAACTTCGAGTGGTTTGCGCATCCCTTCTTTGCGCTCGGAGAAAACGCGAGCCTTCGAGTCGAGCTACCCCAGAACGCATCATTGCCCGCTGACTCGGGATTCGAACTCAACGAGGGTTCGCTCACGCCCAGCCGCGAATACATCGGCAAAGACGACGGGGCCTTCGTGCTGCTCGAGGGCGTTGCCGACACGAAACTCGAAACGACTATAGCCCATCCTCACCTCAAGGATGGCATTAATTTCAGCACTGATTTCGTCCTATCCGAATGTCCCATTTGGATGAACGGATTCACGTTCTCAATCGAACCCTACCAAACCCTCGCTCTCGCTCCCGGAAAGCACCGGGATTGGTCGCTCGCCTACGCGTTCGGCTCCGCCCAAGTCGACGAGTAGCGAGAGAACCCAGAATCCTTTCCGAGGATCGCCTGCTGTGCGCTACTCTCGGTATCTTCAGCGTGATGTCTTACCCCGTGAACCAACGCACCAACGAAATCGCGGCGCCTACGGCCTTGGGTGCACAACCCAGGGACATCCTTCGATTCATTCTCTTAAAAGCGACGCGCTTGATCGTGGTCAGCGTTCTTGTCGGCGTCCTCGGTGCAGTTGCCGGATCCCGCTTCTTGGAGAGCCTGCTCTACAACGTAAGCGCATTCGACCCGATCACGTTTGGCAGCATCTCCATCCAGCTGGCGGCCATCGCTGCTTTATCGTGCTACCTCCCGGCACGACGCGCCACGAAAGTGAGTCTCTTGGTCGCTCTAAGGTCTAGATAAGTCGAATTGCTCCATCAAAATTTCCAGCCCCGTCACCCATCCTGCATCCCTCAAAAGATTCATCCGATCACATGAAAAACCTTCTCTTAAACTCACATGCACTGGCGCTCCTCATCGCTCTCACCGCACTGACGGGTTGCGAAACAACCGCTCCCAAAGCCCAGACACCACCACCCGAAGCATTCGCGATCAAACGCGGTGACTCGGTATTAACGCTCATCGAGCAGATGGGAGAACCCGAGAAGAAATCGACTCTCAAAAAGGAGGGATCCACCGGGGAAGTCTGGACCTATCGACATCCCATGCGTTCCAAAGTCCAAATGGTTCCCTCCGGCACGCGAGAGGTAGCCATCTATGATCGACAAACCGAACAAACGGTCATGGTTACCGAACCCACGTTTACGCAGCAATCCTCACACCTTACGCAAATCACCGAGTTTCTCATCATGGACGGAAAGGTGATTTCCTGGAAACAACGGATCGACGACAACCGCAACAAAATCGAATAACCTCACCCTGTCCGCCGGCCTCCGGGAATGTTCGTAATGCGAACATTCTCTTCAGCGGCGGTCGGTATCGGGTTATTCTAGATCCAACGTGTCACCCGTATTGAGCGGGGTCGTTTTTCCGTGGCGGTATTCCCAGGCCGGACCGAGGGCGATGGTGAGTTCGCCTTTGTGCAGCCGAATCATCGCGCGGTCGCCGAGGGCCACAACGCGCTCGGTGGGATTCCATCGCAGGTAATTGCGGATTTTCCACGCGCGACTGTCGTGCTCGGGTTGTTGATCGGCGCGCGGATGATGGGGATTGATCACCACCGGAATGATCGCGAGCGAACGACGCGTGGGGACATCGGTGACCGGAAAGTCGTTGGTGGTGCCGATGACGGGACCGCAGATATTTGCGCCCGCGCTACTGCCCGCCAACGGCACGCCTTCGAGGACGCGTTGGCGAATGATACCGAGCTGGCCGGTTTCATAAAGTTCTCGCAACAACATAAAGGTATCGCCACCTCCGACAAAAATCGCATCGGCAGCGGCGAGGCGACGATTGGCTTCGGCGGCATCAAAACGGTGGAGAGAGAACGCCTCCTGCCCCCCCAGGTGCTGAAACGCCTCTTTCAACCGACGCTCCATCTTGTCGCGATCAGGGACTTGAGACGGATGCAAAACGAGTGCCACGGTTTTGGTGCCCGCATACTGCTCACGCATCGCATCAAGCGTGGCATCGGCGAAGTGGTTGCCATTCATCATGGAACCGCCGACAGCCAACACGGAAGCGTGTGGTGAGGTCAGCCACTCCGTATTTTGAGCGGACGCAGTGGAGGCAAAGAAAAGACTGAGCGGGAAAAGAAAGGCGCGTTTCATGATTTTCGGATAAGTTAGAATTTCCACATGTCGACGGCCTTGAGACGGTCTTGGAGATTGGCTTTGAGCAACAGGGCTTCGACTTCTTCGGGCGGCAGATGATCAATCGGGAGATCCGCCACTTGGGCAAACTCCACTACCAGCGAAGCAATGGTCGCGGCGGAGTCCTTGATGATCTCCGGGGTAAGCTTGTCGTAGGTATCGGCAAAATCGTGATAGTAGCGCACGCGCTCGTGAGGAATCGGAGCGTTGAACGTAACGATCCTCACACCCGCAATTTGATAAGGTGTATGGTCACTGGCCATCCATGACTTGTTTTGCACCCCCTGCTCGAGAGCAGCATCACCCCGGCTGGTATTCCAACGTTCCAAGATTGGCAACAGATCATCATGACCCATGGCGTTCACCGCGATCGGCACACCCACCATGTCAAGGTTGAGCATGATTACCGGAGGTTTCACCGCATCCATTCCTGATTCGATGGCGTAACGTGATCCCCACAGGCCCTGCTCTTCTCCGTTATACCACACCAGCTCAACGGTGCGATCGAGCTGCTCGTCACGCAGCACGCGGGCCAGCGCCAGAAGTTGCGCAATCCCCAAACCGTTATCGATTGCCCCTTGGCCTTGGTCCCAGGAATCGAAATGTGCTCCGACCAGCACCGTCTCCGCCGAGCGCCCGGGAATACGCACGCGCAGATTGCTGGTTTCAATCGGCGTATTGTATGAGCGCGTGTGCAGACCGACCTCGACCGCAACATCGCGGGCGATTAATCGGCGCATCCAAAACCCTTCTTCCTGCGTAATGGAAAACACCGGCAACGAAAGGGGCTCGCCGTGAAATCCACCGGTGCGGGCGAGCAATTGTCCACCACCCACACGGTTAATGAACATCAATGCCGTCAAACCATGTTCTTTCGCCCGATCGCTCACCTCATTGGTGCGTCCCTTGGCGCTGGGACCAAACAGTCCGATCGCACCCGGAGGAAACTCCCGATCGAAATCCTCCGGGCCACCGGTACCCAGATCAACCACTGGGCCGTTCACGGGACCGGCCGGTTCAATATAACCCAGACCAATCGAGCGCATTTCCCGAGCCACGGGACCGTTCATCGTCAGGGTATCTTCCGCCCTCACCCATCCGCGCATGGGAAAGGTTTCCCGCATCGGATTGAAACCCAATTCCCGCAACGCCTTTTCGAGATCGACCATCGCGGCCTCATTCGCGGGGTGACCGGTAAGCCGCCCGCCATGATCATCACACAGGAGTTCGAGAAATTTAACCGTGGCATCATCCTTCGCGACTCGCGCCGCCGCTTCGGCAGGAGTGATGGCTGCGCGCAGCGAAGGCACCGCCAATAAGGAAATGCAGACTAAGGTAATCAGTATGTTTCGATTTTTCATGATTCGTAATCCCGGACCCAGACGCGCATTTCACCTTCCCCCCGATTGCCCCACCACGCGTAGGGAATAGCGCGCAATGCGGTGGGTTCAAACTGCGGCGTCTGATCTGATTGATAAAGTGTGTTCGAAGCGGTTTCGCGTGTCGCCTCTCCCGTGAGCACGGTGACACCCCAATGAGGATCAGGGTCCGCTTGGAGCAATGTCTCTCGCTTCACGCCGACGCTGGTCAGGCCCGCGCCGTGGTCGGCCTCCTCCACTGCATAAACGACCGGACCACGCTTAAGCGCCACGCGCCCGCTCGCGGACGTGACGCGCGGATGAGCGCGAACCCGTTCAATGGGGAGAGGTATTTCCGCCGTGAGGCAATCGCCCGCCTGCCATTCACGGGAGAGCTTAAGATACCCGGCTTCCGCATGCTCCTCGACGAGATTTTCGTTAATTCGCCACTTCGCCCCCAGATCCCGAATCGCCAATGTCGCCACACTTTCTGGTGCCGCCGAAACGGTGATCTTCACCGACTCCGACCACGGGTAATCCGTATCCACCGAGAGTTTCCACCCATCGTGATCTAATTTCAGGGGCGTAAACAAATGCACGGCGAGGCCACCGGAATTTTGGCTGACCGCGTAGTGCCCCAGCGAAGATAGCAGTCGGGCCACATTGGGCGGGCAACACGCACAACCAAACCACGGCACCCGCTGGGTTTGGACCATTTTACAATCATAGCGGCGGCGCGTTTCCCCGGGATTCACCGCCAAAGGATTCACGTAGAAATAGTGGCAGGCATCCTGCGATAGTCCGGCGAGGACGTTGTTATAAAGGGCCCGCTCCATCACTTCCGTAAATCGAGCGTCGAGTCGCAAATCGAGCAGGCGACGCGCCCACATCATCAGACCAATCGCCGCACAGGTTTCCGCGTAGGAACGATCATCTGGCAAATCGAATGGCTCGGAGAAGTTTTCCCCTCCCGGACCGTCCGCCCCCACGCCACCGATGATATAAAGATGCTTGGCCACCATTTCGTCCCAAAGTCGTTCGCCCGTTTCAGCCAGATCTACCGCACCCGTTTCGCGGGCCAAGTCGGCCACCGCCGCATAGAGATACATCGCCCGAACCGCGTGTCCGCGCGGCTCCAATTGCTCGACCACGGGGACATGGCTTTGCCAATACGCTTGATCATCGAAATACGCCCATACTGGCGATTCCGTTTCACCCCGGCGTTGGGCTTCCTCGACGAAGTAGTGCGGTTTTTTTCCGCGCTCACGCACGAAAAATTCGGCGAGATCCAGGTAACGTTGACGGCCGCTCGCCCGCGCCAGTTTGACCAAGGCCAACTCCAGCTCGGGATGACCGGGATAGGCTGGAATCTGACCGTCCGCCGGGCCGAAAGTACGACAAAGTAAATCGGCCAGTTTTTCCGCCACCGTCAGCAACCGCGGTGACTGCGTCGCATCACAATGCGCCACCGCCGCTTCCATAAAATGGCCCGCACAATAGAGCTCATGCAGATCCCGTAGATTTGACCATCGTTCGGCGCCGGGAGTGAGTTGGTGATACGTATGCAGATACCCGTCTTCTTCCTGTGCGCGCTCGTAGAGGTCCACCAACTCGTCAATCGCCGCGATCAATTGTTGGTCGGGAGCAAAACTGATTCGATAACACGCGGCCTCCAACCACTTCGCGACGTCCGAATCCTGAAACCATAGCCCGTCGTATTCGCCTTCCTCATCTCCGGCGGCGATGCGAAAATTCTTCACCGCATGACTGGGGGCCGCGCCGGGAATACGATCATTCAAGGCGTCCCACTGATGCAGCAACGTCACGGTGCCCACCGTCTCAACCCGCTCGCCGAGCACACCTCCCGTGAGGCGAACGGCAGCGAGGGGAAATGAGGTCGGAGTGGGCATCAGCAGTCGCCAAATCGAACCGCTATTCCACCACGATATCCGTCGATGACAGGGTATTAAAATCAAGCACCCGGCCGAGCGGACCATGCGTGATGGTCAATATACGACTCCCGAGCTCACTGTTCAGGTGGGGACCTTCAAACAGTTTCCAGTCTCGGTAGTTGATCGGCCGACCATCGACGTAAGGCGTCTCACCGTATTGGGCGACGATCTCCTTTTCCCGCAGCGAGGTGAATCGCACGGCTGGAATCGGATCCAATTCATAGCTCAGGGGCAGCGCCAAAATCGCAGTTTGGAATGCAGCCATATCGGCGAACTCGTCGCCATCAGCCGCCTGCAGGATCGTACCGTTTTTGACGTGAGGACTGGTGAGGATACGTCCACCCGTCTCCTCGGTAACCGTAGGATCGCGGCCGTTCGGATAGCGAATGTGTGGCTGCCAATGGTAGTCGGCCAACGGACGGTAAGCCAAATAGGTCGAGCCTCCGCGGGCGAAGATCCAACCTGATTCGTGCTCGGTCACATCCGTGAGGTCTTTGGAAAAGAAGCCGTTCACCTGCGGGAAGTTGGCCTCAGGATCGATATCGTAGAGCGCAATGACCGTATCGAGATCCTGCACGACTTCTTCGTAAGGGGAGCAGCCGAGTAATTTGTTCGCCGAATTGTAGGAAGGCTTACCCTCGTAGGTCACGGAGTGAGGCATCGGTTCGGGATAAGTGCAGAAGAACATTTGCATCACCTTGCCCGACGAATGCGGATGCAGGGAGAACATGGTATTGTGCACACCGCGCGGATCGTCGACCGACCACGTGACATCCCAAACGTGCGATTGAATGGGATCACTGATCCCCCCCTGATGCGAACCCACCGCGTATTCGTCGCGCAAATACTGCGTCTTGTAAATCGGGCGCATATGTTCTTCGGCGTAACGCCAGATCCGGCGCGAGCGCGCGCGGTCCCGTTGCAGGATGTCGTTCTTTCGATCCACCGCGATGCGGTATATTACCTCGGGCACTTCGTAATACTCGGCGAGCACCGAGAAATAGTTGCCCCAACCCCAGCCGCGGAAGCCTTCACCGGCGGGAATGTTACCGAAAAGCTGCCAGGAAAAATAATTCGCCAGCGCATACCATCGCTCGACCACCGAAGTATCGTCCGTCCGTGAATTCGGACCACGGAGCATACCGTCGAGGGTAACCGTCGCGAGTTCGGCGAACAGCCAATCGAGCAGCATCCGGCTGCGTTGGCGCATGGCGGGCTCTTCCGACCAGACTGCGAGCATGAGCAAAGGGATCGCGTATTCACCGATGTAATGTGTCGGGTTGTATTCGCCCTGCCCAATCGTGGTGGTAATATCCATCCAATCGAGCAACCACGAGCGTCCCTCCTCCAGGTTTTCACTCGAGCTCAAGCCATTCCACCACTCGGAACCGGGCTCATCGGGATACATCTGCGCCATCAGATACATGGCGGCGTGATACATCACCCAATGGTTCTCGGTATCGCCGCGCAATTGGCGGGTCGTTTTCCAAGCTTCGCGAATCGCTCCCCGCGCTTCGTCCGACAGTTTGTCCCGACCCGCGTAAGCGACCATCGTGGTGGGAAACATCCAGAACGGTCCCGTTCCAGGCTCTGCCATGAGTTCGAGCACTCGGCGGTTACAGGCTTCGATCTGTTCACCACGCATCAGCAGGATGGACATGGCGGAATTATCGATGCCGGCAAAGTCGTTATCACGGTAAAGACCCACGCGGTGATCCTGCATCTCGCGCACACGTGCCAGATACTGACTGCGACGTTCGTCGACGCTTTCAACGACCTCGCGGGAGGCGGGGCCTTGGGCTGAGGGTTGCGCCTGCAGGGAGACTTGCGTCGCGATCAACGCGACGGCCGCAGAACCGAATAATTTAATAAAATAAGTAAATGGTTTCATCGTGGTTTAGCGGTTTTCGCGGCGGATGGAGATGAAGGCGTTGACCGATGAACCGGCCAAGGCATCGGGCTCCCAGGAGCGACCGAAGTCATCTGAATAGTAGAGCGTATCTTCGAAGACACTCACATAGAGTCGGCCAGAATTGGGGTCTACCCCGACGCGCCATGCTTTCGGATTCTCCGGCAATCCGGCGCTGCGTTGCGTCCAACTGTCGCCCCCGTCTTCGCTGGTCCAAACTCCGTGCGCCCAACTGGCAATCGCTTGGCGGCCCGGCGTGGTGGGATCGTAGGTGGCATTGTAAATCGCCCGATCGTTCGGGAGATAAGTAATCAGGGCCCATGTTTGGCCCCCATCACGCGAGCGCCACGCGCCATGCGAATCGGTGACGGCCAGCCAATGGTCGGGATCATGCGGCGACTGTTCGAGATCGTTCACCGTGGTCTCCGTCGGTAATACCTGCCGCCAGAATCGTCCGGCGTTTTCAGTTAAATAGACGCCTTTTTCGCATCCCGCCAAAACGCGATCTGCGATGACGCGATCCGGAGAGATGGCTTGAGTGAACTTACCCCGATCGGGCAATCCGTTCTCGCGGCGTTCCCACGTTTGCCCTCGATCGGTGGAGACGGCGACGCCATCCGGCAGCGCGAAGTAAACCGTATCCGGCGACTGCGGGTCGACCGCGACATCGCGCCCCTCCGTCATGTCCCAACTGTTGGTCATCTTCCAGCTTTCGCCTCCATCGGTGCTCACGAAGATGCCGTTCAGCGTGGTGGTGTAGATCGTATCATGATCACGCGGATCGAAGGCCAACGCCGTGATCGTGCGATCGTTGTATCCGAAGTGCTGCCAGGTGTCGTTAGCCGGGTTGTGTTGAAACAGGCCGTTGGTCGTATCGATACGCGAACCAATGACGTAGTTTTGATTCACATTCGCGCAGATAAAGAAGTCATAGGCCGGAGCGGCCATCGTGGACCGAGCGGCACTTCCCCAAACGAGCGCGAGCGCGGTCAGTAGAGTTAAGCAGTTGCGGTGAGGGGTAAATAGCATAGGAGTAACGGGATGAATGTTAGAAAAATTTTAGGCGGACTCATTTTGAGCGGGGTAATAATTTCGAGCGTGAGTGCCGGTTCGGCAGAGGCACGCCTGGTGGAACTGAAGATCGATCTCCCTGCGACTTCGAAACCGGTCGCGAACTACGTTCCCGTGGTGCAATCCGGCAATCTGGTTTTCCTCGCCGGACACATACCCAAGGACGAAGCGGGCGAGTTCATCACCGGAAAAGTCGGGGTCGATATCACGCTCGAACAGGCTGAGGACGCCGCAAAACGCACAGCCCTCGCTTTGCTCGCCACCTTGCGCAGTGAGATCGGATCGCTCGACCGCGTGCAGCGCATCGTGCGCGTGGAAGGGTTTGTGAACTGCCCGTCCGACTTCACCAACCAATCGAAAGTGATCAACGGTTGCTCCGATCTGCTCGTCGAAGTCTTCGGTGACAAAGGTCGCCACGCCCGCATGGCCATCGGCGCAGGCTCTCTCCCCCTCGACGCCAGCGTCGAAATTGCGATGATCGTCGAGATCCAGTAAGTGGGTCATTCGCGAGCTCATGCGGCTGAAGCGACGGTTTTCTCGATTGCATGGATCAGGTGATCGATGTCGTCGACGGTATTGAAAATGTGGCAGGATACCCGCACGGCATCGAGACCTTGCTCCGATACCGGACGACAGCGCAGGCCATAGTCACTCACCAGCGTGCTGAACATTTCCCGGTAACCCAATCGAGGAGTGCGAAAGCTTAACATCGAGGTGCCCAACTCAGGGTGTCGCGGCGAAAGCACTTCAATGCTGGGAATCTTCTCGAGGCCTTCCCGCAGGTGTGCGACCAAGGCCCGACCGTGTTCAGCTATGCGATCGCGACCCATCACCTCCTGCACACGCATCGCTTCAGCCATGCCCATAATACGTGGGACATCACGGGTACCGTATTCAAAACGCATCGCTCCCGGATAATAATCGAGCTGGCCGGGGAGAGTTTCCAAGCCGGCGGAGTAAGCTCCCACCATAACCGATTTCACGTCGTCCTGACGTCGGTATTTGACCAGCAAAACCCCGGTTTCCCGGGGAGCCCCCACCCATTTGTGGCCGCTGGTCGCATACGAATCACAACCCATGGCCGCAAAATCTATCGGCACCATACCCGCAGATTGGGCTCCATCGACATGGAACCAAAGTCCTTTGCTCTTACACAGGGCCGCTATTCCACGTACCGGCAGCAAGATGCCCGTCGGCGCGGTAATATGCGAAACCTGCACCGCCCGCGTGCGCGGAGTGATGAGTTTTTCAATCCGGGCGATGTTGCCGGAAATTGATTCGGGATCCGGTTCGAACAAACGAATCTTCACCCCGCGTTTCTCGGCCTGCAAAAACCACGGGAATGAGCCACCCGGATGCGCGTGGGACTCGAAGATCACCTCATCGCCCGGTTTAAGTTCAATCCCGCCGGCGATGATGCCATTGGCCTCGGTGGCATTACGTACAAAAGCGACTTCGTTGGCCGCCGCGCCTAAGAATTTGGCCACTTCGATGCGCGCTTCGGCCAACAAATCGTGCCCCGTTTCAACGCGTGCTTCGAGCTCGGATTCAATCTGCGTGGCATAGGCTTTGACGGCTCGCGAGCACGGACCCAGTCCACCCGAATTTAAATATCGAAACCCAGGCTCAATGTCGTAGCCCCGGCGGATTTCCGCCCAAAATGGTCGCGGGTTACTGGCGACAAATGTTGGCAAATCCCCTTGCTGGGCCAACGCCCGGGTCGCACCGGCACCGGCCAAACCCAGGCTAAGATTACGCAGGAAAGTCTTACGATTAATGTTCATGCGCGGTAGAAATTCAGGGCGTGGTCGAACACCATTGATTGGCCCACCGGGATAATTAACGACTTTTCACGGTGAGGGGCAAACGCAACCATCGGGTCAAGGGGACGCACAAACCAAGGGATGGGGCCACTCAGTGATTCAAATCTAATGCGCGTGCGGCGCAAAGTCGTATCGGTTTGGCCGTACCATTCCATCCAGTTGGCCGACTGACCGTGTAGTTCATCCAAGTCACTCGAACCGGATTCGCCGAGCATTCTGATCGCGTCGTCGCCGTGTTGGTGCAGAAATTCCCGCACTCCCCGAACTTGCAACCCCGAGTAATGCGAACCCTCGAGCCCACCGAGGCTATGGTAGTTTTCACAAACGAGATCTTCCGCCCCGGGATTGAAAATCTGACTCGTCCAACGCAGTGCCCAGCCGTCTTCAGTCAGCGTGGTCCGTATCGTGCGTTCTTCCTCAATCAGGACCCGATC
>CBFHXU010000036.1:0-21465 GCA_965659875.1 uncultured Opitutaceae bacterium
CCACAGCGGCACTCATCGAATCGATTCAAGCGACAATAGTCGCAGTGACGGTGGCCGCCGCCGCGTCCGCCGCCAGTTCCTGATTCGCGCATTTACGGCAGGCTCTTCTTCTCGCCACGAATGTGCGTAATACGAACATTGGATTAGGTAGCGGTGAGTGACAGGAACTTCGACGGTTGTGTTTGACGGGCCGAGCGGTTCTCGTCCGCGCATGAGTCTTTGGGAAGTTAAAGCGTCCTTACCGGTGGAACTCGTCGACGAGGTCGACGGTATGTTGTTGGAGCGGGAGGATGAACGTTGGAGCGTGATGCACGATGTGCTGATTCCGGCTGCTTGGGTGGTCGGACTCTTCGATGATGAGACCGAGGCGCGCTCGCAATGGGAGCAGGTATCTCCCCTGATCGCGCAAGCGGGGGAGGCGATGTTTCAAGAGATGTCCGACGAGGATTGGAAAGAGAGCTACAAACTTCATTTCCAAGCGTGGCGGTGTGGTCGGCTGCACTGGGTGCCGGTGTGGGAACGGGAGAGCCACCGCATGAAGGACGGCGATGTGGCGATCTGGCTCGATCCGGGCATGGCATTTGGCACCGGTAACCACGAGACAACGCGATTGTGCTGCGAACG
Organism: uncultured Opitutaceae bacterium; assembly: GCA_965659875.1. GTDB lineage: Bacteria > Verrucomicrobiota > Verrucomicrobiia > Opitutales > Opitutaceae > Actomonas. The sequence continues at coordinate 625 of CBFHXU010000036.1, forward strand.
TCTGGTCGCCTGGGCGGAGAATGCTCCGCGAGACGCGAAAATCAGCGATGCGGGTTGCGGGTCCGGAATTCTGGCGATCTCCGCTGCTCGATTGGGGTTCACGAATGTGCAGGGCTTTGATAACGATCCTGAGGCGGTGCGCATCGCGCAGGAGAATGCCGATCTCAATGATTTGGGCGCGGCGTTGCACTTCTTTGAGGGGGATCTTGAAACGGGATTTCGGGACGGGCCCTACGACTTGGTGTTGGCCAATATTCTCGGCCATATTCTGGCGGAGTATGTGCCTCAACTCACCACCGCGGTGAAACCGGGCGGCCTGCTTGTGCTTAGCGGTATTCTGGTGGTCGAAGTGCGTACCATTCAGGCGGCTTTTACCCGGGTCGTGCCGGACTGGGGGGTGGAAGCACGGGAAATGGGCGAGTGGTGTGATATCGCTCTTACGCGCCCGGCGTAAAAACCTGCCAAAATGGTGGACTGTGCCTTGCACCAATCTAGAGGATTTGTTTGATTGGTCCCTCGGTTTCGGACTTTGCCGAAACCGACTACTTTAACGACCCGAAATCCCCTCAATTCGACTTATGGAAAACCCTCACGACAGCAGCAGCGGTGGCAAATGCCCCTTTCCTCATCTTCATGGCGGCGGTCAGCAGCCCACCTCGGCTGGCGCCAACGACAACAGTGCCTGGTGGCCGAATCAGTTGAGCGTCAAGATGCTCCATCAGAATTCCGATTTGTCCGACCCCATGGATCCGGGTTTTGATTACGCGGCCGAATTCAAGACGCTCGATCTGAAAGCGGTCAAAGAGGATCTCTATGCGCTCATGACAGATTCCCAGGATTGGTGGCCGGCGGACTTTGGCCACTACGGAGGATTCTTCGTGCGCATGTCATGGCATGCTGCTGGAACCTATCGCACCGCGGATGGTCGCGGTGGCGCCGGCTCTGGGCAGCAACGATTTGCTCCACTCAACAGCTGGCCGGACAACGCCAATCTCGACAAGGCCCGTCGGCTGCTTTGGCCGGTTAAACAGAAGTATGGCCGCAAACTCTCCTGGGCGGATTTGCTGGTCCTCGCCGGCAATTGCGCTCTGGAATCGATGGGGTTCAAAACCTTTGGTTTCGGCGGTGGTCGTGCTGACGTGTGGGAGCCCGAAGAAGACGTGTATTGGGGCGCCGAAACCGAGTGGTTGGGTGACAAACGCTACACGGGCGATCGCGAGCTCGAAGAGCCGTTGGGTGCCGTGCAGATGGGACTGATTTATGTGAACCCTCAAGGTCCCAATGGGAATCCTGACCCGGTCAAAGCGGCCATCGATATTCGCGAGACCTTTGGCCGCATGGCGATGAACGATGAAGAAACGGTCGCCCTTATCGCCGGTGGTCACACGTTTGGTAAGACGCACGGAGCGGCGGCGGAAGATCATGTAGGCCGCGAGCCCGAAGCTGCCTCCATGGCGGAACAGGGACTGGGCTGGTCGAGTAGCCACGGGAGTGGCAAAGGCGCGGACGCGATTACCAGCGGTCTCGAAGTCACTTGGACCACGACGCCCGCGCAGTGGTCGAACAACTACTTCGAAAATCTCTTCAACTACGAATGGGAACTCGAAAAGAGTCCGGCCGGTGCCCACCAGTGGGTGGCCAAGGACGCCGAGCCCACGATTCCTGACGCTTTCGACCCGGAGAAGAAACACCTCCCGCGCATGCTCACGACCGATCTCTCGCTGCGTTTTGATCCGGCTTACGAGAAGATTTCGCGCCGTTTCCTCGATAACCCGGACCAGTTTGCCGATGCGTTTGCTCGCGCCTGGTTCAAACTCACTCACCGGGATATGGGACCTAAGTCGCTTTACCTCGGACCGGAAGTTCCGGCCGAAGATCTGATCTGGCAGGATCCGCTGCCGACCGTCGATCACGCGTTGGTGGATGCTTCCGATATCGCTGACCTGAAGGCCAAGATTCTCGACTCCGGTCTCTCGATTTCCGAGCTGGTTTCGACAGCTTGGGCTTCCGCTTCAACCTTCCGCGGTTCCGACAAACGCGGAGGTGCCAATGGCGCTCGGGTGCGTCTCTCGCCGCAAAAGGACTGGGACGTCAATCAACCCGCGCGTCTCACCAAGGTGCTTGCGGCGCTGGAGGCGATTCAGGCTGAATTCAATGGCGCTCAAAGTGACGGCAAACAGGTCTCACTGGCCGATCTCATTGTGCTCGGCGGCAGCGCTGCGGTGGAAGCCGCGGCGAAGAAAGGCGGTCAAGAGGTCGAGGTTCCGTTTGCGCCGGGCCGGGTCGATGCATCGCAGGATCAAACCGATGCCGACTCCTTCGAGCCGCTCGAACCGATCACCGATGGTTTCCGCAACTACGCGCAGCACAAATATACCACTCCGGTGGAGAAACTGCTCGTTGATCGTGCTCAGCTTCTGACGCTTACCGCGCCCGAGATGACCGTGTTGGTTGGCGGTTTACGGGTGCTCAATGCCAATCATGCCAAGTCGCAACATGGCGTCTTCACCGATCGCCCTGAAACCCTCAGTAATGACTTTTTTGTCAACCTGCTGGATATGGGCAATGAAGTGAAGGCCACTTCCGAAGCCGACGATCTCTTCGAAGTGCGTGATCGGGCTACCGGTGACGTCAAGTGGACCGGCACTCGTGTTGACATGGTGTTCGGATCGCACTCCCAACTACGGGCGCTGTCTGAAGTCTACGCCACCGATGATGCCCAGGCGAAGTTCGTGCAGGACTTCGTCGCGGCTTGGACCAAGGTGATGAACGCTGATCGTTTCGATCTCGCTTAGATCGTTCCGCGGATTCCCGAATCGATTTCAGCCCTGTCGTCCCCTGACGACGGGGACTTTTTATTGTCCGGTAACTGCGCGTCGCATGGCAGCGACCGGAACGTTGGTGTCACTCCAGATCTCGAGTGCTCGCACCCCTTGGTGGATCAGCATAGAAAGGCCATTGGCGTGGGGTATCCCGAGGGATTTGGCTCGCACCAGCAGTTGGGTCTCCGCCGGATTGTAGATCATGTCGTAAACTCCGCGTGGGGTGGGCAGGGTACTGAGATCGATCGGCAACAGATCTTCCGAATTTAGACCGGCACTGGTGGCGTTGATTACCAGGGCGCCGTGGGGCAGGTTGTTCGGGATTTCGGCCGGGACGAATCCGGAGAGCGGAATGTCACCCGTGATGGGCTGAAGTTGCGCGAGCAGGGCGTCGCGATTGGTAGCAGTGCGATTGGCAATGTGGAGGGACGCACAACCTCGTTGCAGACACTCCACGGCGGCACCGCGCGCGGCTCCACCGGCCCCAAGCAAAACAATGGGGGTATTTTTAATTTCAATACCGAGCGTTTCCTGCACGGCGGTCGCGAGGCCGTAACCATCGGTGTTGAATCCGTGCCATCCCGCGTCGGTGCGGCGAAGCGTGTTCACGGCCCCGATGGGTTGGGCCCGTTCGTCGATCTTGGCGATGGAATCAAATGCCAGGATTTTGTGAGGAACGGTGAGATTGAGACCGTAGAACCCGGCGGCGTGCAGCCGGTTCAACGCGACCGGCAGGTCGTCGGGGGGCACATCAAAACGGAAGTAGCGCCAGGTGGTGAAACGCTTGTCGGACGAGGTCATATCCGCCAGAGCCGTGTTGTGCATGGCCGGACTGATCGAGTGCTTGATGGGGTGCCCCAACACCGCCAAGGCGGTGCCTTTGAAGGGCCAGTGGTCGAGATCGGCAAGCGTGTGAATGGGCTCCATGGACTCCGCAGTGCTGATCCGGGAGCGGGGATTGTCAATCCGGCGGCGCGGGATGGCGCGGCGAATGATCAAATCGCTCTCCCTTTTGCTTACATTACATTCTTGGCGTAGATGGCTTCAAACTCAGTGACAAATCCATCGAATTGCATGGCCCGGCCGTGGTCTCCGTTGGCTTCGTAGTGGTTGGCCAGATTTCGGCAACTGCGGCAGAGTACTTCGCGGACCGGTGTGGGCACGAGATCCGAGATGTCGGGCGTCATGTTGTGAGTGCGCAGGAATACGATAATTTCTTCGGGCGAGCGAAAAATTCCGCCATCGAATGCGTCGATGAAGAAAGGGCGTTCCTCCAGAAAACAGCCGATCATAAAATGACCCGGCAGGCCGATAGGTTCCAATTCCAGCCCCAGCCGTTGTGCCACCAATAGATAGATGGTGCACAAAGAAATCGGGATACCGCGCCGGTGTTCCAGCACCTGATCGATGAAACTGTTCCGAGGGTCGGTGTAGTGCTCTACATTCCCGTGGAAGCCCATTTCGTGGTAAATAATCCGATTAATTACGCGGCACTTTGCGCGCGTGCTCGAAGGTTCGATGATGAGTTCACGGCAGCGATTTGCCATGTGGTCGAGAGCTTCACAACATGCACCGGTATTGAGGTCGGGACGCACCGTGCGTGCGATCATCAGGGCTCCGGTCTCAAGCTCATAGTTGAGCGATTGGATGAAGTCCCGAAATTCGGCATTGGGGTCATTAAACCGGAGCTCCTCGAGAAACTCGCGGGCATGCCAAGCGAGGTGCCGATTGTTCCCCTCGGCCGTGTGGTTTAGAAAGTCTCGAGCGGGAATTCCGACTTGGGAAAAATACTGTACCAACTCCCGCCGCACGATCGCACTGGAATCATCAAGCAGATTCAGTAAGGCGGTTTTTTGCGTGGCGGTTAGGGGAGACGGTTCCACGACCCTTCAGACAATCAGAAACGGAAAAGGTGGCAAGATTTTGCCAGAAAATGATGCGGATTCTCTGGGACGGATTTCTGTCGAAAGTGATCCTTCGATTCATGGTTTTCAGCGGGGAATCAACGTCGGCCGAAAAGTGCGGTGCCGACGCGAACCTGAGTGCTGCCCGCGGCGATGGCAGGGACCATGTCACCGCTCATGCCCATGGAGAGTGTGGCCAGAGGGGTGTTGAATTGTTCGCGAAGAGTATCGCGAAGGCCCCGCAAGTTGGCGAAGGTGCGATCGGCGACAGCGATATCGTCGGATAGAGGCGCAATGGTCATCAAGCCGTCAACCTGAAGGTGGGGTAATTCCAGAGCCGCCTCCAGCAGGGCGGGAGTATCGTCGACCGTTACCCCAAATTTTGCAGGATCATTCCCCGCGTTGACTTGCAGGAGCACGGCAAGTGTCCGACCGACTTCGGCGGCGGCGGCGTTGAGACGTCGCAGCAATTTGGCGCTGTCGACACTTTGGATACGATCAAAGTGTTCAACCGCGATTCGCGCTTTGTTGGACTGGAGGTGTCCGATCAATTCCCACCGCAAAGGGTGCGCGACATCAGGCTTTTTATCCACGGCTTCCTGCACGCGGTTTTCGCCGATCCCGGTCAGGCCGTAGCGCGCCGCGAATTCGGGTGCCCACGGACCGTGTGTTTTCGTCACGGCCAAAAGTTCGACCTCATCAGGGGAGCGTCCGGCAGCTTCGCAAGCGCGCGCTATCTCTGATTTTGCCGCATCAGCATTACTCACAAAGGTGGTGTAATCGAGTGTCATGAAGGGGAATTTATAATTTGCGTCGTGATTAGATCTGTTTATGGCTTAATTCTCAACGTCCGCTTCTTATGCAAATAGAGAACTTCAAGGTTTTCGCTGATCTTGTCGAAACGAAGAGTTTCTCAAAATCAGCCAAAATCAACGGTATCACCCAATCCGCGGTTAGCCAGCAAGCTCGCGCGATGGAGAAGCATTTTAAGACGCTCCTCATCGACCGCAGTCAGAAACAATTTCAGCTCTCCCGTGAAGGCCAATCGGTCTACGAGACCGCCAAGGAACTTCTGCACGGCTACGACAAGCTGCTCTCCGAATTGCAGGAGATGAAAAAGGTGATCAGTGGCACGATTCGGATCGCCACGATTTACTCGATCGGACTCCACGAGCTGCCGCCGTATATCAAACGATTCCTCCACGATTTCCCCTCCGTCAACGTGCGGGTGGAATATCGCCGCTCGAATCTCGTCTATGAGGACATCCTGCACAATTCAGTCGATTTTGGCCTGGTGGCATTTCCGCTGAAACACCGTCAGATCGAGGCGTTGCCGTTTCGGGACGATCATTTGGTCCTCATCACGCACCCGGATCATGAGCTCGCCAAACGGGGTGGACCGGTGGAGCTCTCCGAGATGAGCGGATTGAAGTTCATTGGATTCGACCCGGATATTCCGACCCGCAAGGCCGTCGACCAGATCTTCCGGGACAACAAAATCGACATGGAGCCGGTCATGGAATTTGACAATATCGAGACCGTAAAGCGGGCGGTTGAGATCGATCATGGGGTGGCGATTGTGCCCCAGGCCACCGTGCAACGGGAGTCACAACAAGGCTCACTCAAGATGTTGTCATTCAAGGATAAGGATTTTACCCGGCCTCTCGCGATTTTACATCGCAAGGGCCGGGTGCTCACTCCTGCCATGCGGAAGTTCATCGAGGTTCTGGGTATGGAACTGAGCACGGTTTCGGGTCCGGCAAAATAACCAATTTTCCCCGAAGGTTGTTTTTGGGGCATAAACCGACAAGGTGTCTCCTCTGATCTATTGCTGATGTCGACACTGCTCACCGCCGTATACTTTTTGATCCTTACGGGACTGACCCTTTACGGGGCGCACCGTCTGAAGATGCTGGTCTTGTATTGGCGGGCCATGAAGCGACCCGCGTTAGTTGAACCCGAACTGGGATGCACGCCCAAGCTCTGTGTCCAGTTGCCGTTGTTCAACGAGCCCCTGGTGGTGGAAGCGTTGCTGGAAAAAGTCTCGGCCCTTCGCTGGCCGAGTGATCAATGGGAGATTCAGATTCTGGACGACTCGACGGATGAAACGCCCGAGATCATCGGGAATTGGATCGAGCGGCATCCGGAGAAGTCCGTTCGCATGACCCATGTGCGCCGTCCGAAACGCGAAGGCTATAAAGCCGGGGCGCTTAGGTATGGCATGGAGCTCACGAACGCGGAGTTCTTCGCGATTTTCGATGCCGATTTTCGTCCCGAACCTGATTTTCTTGAGCGCATGATGCCGCACTTCGCGGCGGACGATGTGGCCGTGGTGCAAGCCCGTTGGGAATTTGCCAATCGCAAACAAAGCCTGCTGACGCGATTCCAGGCGGTATTCCTAGATGCTCACTTTGTGGTCGAGCAGACCGCGCGGGCGGCGGCCGGCTTATTTTTCAATTTTAACGGCACCGCGGGAATATGGCGCCGTACGGCGCTGCTTGATGCGGGTAACTGGACGAGTGACACCGTCACGGAGGATCTCGATATCAGCTACCGCGCGCAGTTACGTGGCTGGCGCTTGGTTTATCTGGACCGATATGCAGTCCCTTCCGAATTGCCGGAGAATTTGATCGCGTTCAAATCGCAGCAACGCCGCTGGACCAAAGGAGGAATTCAAGTCGCGCGGAAGTTGTTGGGTCAGGTGCTGTCGTCGTCCTTGCCTGCCCGGGTCAAACGCGAAGCGTGGTGGCATCTCACCATTGGCTTGGTGCATCCGATGTTGGTTTCCTTTTCTCTACTGTTTTTACCCTATCTTTGGTTTGCGAGCGACCAACTTGGCGCCTGGTGGCATTTGGCCAATCCTGCGATCGTGCTTTTAGCGGGAGGCGCGCCGGTCGCGTTTTATGTGGCGGGTCAGTTTTTTCAACGTCGCGAATGGCGCGAAGGGGTGGGGTGGTTACTGGCATCACCGCTATTGCTGTCCTTCGGGCTGGCGTTGAGCGTCACGCTTTGCGCGGCCTTCTTCGAAGGGTTGTTTTCCACGGGTGGTGAATTTGTGCGCACCCCGAAAGGCGGTCGCCAAGTGCGTTCAGGTGGATTGCTCACGCGGATGCGCAGCCGCACGTTCTTCGCGTCGGTTTCGGCGGTGGAAATCGCGTTGGGCCTTATTTTACTCAACGGAGCAGTGCAGTTTGCGCTGAGTGGGCAGCCCGAAATTGCCCTGGCACTCACGTTAAAAGGCACGGGATTTATGATTGTGGCATTTTTATCATCGGGCGATTTGTGGCCGAGTTTTTGGCGTCGCGCACCTTCGGCGCTCCCGGTGAATTAGGGGCAGGTGGATTAGGCGCTCTCGCGTGAGTGAAATCCGGTTCGATTACGAAAATATGAAACGTTTACTTATAGCTATATCGAGTGCCGTATTGGCGTCCATCTGGGTGGGTTGCGGCGCGGTCGAAGAGACCCCGGTGGCGGAGCAGATTACTTCGGTGGCGGGTCCCAATTGGACGCTGCCGCGACTGGATGGCTCGTTGATTAAGTCGGAAGATTTGCGAGGTAAAGTCGTGGTCGTTGATTTCTGGGCAACGTGGTGTCCCCCCTGCCGAGCGGAGATTCCGGGCTATATCTCCATGCAGAAGGAGTTGGCCGATGAGGATTTGGTTATCGTGGGGGTATCACTTGATGAAGGCGGGCCTACGGTGGTGCAGAGGTTCGCAGACCAGATGGGCATCAACTACGAACTGGTCATGGGAGATCGGGAGGTGGTGCGCGCGTTTGGCGGCGTCCAGGTGATCCCGACTACGTTCCTGATTGATCGCGAGGGCCGCGTGCGCCACCGCAAAGAAGGCATGATGTCGCGGGAGGACTACGAAGCGATTGTGCGCGAAGTGCTTTGAGGCGCTAGGCGTAGCTCTCTCCTATGGGGGGAGGGCCCGCCGAAAACCCCTTAACGGCGGGCCCATTATTTTCTGGTCGGTCTCTTGGACCAACATCCATGTAACCCCAAGACCGGCAATCCCGGTTGGAACTCTATTAAAGCACTGTGCGTGCCAACTGCGCCGGGAATTGTGGCGGATTCTTAATCGTTGGCGAATCGAGCCATCCCGGTCAGGCTGTCCGCGATCTTTCGGTCGTCGCGCGTGATGGGGAGTTTGTGAGGCCCGCCCCACATATGATTATGGCGCAGCCAGTGCTCGAATGCCCCGGGTATGACCAGCCGCACGAAAGGGGCATGGAGATTTCCGTGAGAGCGGCGCGATTTGTAGCCTGCGTGCAAGCTCTGCAGGCCTTGATCCAGCTCGGCGGCAATAATTGGTCCGGTCGGCGTGTCGACTGTGCCAGGCTGTAATTCGATCCACCATTCGTGGCAGCCGTAGTTTACGCTCAACTCAGTCCGGCTCTTCAATGGAGCCACGTGGAAAAAGGACAGGGGCCATTTTTTGCGCCGACAAAGATCAGTGAGCACTTCAATGACATCGCGGGTGAACAAATTTTCACCAAATGTGTTCAGCCTCAGATCAATTTGGCCCATCGGTAAAATTCTAGGTGGGTTCACGGCGGAAAAACTGACCACATCGCCGGTGACATGTCGCACCAGCCCCGCTGGAGTCGTGAGCACGAGCAGGTAGTTTTGGTCTGTCACAACGTTGCTCAGCGGGAGGGTTGAGGGTCCGAGATTAGCAAGATCCGCCGGTGCATAATCGTCGACGGGCAGAAACTCGAAGTAGACTCCGGTTTCCGCCAACAGTCTGAGACCCGGAAGCGAGCCCGGTCCCTGGGCGGCAATAATTGCCTCGGTCGTGGCAAAAACCTCATGCAGCATGACATCGCGACCAGCGATTTCTTTTAATTGTCCCCTGATCACGCTTGGAAAGTCGCCGGTGAGGGCAAGGCAGTTCAAATCCGGCCAGAGTTCGAGCAGTGATTTCTTACGCTTCTTACCGGAATTCACCGCCTTCAAGACGCGGTGGGCGAAGGCCAAAACCCATTGCGGGTTGCCTGCGATCGTGGTGATGTCGCGCTCCCCGGTGCGGTTCAAAATACGTTCGACCATCGTGTCCCAATCACGGCGTAAAGCGATGCGGGAACCCGGTTCAAAATAGTGCTTCGCGATCCAGTCGGGATGTTGGATGGCGGCGAGAGTTGCGAGGTCTGCGATGGCGAAAGGATCATCCTCTTTCAGTTGATTGGTCGGAACGTTTCCGCCCAGGAGGAGGACCCGTCCGAGAAGAGGATAGACACCGCCGGCGCGAGCGGTGGCGTGAAGGAGAGCGGCGCGATTTCCGGCGGAGTAGGCGGCCTGCATTGCATCGGTAACCGGGACTAATCGCGGGGTGCCGGTCGTCGTGCCGGCGGTGGCGGCGAAGCACTGACAGGTGCCCGACCACAACAGATCCGCTTCACCGGCTTTCACGCGTTCGATCCAAGGTTGAAGATCACGATGGTCCGAGAGGGGGACTTTGGCCTGGAATTCAGCCGCCGGCATTTTGGCCAGGAGGCCGAGCTCTTTGCCGCGCTTGGTTCGGGCCAACGTCTTGAGAAGAACGGGTAGGGTGCGGGCCTGAGCTTTCTCTGCGCGGCGTTTTTGGCCCAGGCGTCGGCGAACCAGCGTCAATCACCCGCAATGTTCAGCAGAGGTTTATAAATATCCGGCATCTTGATCCCGTGTGAGTGGCAAGGCGACGACGCCATCTGCGGGGCGGCAAGCAGATTAGTTCAAATTGGAGGCGGGAGGATGATTTTTACCGGTTGTTTGCGGATGGGAGATGACTCAAGTTGCCGGAGTGAGCGCCTACACAATTGTGCACGAGGATGACGCTATGCTGGTGGTAAATAAACCCGCGGGATGGTCCGTCGCGCGCCGGGAGTCCCGATCGGGCAAACCCGCGGGGGTATTGTTGGAGCAGTTGAAGGTCTCCGCGGGAGCGTCCCTTTTGCCCACGCACCGGGTGGATGATGAGGTCGGCGGTTTGGTGGTTTTTGCCAAATCGAAGATCGCTTTGGATTTTTTGAGCGGGCAATTCCAGAGCAAGACAGCCGAACGGATATTCCGCGGAATCGCCGTAGTGGCTTCGGAAGCGGAAGCGGCCGAGATTACCTCGATGCCGCTCATGCGCGATGCGGCTGGTGGACTGCCTACTGAATTTGAGGTCAACTATGCGCTCGCCCCGGATCAACATGTTTTGGGCCGGATGCACGTTTATCGGAAAAAAGGAGGCCGTCCTGCGTTCACGACTTTCAGGGTGCTGGAAGCGTTCGGTCGCTTTGTTTGGTTCGAGGCCCGACCCGAGACCAGTCTCCAGAAACAAGTTCAAGCCCACTTGGCGGCCGTGGGCGCGCCGGTGTTGGGTGATGATGACCATGGATTGCCGGACGTGCGGTTGCTGCTTTCCTGCTTGAAGCGAGGCTACAAAGGGCGTGAGACCGAGCGACCCCTGCTCGACGGCCTCGCCCTCCTGGCGGCAAAACTTACGCTTCGGCACCCTGATACTCGCGAGGAGATTGTATTTGAAATCGATCCGCCCAAGTCGTTTGAGATTGCGTTGAAGAACCTCCGCAAATTCGCCCGCCGATAACGTTGGGAGATTGCTTGGCCCGGACTATCTGTTTCGATTTTAGCCATGTCCTCCCCTATCAGAGTCACCGTTTGGAACGAGTTTCGGCATGAAAAAGAAAACCCCAAAGTCGCGGCGGTTTATCCCGATGGTATCCATGCGGTGTTGGCCGATTTTCTGGGAAGTGAATCCGACATCGAGGTTAATACCGCGACGCTCGACGAAGAGGAACACGGACTATCTGAAGCCGTGCTCGATCAAACTGACGTTTTGATTTGGTGGGGACATAAAGCCCACGGCGACGTGACCGATGAAATTGCCGAGCGGGTGGCTGCCGCGGTGCATGGCGGCATGGGGTTCATCGCTCTGCACTCGGCGCACTATGCGAAACCCTTCAAACGTTTGATGGGCTCGACCTGTTCACTTAAATGGCGCGATGACGGCGAGAAGGAACGTCTCTGGACTGTCCGCCCCTCGCATCCCATTGCGGCTGGGCTGCCCGAACACTTCGAACTTGAGCAAGAAGAGATGTATGGTGAACCCTTCGGAATTCCGGAGCCCGACGAATTGATCTTCATCTCCTGGTTTGCGGGTGGGGAAGTATTTCGATCGGGCGCTACTTGGCAACGTAGCCACGGTCGGGTATTTTACTTTCGTCCTGGGCACGAAACCTTTCCCACCTATGCCGACGCGAACATTCAACGCGTAATCACCAACGCGGTGCGTTGGGCGAGGCCGACGGTGAGACTGCCTGACAGCGCTCCCCGAGCCGAAGCGCTCGAGTCGATCTGAAGCGTTGATTGATCGATTTCTGGGGGCTAACCCAGTTGCTGGAGAGCTCTCCGGGCGCGGGTTTTGGCGGCTTCGTCGTGCTTCTCTTTGATGGGCATACTAAGCCCGCGCTCAAAGTTGGTGCGGGCTTTTTCCTCTTCTCCGGCTGCGCGGTAAGCGAAACCGAGCTCGAGAAAATGATTCAGGTTTTCCGGTTCCAATTCTGTTGCTTTTCCGAGATGGAAGACGGCCTCTTCGATTGAGGCTTCAGGTAGTCCGCCATACAGGATTTTAGTAAAAAATCGCGCGATACTGCCGAGTTCATCAACTTCGCGATGCCAGCGTCCGAGCACATGGTGCGCCCAGGCGTATGTGGGGTCCAATTCGATGGCGCGGCGGGCATCAGCTTTAATAATTCGCGCCGCTTCTACTTTCGCTTTGTTCCCCAAGAGGGTGGCGATTTTTCCTTTTACGACTGCGAGTGAGAGCATGTTTACGGGATCGGTCGGATCGATCTCAGTGGCTTTTTGAGAATAATCGAGAGCGCGCTCGAGCAAGAGATTTTGACGGGCATCGTCACTGGTATCGATAGTTGAGTCGGAATACTGGCGGGCGATTTTTTGGAGCACCTTTGCGTTGTCGGGCGCGACTTTTTCGACCTGGAGCAGCAATGCCAATGCATCCTCCGTGCGGAGTTCTTCCTGGGCGGCCAAAGCACGCTCATAAAGCACGCCGACTTCGCCTTCCAAGCCGGCATCATTGGCGTGGACGAACGGATTCGTCAGCAGGGCGATGGCCCCCAGAATATTTTGCACAGTTCTCATGGCTTAATGAATCGATAGTGACTTACGAGCCACTCTTCCCCGTTTCGGTAACCCCACAACTCGGCGCAACTCATATAGAACACACGCCAATAGACCCACCATTTGCGCACTTGATCCACTCCATAGGTTTCAGCGAATAGCGGCTCGATTTCGGTGCGGTGCGAATCCATGTTATGGAGCCAGTGTTCGGCGGTGCGTTGGTAGTGTGTGCCGTTTACTCTCCAGTCCTGCTCCAGCTGCAAATCGTCTTGGAACTGCATCAATAGATCGTGGGCCGGCATTTGCCCGCCGGTAAAAAAATAACGGGCCATCCAGTCGGAATCATCCTGGGGCACGAAGTGGTAGGAGACTTCGTGATGCGTAAAAATATGCACAAAGAGCTTTCCGCCCGTACGCAGCCAGGTTGAAACCTTCTTGAGCAACGCCTGATAGTTTTTCATGTGCTCAAACATCTCGATCGAAATCACCCGATCGAACGCCTCGGTTTGGATATCGAAGTCGTTCATATCGGCTGTGATTATGGTGACGTTTTGCAGGTCACGGGCCGCCGCCGCGGCATCGATATGTTCTTTTTGGGTGCGGGAATTTGAAACCGCGGTAATGCGAGAATTTGGAAATTTTTCGGCGAGATAGAGCGTGATGGATCCCCAACCACAACCGAGTTCGAGAATGTCCTGACCGTCGACAAATTCTCCGCGTTCGGCGTAGAGGTCGAGCATGGCAGTTTCCGCCTCGCCCAAGGTTTCCTGACCAGTGGAGTAGTAGCAGCCCGAGTATTTCAGCCGCGGCCCCAGGCAGTATTGGTAGAACGCCGTCGGGACCTCGTAGTGTTGCTCGTTGGCGGCACGTGTTTGTTCGGCAATGCCTCGTGATTTGAGGTCAGCGACGTAGGCAGAGCGGTCGTAGTTTGCTTCGTCCCGGATTCGCTGCGCCAAGAGACGCCGAATGCCGGCGCGAATGGCGAAATCGGGCAACAGGTTTTTCTCGAGCAGGGAATCAATCATGACGAGTCACCGGAGCTGCGGAATGGCCCCGGAAAAAATTCGTTGGTTGTCGTTTGGTAGTCGCGGAAGGCGTCGCCCTTGGATTTGAGCGAAGACTCTTCAGCCATGGGCACGCCGGTTTTGTAGCGCAGCAGGTAATAGATGGAGGCCGGGGCGATGAGGCCGATCCAGCCATAAGCGGAGCCGAGAGCAAATACGCCGAAACCCACCCAGATCATCCATTCGAAAAAGTAGTTGGGATGGCGACTGCAGCGCCAAAGTCCGATGGTGCAGACCTTGCCCTTGTTCTCTTCCCGCCGCCGAAATGCTGCGAGTTGTCCATCGGCCAAAGTCTCCCCGCAGAGCGAAACGAATACGAGGGCTGTTCCGACAATCTCAAACATGCTGAACGAGAGGCTTGAGTTGAAAACTGGAAACAGGAACGGCAGCGCCAGCACGACAATGCTGACCGCTTGGAGTTGGAAGAATCCAAACATCATCGGTCCGAAATTGTTTTTCCAGTCCGTGCGGAGTTGCCGGTAGCGACTGTCCTCTTCGGGGTGATGGGCAAAGACTCGTTTGTAGAGGTGAGATCCCAAACGGATACTCCAAATCGAAGCGAGTGAGGCGATCACGATCTGCCGCATACTCCAACCGGATCCAGTCAAGGCGTAGAACCATGCGAGGGGAGTGAAGGTGTAGGACCAAATCACGTCGACAATGCCGTAGTTGTCCATGCGTCGGCAGAACCAGAAAATCAGCGTGAACCAGCCGACAAGCGCGAGCATGGCAGTTCCCAATACCATGGGTAGGTTCATAGGTTTTGCTCCGCTGAAGATTCACGGAGTTGCGCCAATCGTTGGATGACTGGACGCAGCGGGAAGTAGACGAGCGCGAAGAGCAGTGGAGCCGTGAGCGCCCAAGCGGTGAATGCGTGAATGCCTGCCCAGCCGAAGGTTTGCAGAAATTCCATCAGCGAGAGGTCAGCGAAACTTGAGATCATTTCGGTGACGGAGAAAGGCTGTCCTTGAGTGCCCCAAATGAATTCCCCCCCGCGGACGTAGATCAAAATCATCACCAGTTGCACGGGTCCCAGCAGTTGATTGAGAATTTGCAGGATGGGCTGGTTAAGGCGCATGGCCAAGCCGACCCCGAGATTGAGCAGCGAAGTGAACCCCAGAAAGGGAAACAGCGAGCACACCGAACCGATCCCGAGGGTGAACGTGACCCGCTGGGGCGACACCCCTTGGGTCAGTTGCTGCTTGATGGGCGCAACGACCCGGCGTTCCCAGAACCCTGCTTTGCTCGGACCCGTATTTTCAGCGCTGACCGTCATAGTCGTCATGACACCAATGGTCCTGCGCCCAAAGCATAGGCGGCTAGACCCGCCAGTAAGAATCCGATGGGGAGGCCAATTTTGCCTGCGCGTTGTTGGGTGAAAACTTCCTTGAGACGATCGGTATGATCGATGCGGAAAAGTTCCACCAGCATGTAAACGGCCATGGCAAAATTACCCCACAGGAGAACGACCGGCAACCAAAGCACCCGAGCGCCAATCGATTGCTCTTTCCATGCCACGAACACGTAGAACGTGATGAAGGCGAAGTAAGCGTCGAACAGGGTTGCGACGAACCAAGGGTTTGTGAAAACCTCTCGTGGAATCCCGAAGATGGGTTGTTCCAGGCTTGCCCAGGCAATCAAGGCGGACATGGCCGCGAAGATCCCAACAAATGAAAGGCGTAAGAACCAGAGCATGGCGCGAGGGGGTTGAGCGATTATCCGGCGAGAAAATTTGCGCGGGTGTGCACGGTTTGCACGACGGAGATGTTCCGCAAACCAAAGGCGGCTTCGCAATAGTGCAGGTAGTATTCCCACTTCCGGATGAAGCGGTCATCGAATCCGAGTTCCCGCACTTCCGCGAGCCGGCTGGAGAAGGCATTCTGCCAGTGGCGCAGCGTGATGGTGTAGTCCAAGCCGTGGTCCTCCAGGCCCCGGAGGACAAAATTGCCCGATCGGGCCAGCAACTGATTAATCCGATTGGTCGAGAGTAGGAGCGAACCGGGGAAAATGTGTTTTTGGATAAAGTCCACCCCTTTGCGGAACTCTTCGTAGCGGGCATCCGGACAGGTGATGAACTGCAGTGCGACGCGTCCCGATGGCTTGAGTAATCGGGCGATCGCTTCGGCGAAGGCCGTCTGGTAGCGATGGCCGAGAGCTTCCATCATCTCGATCGAAACGATCTTGTCGTAATTGCCCGTGATATCGCGGAAGTCGCGCAGCTGGACATCGATTCGGTCGCTGAGACCGGCGTTGGCGATCCGTTGGATCGCCAAATCCCGTTGCTCTTTGGAAATGGTTACCGTGGTGACGCGGCAATCGTGGTTTTTGACGGCGTGCATCGCCCAGCCTCCCCAGCCGGTGCCGATTTCCAGCACGTGATCGCCGGGTTGGAGCTGCAATTTCTGGCAAAGTGCCTCGTTCTTGGCGGCCTGTGCCTCGACCAGAGGGGTATCGGTGTCAGCGAAGTGCGCTCCCGAATACATCATACTTTTGTCGAGGAAGAGGGCGAAAAACTCGTTGGACAGATCGTAGTGCTCGCTGATGTTGCGGCGCGCCGTCGTGCGGTTGTTCGGGCGCAGCAAGTGGCCCAAACGATTGGCGACGCGGAGCAAGTTCACGACGCGGTCTTTCCAGCGTTTACGATTTGAACCGGAGAGAGTCGGGGCATTCTCGACGTTGTTGATAAACCAACCGACAACGGCGGTCAGATCATCTGTTTCCCAATCGCCGTCGACGAAGCTCTCGCCGAATCCGATGTCCCCGGCGAGCACGCACTTTTTGAAAAACGATTCTTTCCGGACGCGAATCACCGCATGCGGTGAGATGCCCATACTCAGATTGGCTTGGGGGGCAGGGTCACCAAAGATGAGTTGGCGTCCTTCAGGTAACTCAATCGCGAGTGACCCCCGATCCATTCCTGACAGCGCGTCAGCGACCAGTCGACGACTTAGACTGGCGTGCGCTCCGGTGGCGGTTTTTTCAGGGGAGGTGAGGGTGGTAGAACGAGTGCTCATGATAACGGAAAGCGGGGATGTCAGTGACGGTTAGGACTGAGGCGCGGGAGAGACTGCGGTGTTAGGTTTAACGGGTGTAGTGAGGGAGGTATGGGGTCGGTAGAGGTTATTTTGCTCGGCGGCCCGATGGTTCTTTGCGAACCAAGGCACGCGCTTGGCCCACAAGCGAAGGGCATGCCAATGGATCAGGAATATAATCCGCAGGGTCAGCAGAGGATACGAAAAGATGAAACCCGCCAGCGCCCGGTCACCGAAGGGTCGGGCGGTTCCGTTGATGGATGTGGCAAGATTGCGGCGGTCGTTCTCGTAGTCGTCGATTTGCACCGACAGCTGGTTCAGGCTGGGCCGTAGTTTGAATTCGAATTCCACATCCACATCGGAAAACGGGGAGACGTAGAAATTTTTGGGGGTGCGGCGATGGAGGCCCTGCCCGTCGCGATCGGCTGCGCTCAGTAAGTAGGGCTTCATTTCTTGGAAGGTATTGGTGACCTCAACGATGCTTGCGATGAGTTCATCATGGGTGTCGCGCACGTAGTAGAACGAAACGGGGTTGAACCGATAACCGAACATCCGGGGCAGGGTGATCAATTCGATTTTCACCGAGCTATCGACATTGACCCCATGTGTCGTGAGATACCGAACGACCCGTTCTTTCAGGGTCGGCTGTTCGCCGGGCTGGTAGCTGTATGCGTTCTTTTCCGTCGCTGAGGTGGCGGGGTGAAGTGTTTCGGTTAGCGGCAGGAAATCGCGGGTGCGCAGGCTAAAGAGGTTGCCGCGGTCGACCGAAAATAGGCGGTGTTTCCGATGCAGTTCGCCCAGCTCGTCCAAATCGATCGCACACATGAAGATACGGTATACGAATTGGTGCGCTTTGGGAAAAAAGCGCGCGTGCATGACGCTGCATTCGTAAAGTTTAGACCGCATACCAGCCTCACCATGTCTCGCTCAAACAGGATCGCAAACTCTCTCTTCAAAAATTAGACATTAATTAGACAAAAATCTTATTCAAAACCCAAACAAAGTTGTTAAATACTATGAATGTGTGATTTACACAGGGTGACTACCGTCTCTCAATTACTTTCCCAAGGGTCTTGGCCCAGTAAGATACTGCACAATTGCACGGCGCTCCATAGTCCGTCCTCATGAAACCCGTAGCGTTGGTAGGCACCCACGAAGTAAGTATTCGTGGTGCCACTGGCGTCGGCATTGAGGCCCTCGATCTCATCCTGAGCGTTTAGGGCCCCGAGATCGAACAGTGGATGGGCGTATTGAATCGTGTGCTGGACCTTCGTGGGGTCGACGTCGGCAGCGCGGTTAATCGAGACAAAAAATTGATCCTCTTCGCTCACCCCTTGCAGTGAATTCATCCAATAGTGCGTTGCGGGATCAATCCTACCCTCTTTACCGCGGACGAGTTGATAGTTCCAGCTCGACCAAGCACGTTTAGTGTGGGGCATCACCGCAATATCGGTGTGCAGAGTCGCGGTATTGGGCTGAAACGCGAAACAGCTCAGGATACGACTTTCGTCGGGCGTGGGATTAACCAGAAGTTTCAAGGCGACGTTCGCGTGAGTGGCCATGATGACTTGATCGAACGAGCCGGCTTCTCCCTGGGCGGTCATGACCACCACCTTGGATCCGGTGCGCACGATTCGCGTTGCTGCTTGGCTAGTGTAGATACGTTCGCGAAACGGCTCGGTCACGCGCTTCACGTATTCCCGGCTGCCGCCATCAAGAGTCCACCATTGGTGTTGGGTGTTGAGTCCCAGGAAACCGTGGTTGTGAAAAAATCGGAGCAAACTCGAGGCCGGGAACTGCAGCATCTTTTCGGGTGGTGTGCTCCACACCGCCGAGCTCATGGGCACAAGGTAGAGATTAAAGAAATCCTCGCCGTAGCCTTTCTCCCGCACGTAATCGGCCAGGGTGACGTTGCGCAGATTCGGATCATCCAGTGCTCCGATCGCGTCCTGGTTGAAGCGATTCACCGCGAGAAGCATTTTAATGAAACGAGGATTGAAGATATTTTTGCGCTGGGCGAAGAGGTGGTTGAGCGATGTGCCGCTCCACTCGAGCCCGGTCTCGTCGTCGCGCACCGAAAACGACATCGAGGTCTTCTTTGTTGGCACATTGAACTGCTCAAATAATCGGCAAAGATGGGGATAAGTCTCGTGATTGAAGACCATGAACCCGGTGTCGATAGGGACCGTGAGGCCGGATTTGGATTCGGTCGCCTCCACGGTGTTGGCGTGACCGCCGATGTGGTGGTCGGATTCGAACACCGTCACATCATGATGCGGGTGCAGGAAGTGGGCGCAGCCCAATCCGGAGATGCCGGAACCGATGATGGCGATGCGAGCCATGGCGCAAATCAGAGATTCTTCGCCGCTTCGCCAGTTGCAATATTCAACTCAGAGACAACCGGGGAGCGAGAAGGCGTATTTTCGGACTGAGGGTCGTCGGTCGGCACGGTGTTTACCGTGTCTACTCGGAGCACCGCTTCAGAGGCAGAAGCTGTTTGATCGGCTTGCTTACCTTCGTTCAGCACGGTTGCAGGCACGGCTTTGAATCCCCAAATCAGACCCGTCCAAGAGAGGAGTTTGAGCCCGTAGTAGGTCGGATCGATTTCCCACCAGTAGAACCCGTTGCGAGTGGCGCTTTGATAGCGGTGGTGGTTGTTATGCCAGCCTTCGCCCAGGCAGATGATCGATAAGATCAAGCTGTTGCGGGAATCGTCGTCGGTTTTGAAGCGTCGTTTACCCATAAGGTGGGCCATAGAGTTGATGCACGAGGTGCCGTGGAAGAGCGCGGTCGTGCTGATGAAAAACCCCCAAACCAAAAGCTGGGGGCCCGTCGTGCCGAGGGCTGGAGCATAGGCGGCGAGGAATTCACCCAAGCCAAAAATCGCGGCGGCGAAAATCACGGGCACGATAATGTCGAATCGATTGAGAAACACCAATTCGGGGAATTTCGCTAAATCCTTCACTTGGGAGTAGTCGGTGGGGAAATTACGGCGGCTCGTGATCCAGCCGATGTGCGACCACAGGAAACCATGCACGTGGGGGGAGTGGGTGTCGTGTTCATCGTCACTGTGGCGGTGATGATGACGATGATGATATGCCCACCATAGCGGTCCGCGTTGCACGGTCGTGCCACCCCAGACGGCGAGCAAAAATTGTCCCACCCGCGACGTGCTATAAGTCTTGTGGGAAAAGTATCGGTGATAGATCCCGGTGACAGCGAACATGCGTCCGAAGTAGAGGGCGACGGCCGCGGCGACGGCGAAACCACTCCATCCCACCCAAATCACGCCGAAACATCCGAGGTGCAAAACAACGAAGGGCAGCACACGCACCCAGTCCACTTTGTCCGGTTGCTCGCGCAGTTTGGCCGCACCTTCCGGAGCGTAGTCGGCATCGATCCATTGCACGAGGGCAGTCTGGATACGACGAAGGAGGGACGGGTTAGGTTGGGCGGTTGCAGGCACGGTGATAGAGAGGCGGAATAGAAGACCAGCTCCGGGGCGATTGCAAGCTGTCCGCCTTATCTGACCATTGCCACGGTCGGGGTGAGGTTAGTTCCGGAGCTCCGGAATGGGATCGTCGGGACGAATCTCACTGCCTTCCCACCAGATTTGATCATCCTGATATTCGAGAATCCGGGAGCGACTGCCGGGAGCGGGAGGGGCGTTGTAGGCGGGAATCCACTTGGCGAGTTCGGCTTTCTTGGCGGAATGAGTGGGATTGGCGGCAAGGTTGTGCCACTCGTGGGGATCTTGGGCCACGTGATAGAGCTCTTCCGTGCCGTCGGCGTAACGAATGTAGCGCCAATCGGTGGTGCGGACGGTATTGTTGCCGGCGTTATGAGTCGTGATCGCAGGCCAAGGGCGAGCAGCCTCGTCGTCGGAGAGTT
>CBFHXU010000037.1:0-12221 GCA_965659875.1 uncultured Opitutaceae bacterium
GGTACCTTGTTTGCCGCGCCGCCGATGCCTCCGGTTAAACCGAAGCCTGAGCCCAAGCCGAAATCCGAGCCCAAGGCCGAAGCACCCGCTGCAACCGAGTCCGCACCGGAAGCAACTCCGGCGGCCCCTGCCGAGGCGGAGGCCACTGCAACACCCGTTGCCGCCGAAGCGGAAGTGCAGGCTACTTCGACTGAGACTCCTGCTGCGGCTGAGTCTGTTGCTGAGTCTGAACCCGCTCCCGCCGTCGAGGAAACTCCCGCTGCACCTGAGCCTGAAGCTGCACCTGAGGCTGGAGATGCGGTGGTAGCGCCTGAGTCCGAGGCGGTGCCTGTTCCCGAAGTTACAGCGGAACCCGAACCAGCCGCAGCTCCTGAGGTTGCGCCTGAACCAGAAGCCGTGCCAGCCGCCGCAGAGGCAGAAGTTTCTGAACCGGAACCGAGTGCTGCTCCCGAACCAAAAACTGAAGAAGCACCGGCTGCCGAGGTCGAAGCTGAATCTTCGAATGAGGCCGCTGCTCCGGCACCTGACGAAGAAAAAGAAAAGCCTCAGAGCTGAGCTTTCGATTCATCGCAACAATTTTAACCGAGGTCCAAGAGGCCTCGGTTTTTTGTTTTCCCGGATTTGTGCTGTAGCCGGGGTCGTTGACTCCGGCTATCGATGCCGCCACGCGACTGATACTTGTCCGCCGTTCCGGGGTCGGCGACCCCGGCTACAACCCCCTGCTATTCTCGGTGTGGTTGGCAGGGAGCCCTTCGACTCTTATTGCAGCTTGAGGGTGTGATTCTCGTCGGCGGTGATGCCGAGTTCGAGATGCCAGGTATGGGTCGGCAACCAATCGGCGATGCGTTCGGGCCACTCGATGGCGGCGATCCATGGCGAAACCAAAAAGTCCTCGAGCATCAATCCCTCCACATCTGCGGCGCTCTCCAGTCGATAAGCATCAAGATGCAGTAGGCGCGTCGGGTTTCCTTCGTGCAGGGTGTAGAGATTAAACGTGGGACTGGTCACCGGTTCGGTGATGCCAAGACCTGCAGCCAAACCCTGTACAAAGGTGGTTTTCCCGACACCGAGATCGCCGTGCAGCGCGAGCACCGTGTCGGGTGGGATGACTTGGGCCAACTGAGACGCGATCGCGCGGGTATCGCCCGCGCTGGAGGTGCTCAGGCCTTCACGAAGTTCAGCGCAAATGTTCGAAGCCATGATATGAAGTGAGGTCGAGTTCATCCTTGTAGGGAGAAACGGCGCGGGAATTCACGAAGCGGCCGATACAGGTCAGCGGCAGTTTAAAATGTCGGGCCCAAGCACTTTGCAGGGCTTCGGGTTTGGTGCGGCCGTTGACGGCCAGCAACAACTCGTAGTCCTCCCCATCGGTGAGGGCATGAAACAACGCCGGTTGTTGGGTGGTTCGGCTCAATTGTTGGGCGGACCGACTGATCGGAATCTGGCTCGTGCTCAAAGCGGCCCGCGTTCCGCGGGGTTGGAGGTTGCGCAGATCCTTGGCGATCCCATCGCTGATATCCATCATCGCCCGCACTTCCGGTCGTGAGGCGAGCCAGGAGCCCTCGATGAGTCGCGGGGTGAACTTCCAATGCCAATCCAACCGGCTGCCGCCGAGACAGCCGGTGGTAAAAATCCAATCGCCCGTTTGAGCTCCTTGACGGGGCAGGGGCCGTTTTTTCTGAGCTTCGCCGATGAGGGTCATCGTCGCGGTAAAACCGGTCGTCTGATGCGCAACGTCGCCCCCGATGATCGGCACCCGATGGCGCCGGGCGATATTGGCCAAACTGCGATAGAAGTCTCGCAGCCATTCAATCTTCACTTCCTTGGACATGGCCAATGCGACCACCGCTGCGCGCGGACGCCCGCCCATGGCGGCGATATCACTGAGATTGCGATTGAAGAGCTTGGCCCCGACTCCGCGCGCGGGAATTTTGTCATCGAAGTGTTCCCCGTAGATCACCGGATCGACCGTGACCAGTTGATCGCGGGGAGAGCCGGCCAAAACCGCACAGTCGTCACCGATTCCGGCGGGAGGTTTGGGCGAGGCAGTGCTCAACCAACGCTGGATCTCGGTGATCAGTTTGACCTCGCCCAAGGCCGCGATGGAGCGGGAACGTTGGCGGGTAAACGGAGACATGGCGCGAGATTATTGGGCGATCGAGAAGATGCGATTTTCGCAATCAAACTTCGATGCCGACGAGGAGTAAAACGACCGTATTGAGATTGAACAGTCCGTGGGCAATGATCGGGACGGCGATCCGACCGGTGCGCTCGTAAGCAATGGCGAAAACAAGACCGAGGGCGAAAAGCGGGCCGAAGGCCACGAGGTTGCCGTGCATGATGGCGAAGATTCCGGCGGGTAGCCCAAACGCGACCCAGCGTGACGTCCGGGAGCGCAGGTACCGAAAAAGGCCCGCCCGGAAGACGACTTCCTCGGTGAGCGGAGCCACCACCACTGCGAGGAAAATCATGCCGAGCAGGGCGGGCGTTGACTCCATTTCGCTGAAAATCTCAACGAGCTCCTGTTGGCTGGTGTCGAGGCCGAGTGCATCGAGTCCGCTGGTCCAGGCGAGATTGATCCCGGTGAGAACCGGGAACGCTGCCAGCAAGGTAATGAGACCGCCCCACCAAACATTCAAAGCGGGCGGGGAGGATTTGGGCTGGTCGACGGAGGCGGCAATTTGGCGTTGGCGGATGAAACTCGCCGCGATCAACCCCCCGAGGAGCAAGCCGCCCTGAAACCCGGCGCCTTGAAAAACGATCGTGAGTTCATCGTCCGTTCCGAGCATATCCGCGACCCACATCCCCGCGGCGTTCCCCGCCACGCCCGCCAGGATGACGATGAGCACGCCATAGAAAAAATCCATGCCCTCAACGTGCCAGGGAGCCAAGGAACTCGGACGTTCGCGGGCTTCGCGAAACTTCTCACTGAGAACCAATCGCCAAAAAAGATAGATGCCCGAAAGCAAAAATACCAATTGAGCCAGCACGCCTAGGATGAGGGGCAAATCCATCTCCTGCGTAATCAGGATCTGAGCGATCGGAAGCATGAGAGTGAAGCAGGGGAGTGCTTCCGTTTAGCGCTTACGCACTTTCTTACCGTCGTAGACCACTTTGCCTTTAACCAGCGTGGTTTTTACCCGGCCCTTCAGTTCTTCGCCGTCCCAGGGACTGTTCGAGGATTTGGAGAATCCGGCGCGCGCGTCGTAGGTCCATTTCTCGTTGGGATCGAAGAGGCAGATGTCAGCGGCACTGCCGACGGACAGCGTGCCGGCTTCCAAGCCCAGCAACTCGGCGGGTTTGCGGGTCATGAGGTCCACGACCTTCGCGATCTTGAACCGATTCTTGCGCATCAAAATCGAGAGGGTGACGGGCAGGGCCGTTTCGAGCCCCAGGATGCCGTTGGGGGCGTAGTCGAATTCCTTGTCCTTCTCGTAATCGGTATGGGGAGCGTGGTCCGTGGCGATGATGTCGATCGTGCCGTCTTTGAGCCCGGCAATGATCTCCTCCTGATCTTCGGCGGTGCGAAGGGGCGGGTTCATTTTGAATTTCGGATCGTAGCCTTCGATACAGTCATCGGTCAGGGCGATGTGGTGCGGCGTGGCTTCGGCGGTGATCTTTACCCCACGTGCTTTGGCCCGGCGGATGATTTCCACCGAGTTGCGGGATGAGATGTGCTGCAAGTGGATGTGAGCGCCGGTATAGGCCGAAAGGATGGCGTTACGGGAGACGATCAAGTCCTCAGCGGCGTTGGGCCAGCCGCGTAATCCCAGTCGCGTGGAAACGACGCCTTCGTTCATGACGGCACCGACGGTCATGGAATGGTCCTGGCAGTGATCCATGAGCGGCAAATCGAACATTTTGGCATATTCGCAGGCGCGTCGCATCAGCTCGTTGCTCTGCACACAGTCGCCGTCGTCGGTGATGGCGACCACCCCGGCCTTGGCGAGGGAACCGATGGGGGCGAGGGCTTCGCCTTTCATGTCGACGGTGATACAGCCGGTCGTGAGCACGTTCACGACGGCGTCGCGTTTGATCACATCCTTGATATATTGGATCGTTCCGGTATTGCTCGCGGGGGGCGAGGTGTTGGGCATGCAAACCACGGTGGTAAAGCCACCGGCGGCCGCACAGTGGGAACCGGTCGCGATGTTTTCCTTATGGGTCTGGCCCGGCTCGCGGAAGTGAACGTGGATGTCGACCAACCCCGGGCAGGCTACGAGATCGGTGCCGTCGATGATCTTGGCCTTCTTTTTGTCCGCGGCGGAAAGTCGATCGACGATGACGCCGTTTTGGACGAAGAGATCGCCTACCGCATCGCGCTTGTTGGCCGGATCGATGACCCGGGCGTTTTTGATGTGAAGACTAGGCATGTTCTATTGAAATTCTGAGAGCTGAAAAACTGAAAAGCTGAAATACTAATCAACCGGTGACCGTGACGTATTCGGGTTGGCCGCCGGAGCATAGGTAGAGCACGGCCATGCGCACGGCGATGCCGTTGGTGACTTGATCGAGGATCACGCTGCGTTCGCCGTCGGCGAGTTCACTGTCGATTTCGACACCACGATTGATCGGCCCGGGATGCATGATGATCGCGTCGGGATGGAGCCAGGCAGCGCGTTGTTGGTTGAGCCCAAACATCGAGGTGTATTCGCCGAGGGAAGGAAACATGCCGGCGTTTTGGCGCTCGTGTTGAATGCGGAGCAACATGACGACCTCAGCGTCGGCCAGGGCCTGGCGCAGGTTGTGCGAAACGGTGACTCCCAATGCTTCAAAATAAGGCGGCACGAGCGTAGACGGACCGACCACGGTCACGTCGGCACCTAACTTGCGCAGGGCTTGGATATTTGACCGGGCAACCCGGCTGAAGAGGATGTCGCCGAGGATTACGACCCGCCGTCCTTTTAAATCACCAATACGTTCCCGCATGGTGAAAGTATCGAGCAGACCTTGGGTGGGGTGCTCATGGGAACCGTCGCCGGCATTGATAACCGGGATGTCCAGAATTTTGGAAAGGTAGTGGGGCGAGCCGGGAGCGGAGTGGCGGACGATGATCATGTCGGCCTGCAACGCCGCAATGGTCTGGGCGGTATCGCGGAGGGATTCCCCTTTGGTGGTCGAAGAGGACTTCGCATCGAGCGAAATCACATCGGCGGAGAGTCGCTTGGCCGCCATGTCAAAAGCCATGCGGGTGCGGGTGCTGGGTTCGAGGAAGAGATTGACGATGGTCTTGCCGCGCAGGGCGGGGACTTTTTTCACGCTCCGGTTCAGGATTTTTTTGAATCCGGTAGCGGTCGTATGGATTTGGTCGAGTTCTTCGCGGGAGAGTTCTTCGAGCGTGAGAAGGTGGCGGCGCTTCCAGGGCATCAGAGTAGGGCGGAAAGGGATTAGGGTTTGCGGGTGGCCTTGGTGACGGTCGCCGAATCATGGGCCGGCGAATGGGGGTCGAGATTCACGACGATTTTTTGGCCGGGTTTTGCTTTGAGGCGAATACCGCAATAGTCGGCGGAGAACGGCAGTTTGCGGTCTTCCCGGTCGATCAGGATAGCGAGTTCGACCGCGGCGGGGCGGCCATGGTCAAATAATTCGTTGAGCGCGGCGTTGAGGGTGCGGCCGGAGTGGAGGACGTCATCGACCAGAATAACCGTCTTCCCGGTCACATCGAAAGGAATGATCGTGGGACGAGATTCCTTGGGGATGGGATTGCGCCCGATGTCGTCGCGATAAAACGAGGTGTCGATTTCACCAGTGGGAACGGTGGGGTCCACCGCTGCGGCGATGCGGCGATTGAGTTCCAGTCCGCCGTTGGCGACCCCGATGAGGCAGAGGTTGGATCGATCTCCATGGCGGGTCTGAATGGCGGAAGCCATCTCCGCGATTGCAGCGTGGAGGCGAGGGGCGTCGAGAGTCAGCGGCGCAGGCACAAGTTCCGGTTTTGAAGAGGCCGCGGGGCAGGCTCAAGCGGGAAGTGCCGTGGACGCGGTAAATCAGTCATCAATCGCGGCTAAATGCAAAGCGGTCGCGAAGGGCAGTGCAGGGTTTTTCGAAGCCGCGGTAGACCAAAGCACTGAGGGTTATGGTGATGGCGATGAAGAGCGCGAAAGCGACGGTTCCGGCGACGGGATCGCTGTTATATTCCGGCATCCAACGCTCCATCATGAATCGGAGCACCAGCATGTGGCTGAGATACATGGAGTAGGACCAGCACGCTAACGCGCGGATGGCCTGATCGAGCGCGTCTGATCCGGTGGATTTGGCGTGGAGACCGAGGGGTAACAGGCAGGAGAATCCAAAGGAGACTAAATTGAACCGCAGAGTCTCTGCGAAGAGTCGGGTTTGGTCTTCATCAGGGGCAAACAACGTCGTGTAGGCGTAGACCAAGCCAACGAGTCCCACGATGGCGGCGGGCCACCGCATGCGGCGAAAAATATCCGCGTGCCGCAGTGAAATCCAGGCGGCGAATATCCCGACCATCATTGCGTCAAAGCGGGCGATGGTTACAACGCGCGGTTCGACCGTCCACGAAACCGCCGGATCACCACCGAAGTGCCAACGTACCCAGGTGGAAAAAACGTAGAAGATCGCCCCCGCACCGAGGAAGACCACATCCCGCGGGAGTTTGGCTCGCAGCAGGAGCCACATGGCGGCCGGAAACAGCAGGTAGAACCACTCTTCCACCGCGAGACTCCAGGATTCCGGGAAAAAGAACACCCCGTAGCTGGCGAAGTTTTGGATGAATATGACATACCCCATAAACCGGTCCCAAGGCACGGTTTGAGGAAACACCCACAGGACGACCGCCAGATTAATCAGGAGAAACAGGAAATAGGC
Organism: uncultured Opitutaceae bacterium; assembly: GCA_965659875.1. GTDB lineage: Bacteria > Verrucomicrobiota > Verrucomicrobiia > Opitutales > Opitutaceae > Actomonas. Next base: position 6,832 of record CBFHXU010000037.1, read on the forward strand.
GGGCAAGGTGCGGAACCAACGTCGGGACCAAAAACGCCACAGTTCGGAGGGCTGGGCTAATCGGCCGCTGATACGCCAGAGGATGCGACCGATCAAAAATCCACTGAGCACAAAAAACAGTTCGACGCCGTAGAAACCGCCGTGGCCGATGTAACCGAGGAGGAACGTCCATTCTCCGATGGGGATGGGCGGCACATGTGGATAAAGAAAAATCAATCCGTGCGCCACCAGTACTCCGAAGATCGCACCGCATCTCAGGAGATCGAGACCGATAATGCGAGGGGAGGATGTGCTCATGCGAGGGCGAGTGTGTTTTGGGGATGGATGTGAGCAAGTTTCTTAAAGCGCGGACGCGGTGAGGCAGGAGACCGGGGTCGGCGACCCCGGCTACAGTGAGATTGGGGCGTGGGGATAGGTTGTAGCCGGGCTCGGTGAGCCCGGAAACGCGATGGGATTGAGGGCGGGGAGGGATGGGTCTGGGAATGCCGAGCTCCAGCGCGGCATGCTGAGGGGGCGGGGCATACTTCGCGGGGGCCGAGCTGGAGCTCGGCGTTCCCAGGAGCAAGGGACGGAATATGGTCTATAATAAAAACCGCCCCGCTGATTAGAAGCGGGGCGGTTTGATCCACTGACAGACTCGACCCAGAGGGTCAGGGAACTTCGTAGATTTCGGCCAAGGCTTCGCCGTCGTTGGCGTCGGTAGGCGTGATCTGAATGGTGTAGTTGCCCGGATCGAGCAGCGACGGAGTGGCGGCGTCTCCGGAGCCGGCGCCGAGTTCGAACGCGCCGACGAATGAGGTGGCCTGGAGGAGTTCAAAAACGAAGTCCGCGTTGCTCCAGTCACCGTTCGAGAGCACCGATCGTTGATTGGAGTCAAAGATGGTGAGGGCGGGGTCGTTGATGGTATTGGGCACCCCGTAGGTCCCGAGGGTGGGTCCAATACCACGCACCAGCAAAGTGCGCTTACCCGTGCCTTGCAGACTCAGTCCCATAATCAAGGCGTCCGCGCCGGCGGCCGCATTGCTGCGCACCGAAACGTTGACGAGTTTTGAGGTCGGGTTGGCGTCCGCGTCATAAACTTCGAGTAATACGATGCCGCCTTGTCCGTCAGCGCCCGTGACTTGAGCGGTGTAGGAGGCGTTGGCAGGCAGGGAGACCAGCAGGGCGGAGTCCCGACTGCCGGCTTCGATGGCAAACGCGCCGACGGCACTGAAGGCACCCGCCAAGGACGAGTCCCAATCGTCATTCGTCGCGACCACATTCTGGTTCGAGTCGAAGACCGTGATCTTGGGGTTCGGCATCGTGTCGCCGAGGGAGATCCCGTAAGGTGCCAGACCGGGGCCCACGGCGCGGAACAGGACCTGTTTTGAACCGGCACCGCGAATCACGAAGCCGGGCGTGATCACCTGGCCGGCGGCGGCGTTGGTGCGCACCGAAATGTTACGGAGCGTGGAGGCCGTTTGGCTTAGTGAGACCGTGGAGGCCTGCGAAGTGATCGTGCCGCTGCTGTTGGTGACACGCACCGTGTATTGGCCGGCATCACCTGAGTTGGCGTTGTTGCGCAGCAGGATGGATCCGGTTTCACCCGAGAGCAGGCCACCGTTGAGATACCATTGGTAGGACAGGTTGGCGCCGACGGCGGAAGCGGCGAGGGCGAAGGTGCCGCCGGGTGCGACCACTTTGTCGAAGGGCTGCAGGGTCAACACCGGAGCGCCTACCCCGTTCACGGCAACCGTGCCGGCGGTGAACGTGGTGGTACCGATGATATTGGTCACGTTGACCGTGTAGGTGCCGGCGGACGCACTCGTGACTTGAGGGATCACGTAGGGGTTTGCGGTGGCACCGTTGATGGCGACTCCGTTGAGGAACCATTGGTAGGCAAACGGTCCGATGCCATCGATCTGGATGGGGAGAACCAGGCGCTGGCCGAGAGCAGAACTGAAGTTGGCGATCGTGAAATTTGAGTCGACCGCCGGCGCCGCCGTGGCGACTTGGCCGATCGCGACGTTGGACGCGTCGGCAAAGGAGTAGGAGCCACCCCAACTGTTCCAACTCCGCGAAGTGACGCCGTTGGCGGTGGAGGCGGTGTAGGATGATTGTCCGGCCTGGATGTTAATCGTGACTTCAGCGGTCTGGCCGGGAGCGACGACACCGGCATGGACGGCGGCAACGGCCACCGAACTGTCGTCGGTGTAAACACCCGAACCCCAGACCGAACCGGAGGTGGAGCCGGTCACCGAAAATTGGAGCGATTGACCGACCCGGTTGCGGAAGCCGACCAGGTTATTGGGAGCGGCGATCACATCGGCCGAAATGGAACCGGTCGATCCGGTGTCGTCTCCCGCCTCACCGACGGCGCCACCGGCGGAAAGGGTCGTGATCTCCGCAGCGGTGATGGCGCGATTGTAGATGCGAATTTCATCAAATTCGCCGGTGAACAGATCGAGGCCGTTGTCGGCTCCGGCGATGGAGAGCATCGCGCTGGTGAATGATCGGAGGGGTTGGGCGGACTCGCTTACTACTTCTTCACCATCCAAATAAAGTTTTAGAATACTGCCGTCATGGGTCATCGCGATGTGCCGCCAAGGTCCCGCGGAAGCCGTTTCCAATGCGGCTGACTCGGGCGAGTAGTTGATCACTCCGCGATTTGACTCATAATAACTGGCGAATCGACGTGGGGCCGATGCGTCGGAACCGTCAAGGAAGGTGCCATAGTGATGGTTGGAGGTGCCGGGCTTTAATACGGCTACCATCCGGGGGTTCCAGTTCCCAGTTCCGCGTGGACGAACGAAGTAAGAGATGGAGACTGTTTCCGAGCTGAAGCTTTGGTTTACCAATGCCCGCAGACGCACTTGATTGGTCAACATCGCGCCATTCACGGCCCCTCCGGGAATTGCGGTTACGGATCCGCCGACCGCGCTCAGGTCGACCCCACGGCCGGAATCGTCTTTGAGGAGGTTTTGAGCGTCGTCGAAGGAGTAGTAAGCGAGCAGATCACCGGAGCTGCCGCCGCCCGATCCTCCGCCGCCGCTGCCGCCTCCGGAGCCACCTCCACCGGAACCGCCGCCCGATGCGGTAAACCCAGTGCTGGCGTTGATCTTGTAACGTGTGGTGCCATTGCCCACCAGTCCGCCGTAAGCGGAGCTCAAGGTGCCATTTGCGATCGTGGCGGTAGTGATGGCGAGGTTGGCCAGTTGGGAGCCACCGGTGAAGGTAACGGCGCCGCCGGCGGTCACGGTGCCGGTCAAAGCACCTTGGTTGAAATTGATCGCACCGCTGGCATCGACGTCGGCGATGTAGACGCCGAATCCTGATTCCAAATTGAGGGGCCCGGCGGAAACCTGGGTGTTCATGGAGCCGATATAGCGACCGGCCAGATCGGCCTGGGCTTGGACTCCGGTAGCAAACAAAAGCGCTCCGACCAAGGTGGCCGCGGCGCGTAGTAGGGTGGGTCGAGTGAAGTTTAACATGACAATACGTGGGTCGTGGCCCGGAATTGGGCCATTGCCACCATATTGCATATGGGGGATTCCCTCCATACGCACACTTGCGTAGCCTCTCGCTCAGGCCGTGAAACCGCTAGCTACTGCAGCCAATCGGTGAGCGCCTCATCATCGGGGATATGGGTGCCAAACTGATAATCTTTGGCCAGTAGGGTTGCGTAGGCGGGATCGATGAACCGCTGACAATGTAGCAATACCCGCGTCTGGTGGCCGGGGGCGCGTACCAAACGGCCGAGTCCCTGATTTACTTTTTGCAGACCCGGCACCCGATAGACTTGGTCAAAAGCGCGATCCTTGGTTTCAGGCGATCGTTCCAACTCCGCCATCCAGGCGCGTTGACGGGCGTTCAACTCCGGTAACGCCGGTCCCACCACCATGGCGTGGGAGATGCGTCCGCCCAGTAAATCGATGCCTTCCGCAAAACTGCTGCCGAGCACAAGAAACATCACATCCGACAACGCGATGGACTGCTCCACCCATTGGGTCTGAGCGGCGAGGTCCTGCAAACGTGGTTGCAGCGCCACGCGGATACCGGGTTCGGCTGCCTCCATGGCATCACTGATGGTCTGCGCGTAACGATAGCTGGAAAAAAATACCACCACGCCGCGATCCGCGGCCCCGCACAGGCGGGCGATCGTCGCTGCGGTGGTGCGGTAGTGCTTCGCGCGTTGTTGATAACGGGTATCCACTCGCAAATCCACCGCCACGTCGTAGGCACCATCTCGCCACGGGGTGATGGCATCGACTCGCCCGAGTTCAGCGGGCTCGAGTCCCAGGGAAGTTGATACCGCTTGATCCGGTCCTACCGTGGCACTCGCCAGCACAACCCGCCCGAAAGTCCTCAGGGTCGCGCCAATTACCGGTGCAGCATCGAGACACGTGAAGTGCACCTCGCCGTCGCGAGGCGCCCAGAGCAGTTTCGTGATGGTGGTGTCTGCCAGCCAGGCCGTGAGTTCGGCCGGTCGCCAGATTGTTTCGGAAAGTTCGGGACCCAGCGCCGCATAGTCCATGGGGGTAACCGCGAGGAGCTCGGTTACGCGGGCCAAAGCGTCGGTCAGGTCGTCTTCCATCACCATGTCCATGGCGTCCGTCGCCCGCAGCCCCGCGACGAGTAACGTCAGGGTTTCCCACGCACGTAGTAGTTCACTGGATACGCGTTGATGGTCCAATTCCGCCAACACCGCGCGCAACGCATTGCCCTCGAGTTGGTGGGAATGGGCGTCCGCCACGCGCGAGGACAGATTGTGAGCCTCGTCGACGATGAGCATCGTGCGAGCGGGGTTCCAGCCCGGCTGATTTTCAAACAGTGACCGATTGCGCGGCGCGAAGATGTAGTTGTAGTCGCCGACCCACACGTCCTGGAAGGCGAGCGCCGTGCGGGTGATTTCGTAGGGGCAGATGTGCGTATTTTTTCCGGCCTGCCTCAACGCCGCGAGTTCCCGGGATTCGGCCGTAAAAAGATGGAAGCGATCGAGGCCACTTTGCGGCCAGCGGGCCTCCAGATCCTGAATGAAACGGCATTCATCGCGCACACAATGAAACGTGTGATTCACACAATGCTCCCGCTTGTTGCGCACGTGCCACACCCCCAACCCCATCTGCACCCCCTCGAATTCGCCTGCCAGATTGTCACTTAGCATATGACAATCAGCCACCATTCCCTCCCTGTGTTTGTCACTTAGCATATGACAATCAGGCGGGGAGCTGGACGTCATGTGGTTGAGGGTGGAGACGACTTGGAGTTGGCCGGTGGACTTGCTGGTGACGTATACGACGCGGTCGCATTGGGCCGACTTGAGCGCGGCCAAGGCCGTCTCCAGCATGACACCCGTTTTGCCGAATCCCGTGGGCGCTTCGAAGGTCACGATGGATTTCTCGGCCAGGGCT
>CBFHXU010000037.1:12231-21457 GCA_965659875.1 uncultured Opitutaceae bacterium
GCTTGAGAGAGGTGGGCTTGGGTGTCTTCCTGCCCGGGACGCAGGTCGGTGAAGGCGGGGGCGAAAACGAGATTTTGCCGACGTTCCAGCGCTTGAAGATTGAGATGCAGGAAGTGCGCCAGCCGCTCAAGCCGCGTTTCGAAAAGCACTTCGTCTTCGCGGGTAAATGTGATCGTTTGCGAAAGTCCGTTACCCGTTTCCACGAAAACCAGTTCGCCGCGCAGGGGAGTTTCGGGTGCCTCGATGCGTCGGAGCGACAGGTAGGTGGCAAGTTGGGCGAAGTAGGCAGGGTATTCGGCGCGCAACTCGGGCTCGGGAATGGGCACCGCGCGGGTGAGGGTTTTGATCTCCCGTAAGACGACCGTTTTCCCTTCGGGCACCCACTGGTCGATACGACCGGTGATGGTGATGTTCCAGCCGCGATGCACGACCGCACCCTCGATGGGGATTTCGAATTTAGCGGCCCCGTTTTCCGACGTGGTCTGTTGCTGCATTTCGCGGTGCCAATGCGATCCGAGCTGAGCGCGCCAAATGCCGGTGGAACCCTCACTGCTATCGCGGGGACCGATCACAAAATCCGCCAATTCTCCGACACTCAGGCGGGCAGTGCGGGCGGCGAGATCGTAGTGCATAGCGAAATAGGAACGAGACTGGGTAGCGATTAATCCACCAGAATATCCGTGTGACCGCGGAGGTAGTCTTCCAGTTTTTGGTAAAGGCGGGCCACACCGTCGGGGGGAAGACTTTGATCGGCGACGGGTTGGTTGAGTAAAGTCGCCACTGCGCTGCGGTCGTCGCGCAGTAAAGTCGGGAACCAGTGTTCCTTGATCGGATAGCCTTCATCGCGGGCGAAGCAATAGAAGCTCTTGAATCCCACGATGTCCGGGCGATCGGTCGAGCCGAATGCGGTGAACGCCGTTTGGAGTAGGGTGAAGACCGAGTCGCGGCTTTCTTCGTGGACGGGATTGCGGGCGATGAGCGCGGAGAAGTTCACCGCATGTTGAAGTCGGCGATAGTTAGCGCCGATCGCGGCGAACCTTTCCTGCACCCGCACCTCCTTCACAAACCAGGTGCCCGCCGAACCCGAATCCAAAATCAAGGCGGCGCGATCGAAGAGATCGAGAGGGGTGTGGGCGGGCGTCGCCTTGCGAGGAATGCGTTGCAGAATGCGCAGAGTCCCGTGTTCGGCCGAATAAGCGGTAAACGGCTGAAAGGCCTCTTTGGGGGAGGTCCGATGCAGAATAAATGCCTCGGTCTGCAGCGTGGGTCCGGCCACGAATCAGGATGCGACGGGCTTGGTTTCGCCCTCGGATAGGGTTGGAGAATCTGTGGCGGGCCAGGAGGGGACGACGGAACCGCCCGAAATGATCAACTTCATCGCCTCACTGACGGACATGTCCATCTCGATGACGTTTTTCTTTTGGTAAAAGATAAGGAAGCCGGAGGTCGGGTTAGGGGTGGTCGGCACGAATACGGTCCACATTTCATGCTCGGTGCGGCTTTGCACCTCGCCGTTGGCTCGGTTGGTGAGGAACCCGAGCACGAACGATCCGGGAGCTGGGTATTCAACCATGACCACCTTTTCGAAGACATTGCGTTTTTGGGCGGAGAACGTGTCCACGATCTGTTTGACCGTGCGATAGACTGCACCGATGCCGGGGATATTGTTAATGAACCGCTCAGTCAGCTGCGTGAAATATCGGGTTAAAACCCACCTTGAAACGAATCCGAGGATCGCGATGAGGAGGATGACGAGCACCGTCGCCGAAATGTCCCACAAGAGAGTGAGGTTGGGATTGTTCCGCAGGATCTCGGGAACCGCGAAAAAGAACAGCGGTTTGAACTGCCCGCCCACCCGATCGACCAACCACGTGAAGACCACCCAAGTCACCGCCAGTGGCGCGAGGAGCACCAAACCGGAAAGGAATGCGTTACGAAAGGAAGTTAACTTGGTCGGCGTCGGCATGAGTTCGAAGCAGGGTGGCAGTCCGAAGCATCACCGCAAGTTGAACTACGAGGTATCTTCGAAATGACAGGTATTTTTTGAATCTTTCGGACCTTATGCAGATCGGCAGGCAACTGCCGCGCCCTCAGCTCTTGAGTTCGAAACGAGGATTTGAGCCCTGATCCGAACATATGCCCAGAGCGCGTTTTTCAGCAGCCCGCATGCGGCGTTTCTTGGTGGGTTCGAGGTCGTCGTAGCCGGCCAGGTGGAGCCAGCCGTGGACGATGTAGAGCGTCAGCTCCGTGCTGAAATCGTGGCCGTGTTTTGCGGCATACGTTGCGGCGGTGTCAGCGGAGACGCAGATCTCGCCGGCGGTGCCAAAGGCCGGTTCACCGGCAAAGGTGATGACGTCGGTCGTGGTGTCATCATCGAGAAAATCGTCGTGGAGACGGGCGATGGCGGAGTCGGTCAGGAATACGATCGAGAGTTCACCCGGTAGGGGACCGTCCATAAAGCGATTCGCGTGTTCGTCCAGGAGGTGCACAGCATCGCGGATCGCCTTTTTATCAATTCGGAGGCGGGGGTGCTGATTGCTGATATTGATCTCGCGGATCACGGCAGTGAGTTAACACGAAACTTGCGGGGACGGGAATCCTGAATTCCGAAGGCGCGGCCCCTTTATTCTGCCGCCGCGGCGATCGGAGCGCGGTTGTCCTTGTCCTTATCTTTACCGTCGGCCGGATACGAAATCCGAGAGTGCAGCATGTTGAGCAGGGTAAAGTTAAAGCTACTCTTGATCTTGGTAATCTCCGCGAAGGTGAGAGGTGACTCGTCGAGTTGGCCGTCAGCGATGTGATCACCGACCACTTTATCAATCAGTTCACCGAGACTCTGCGGGGAGACTTTTTTCAGGGATCGCGAGGCCGCCTCACAGCTATCGGCGAGGAGGATGATGGCCGACTCTTTGAATTGGGGGCGGGGACCGTCATAGCGATAAGTGGCTTCACTGACCGGGACCGGTTCGAGTCCGGGCAGGGGCGGGGTTGACTTTCCGGGATCGTAGGGTGGCCGAGAATCGGACGAAGATTTGGTCGCCCCCACGGCTTGGTAGAAGAAGTATCGAATCAGCGACGTGCCGTGGTGTTGGCGGATTACGTTGAGGACGACCCGTGGCAGGTGATGTTGCAGCGCAAGGTCCACGCCTTCTTTAACGTGGCTCTTGATGATGAGAGCCGAGAGGGAGGGATTGTTGAAATCGTGAGGATTAACATCCTCGCGCTGATTTTCCGTGAAGTATTCGGGCTTCACCATTTTGCCGATATCGTGGAACAGGGCGCAAACCCGGGCGCGCAGGGAACTTGCCCCAATGGCGTCTGCCGCGTTTTCCGCCAATTGGGCGACGACCAACGAGTGATGGTAGGTGCCGGGCGCTTCCATCTGCATCCGCCGGAGCAAGGGATGATTATAGTCCGTCAGCTCGAGCATGGTGATGTCGGTCGTGCGTTTGAATAACGACTCGAGCAGCGGTAATAGTCCCACTACGACCACACCGGTTAGCATACCCGTTGCCAGTCCTGCGCCCATCTGCTGGAGCACGCTGACCGGTGGCAGTTGATCCACCACACCGATCAGCAAGGCGAACGTTGCCACGACCACACCGCCGAGGGTGGTGGCGCGCACGATTGCACCGCGCTTGCGCGTTTGCCGGGAACTCAATACCGCGACCATCGAAGCGAGGAACGTGAGCACGAGCAGGTCCATGCGGTTGCCATAGATCACGCCGGTGAAGATCGAAATCAACAGGGCCATGAAAACGGCGGATCCGGTTTCGATCAGAATCGCGACGATCACCGGGGCCAGGGCGGTCGGAGCAATATAGGGGAGGATCGCGGCGAGTTCGGGGTGTTCGATGAAGAATGGCATGGAAGCCAATTCGTAACTCGCGCGCACCGCGGCCAGGTTGAGCATTACGACGAGTCCCAGGAGACCGAGTCGGCTGTTGCTGTGCAACGTTTCGAGATCCTTCAGCCGAATGTAGATCGTGCAGGCAAACAGCATCGCGAGCACGAGCAGCACCCGGCCGAAGAGCTGTAACCCTTCGTCGATTCTCGCCTCGCCCGACTGCAGCACGATTTCACGGTGGGCGACCAACATCTCGTGTTGCTCAGCCGTCACGCGAATACCCGGTTCGAGGATGGTTTGCCCGCGCTCGACCGTGACCATGACGGGTTCCAAGCTCTCGATAGCCGATGCTTGCAGGGCGGTGGTCGCATCCTGATCGAAGATCAGATTGGGGGTCACCCCATTGCGAAAAATACGAAAGAGGGAAAACGTGGTTTGGCGGCCAATGCCCTCGGCATTCAAATTGATGCGCAGGAGGGTGAGGGCTTTCTCGAGTGATTCGACCGCTTGATTGGAAACGCCGTCTTCCTGCGAAATTTGGAACACCGTCACATCGCTGGAATTGGTGGAAGCCGCCAGACTGCCGCCATCATGAACCCCCTGTTCGTAGATGTCGCGCAATACGAGCAAGGCGTTTTCGACGACGGTGAAACGTTGTTGTCGATCACCCAAACCCAACAGCGCTTTCATGTCGGCCGGGTTGGTGCGATACGGTCCCTTGGCGTTGAATTCGGCGGTAATGTTGTTGAGCCGAAGCAGCGCTTCGGGTGATTCCGCGGTTTCGTCGGGGAAATCGGTTTCGAATGTTTCGAAAGCGAGGAGCAGATCTTCAATATGGATTTCGAATTGGCGCAGCGGTTCGAGTTCCAGACGATAGACAGGGGGAGTGCGATCACGCACTTGCTCGCGCTGCAGTCGGGTGAGTTCAGCGCTCTCATACGAGAACGTTTCATTGGCGACGATCCGCACGGTGGCGGTTTGATTCGTCTGTACGGGGGTATCCAGAGTGCTGATTCCGACCGAGCTGATGAGCACAATAGCCGCGACCGTGACCACGAAGATGAATCCGGCCACGACTCGGCTTTGTTCAAAGAACTGGATCAACCCCGGGGGGGCTTCGCGCTTGCGCTTGCGGCGGCTGGTGCCGCCGCGCAGCAGCTTGAGTTTAGGTAGAAGGGACACGGGTCGAGTCGAGTGGTGGGTGTTCTCTCTTAGGCGTCAGACGCGGGAGGTTGCTCAGCGTTCATCGGATTGTGAAACTGGTCGTAGGCTTCGATGATGCGTTGCACAATGGGATGACGCACCACATCGGCGCCGCTAAAGCGGTGAAATGATTTTCCTTCAACGTTTTGCAGAACCTGTTCGACCTCGAGGAGGCCGGAGTTTTTGGAACGCGGCAAGTCCACCTGGGTGGTGTCTCCGGTGATGATCATGCGCGAATCTTCGCCCAGGCGGGTCAAAAACATCATCATTTGCTCAGAAGTCGTATTCTGGGCCTCATCGAGAATGACGTAGGCGTGCGAAAGGGTGCGACCCCGCATGTAGGCAAGCGGGGCGATTTCGATGATCCCCTTTTCGGTGAGCCGGGCCACCTCTTCGGATGTAAGCATGTCGGCCATCGCATCGTAGAGCGGCCGGAGGTAAGGCAGGATCTTCTCCTGCAGGTCACCGGGAAGGAAACCCAACGCTTCGCCGGCTTCCACCGCCGGGCGAGTGAGGATCACCTTTTCGACTTCGTGGTTGAGCAGCGCTGAAATTGCCCGGGCGACCGCGAGGTAGGTTTTGCCGGTGCCGGCGGGGCCGATGCCAAATACCACCGGACAACGGTGCATCGATTGCAGGTAGAGTTTTTGCCCGAGCGTTTTGGGCACGATCGATTTGCGCCGCGTTTTGATGACCATCGGATCTTCGAACAGCGAACGCAGCTCGTCCGATTTGTTTTGCGCGACCAGATCGACGAAGCGGTTGAAGTCCGGCGTGCGAATCAACACGCCTTGTTCGCGCGCTTGATCGAGATAGTTGAAGAGGGTCTCGACCTGCGAGATCGTGGATTCGTCTCCTTCAATTTTCAGCCAATCTTCGCGCGTGGTGAGTTTCGCTTTAAGCGCAGATTCGGCGTAATCCAGATTTCCCGGATGCCCCGCGAACAGTTGGTTCAAGTGGCGAGGGTTCGAAAAATAGAGCGTCTTGGCAGCCATGGCAGGTAGGTCCGGCAGGTAGCGGGAGATTAGTCCCGAGGGGCAGCCGTCAACTCGGCCGCGGTATCGCGCAGCTTTTCCCAAGTTGATTCGAGAGCTTGCGGCAGCGTGCGCGTTTGGCCGAGCACGGGCATGAAGTTGGTGTCCCCATTCCAACGCGGCACGACGTGGCCGTGGAGGTGGGCGATGCTGCCGCCGGCGGCCGAGCCGAGGTTGAAACCTACATTGAAACCGTCCGGATGCAGGGCGGCTTGGACGATACGTTTGCCCAGCGTAATCACAGCCATGAGGTCAGCCGATTCCTCCGGGGTGAGTTCCTCCAGATCGCTGACTTCGCGAAACGGGATCGCGAGCAAGTGGCCCGGATTGTAGGGATAGCGGTTGAGCATCAGGCAGGAAAGCGGGGAACGGTGCACGATCAACGCGGCCCGGTCGTCGTTGAGCGCCGGGAGGTCACTGAAAGGCCGACCGGAGTCGGAGAACTGGGGCGAATCGATGTATTCCATCCGCCAGTATGCGTGTAGCTGGTCCATGTTAGGGGCGGGGAGTCAAAGTAGAGGGGGGAGGGATGTCAAAACCGGTAAATGGGGTCCAAATGAACCCGGGAGGAGGAGGAGGACGGTCGCGCCTTCGAAAAAATTCTGAGCCTGACATTTGGCAAACCATCACTCACGGGTGACCTTTTGTTATGAAAGTAATGCAAGCACATCGTCGCGTAGTGGTAACGGGTCTGGGCGCCGTAACGCCCGTCGGGCTCTCGGCCCAAGACACTTGGGCAGGGCTGATCGCGGGCCGTTCGGGCATTGGACCGATTACGCGATTTGATGCCACGGACTGTCCGGCCAAGATTGCCGGTGAAGTCGATGGCTTTGATCCGGGGGCGGCGTTGGCCCAACCGCTTCGCCCCTATGGCGATGAGCGTCCGGAGCTTAGGGAGTATTTTAACCGCAAGGACGTGAAGAAATTCGGTCGCTTCACTCACCTCGGGGTAGCCGCGGCGGTCGATGCCTACACGGATGCCGGTCTCGATGCTCAACGTGCTCAACTCAATGCCGACCGCATGGGTGTAAACCTGGGCGTGGGATTGGGCGGACTGCCCGAAATCGAAGCGACGCAGGATACGTGGCGAGAATCGGGTTTTCGGAAGATCTCGCCGTTCTTTATTATTCAAATCGCCCCCAATTTACTCGCGGGCCAGGTCAGCCTGCTGCTGAACCTGCGTGGTCCCAATATGGCGGTCGCATCCGCCTGTGCGACCTCCGGTCATTCGCTGGGGGAAGCCGCTTCGTCCATCGCTCGCGGTGATACGGACCTGATGATTGCCGGCGGAGCTGAATCAACCGTCACCCCATTGGCAGTCGGCGCCTTCGCGCGCATGCGGGCGCTGTCGACGCGTAATGACGATCCGACGGCAGCCTCGCGTCCTTACGATGCCGGCCGGGACGGCTTCGTTTTATCGGAAGGTGCCGTCGTGTTCGTGCTCGAAGAGCTGGAACATGCGCGCGCTCGCGGCGCGAAGATCTACGCGGAACTCAGTGGATACGGTGCCTCCGCCGATGCTTTTCACCTCTCCTCGCTTTCGCCGGGAGGCGAAGGCTCCCAACGCTCGATGCGTGCGGCCTTGGATTCCGCGGAACTCGCTCCGGATGCGATTGATTTCGTCGCGGCCCACGCGACCTCAACTCCCGGCGGCGACGGCGAGGAAGCCGGCGCGATCGCGAGTGTGTTCGCCGACAACAAAGCGAACCTTCACGTGAGTGGCGTAAAATCCATGACGGGTCACCTTTTGGGCGCGGCGGGATCGATGGGCGCATTTACCGCAGTCAAGGCCATCGAAACCGGCGTGATCTCCCCGTCGATCAATATCGAGAATCTTGATCCGGTCGTGGAAGCCACCGGCCTTAACGTGACGCCCAATCAAGCGGTGAAGAAAGAAGTCCGAGCGGCCCTGGCCAACAGCTTTGGATTCGGCGGCACCAACGCCTCCCTCGTCTTCAACGCGATTTAAGCCAGCCGCAGGCAGATCAGACGCCTCCCGCTGACCCGACGGTGGGTGACTATTTCCGCCGCCATCGCACCCGGACAGACGCCGCGGCGTAGCCAAGGAGAAGGCTCCGAAACACCCCAAAATGGATTACATAATATAAACATTATCAACTATAACCGTAAAACTTTAACCATATTGGTTAAAGTTTCGGAGCGGTTCAGCGTTGCGGGGGATGGCAGGTAGTGGGGGTGGGGTAATTTTGACTGGCAGGTGTGCGGGGCTGGGGTGAGAGTCGCGGCTTTCATGCTGAAATCCTACTGGAATCGCGGGGTCGAGACCCTGACTTTGCCATTCATGTTGGCACTGCTGCTGAGCGGCGGGTTCATGGCGTTTGTGGCGTGGGATCATTCGCACTGGTGGTCAAATCGGGAGGATTACGGCTTCGGTTGGTTGGTGCCGATATTTGTCGGCTACGTGGTGCATGAGCGTTGGGCGGATATTCAGCGGGCGGTCGCGAGCTGTTCCGGGCCCTCAAGTGTGCGGACGACGGGCTGGCAAAAGTGGGTGCTCAATTTACTCATTTTCGGGGCGATGTTGGGAGGCGCTCTGATGTTTTTGCTCGGCGCATTTTATCGGGCGGGCGCGGGGCCTTCGCATCCGGGTTCGTTGGCGCTATCAATGGGCACGGGGGCGATCGTGCTAAGTTTGTTGTTTGTGAATGCTCCTGATGCCGAGTCTCCGGAAGCGGGTGGAATGCTGGACGATGCCCGGTTGAAGCTGACGCTGTTGTTTTTGTTTCCGGCTTTGGTTTGGCTGGTCTCGGCGCCGATGGTTTCCGTGCTCGAAAACCAGCTCAGTCTGTTCCTGCTGAACAAGGTCGTGACGGTGGTCTTCTTTACATTTGATGTGCTCGGTTTGCCCTTGCAGCAGGAAGGCCACGTATTGGTTTTGCCGCCTCTCGCCGATGGCACGGACAATCGGGTGGGCGTCGAGCAGGCATGTTCGGGAATTCGATCGCTGACGGCTTGTTTGTTTGCCGGTTCGTTTTTGGCCGCGGTGTTTTTGGGCAAGTTGTGGAAGAAAATTGCGTTGGTCGCGGCGGCGATGGCGTTCGCGTTTCTGACCAATCTCATCCGCAGTCTTTTTCTGACTTCCTGGGCCTACAACTACGGGCACGAAGCGATCGAAGGAACG
>CBFHXU010000038.1:0-21050 GCA_965659875.1 uncultured Opitutaceae bacterium
GATGTGCGGGCGGAAACTCCCAGCGGGGCCGCTGAACTGATTTCCAGTTCGTATGCCGAAATGTGCGACCGGTTGGACGCTGCGCGGGAGGATCTGGCCGGGTCCGTCAGCCGGGCCCGGGAAAACGCCGTGGCGGTGATTGGCGGTTTACGGAATCGACTCCGTTTGCTCACTCCGCGAGCCCAGATTGAGCAAGGGTGGTTTCGGCGGGACGAATTGGCCACTCGGCTTAGGACAGGGCTGGCGAGCTCGCTGGGAAAAAACCGCCATCAATTATTGCAGGCACAGTCTGCCCTGGCGGCGCAGTCACCGGAGCGTCGGGTCGAATTTGAGTCCCACCGGTTGCTGAGTTTGTGGAAACGGCTCCAATCGGTGAGTCCCCAGGCTACGCTCAATCGCGGGTTTGTGGTTATGCGTGATGCACAAAATCGGCCGGTAATGAAGAAAGCGGACGTCCAGAAGACCCGTGATTATGAAGCGGAATTCGCCGACGGACGGGTAAAAATGCGCCAAATTGATGAAAAATCGCCCTAAACTTCCTTATTCGGGAGTAATTCAGGCTTTTTTTGGGGGAAAAAGGTGAATGCGTAGAATTACGTAAGACAGCGCTTGCCGACAGAGGTAGAGGCTCTACAGAAAGATCCAAGTATTTCCTGCTTATTTCGGTGTTTCCTCCCGATTCCCCAAACAGTGAAAAGCCTCCCCACGTCATTCTCATTGAGGATGAGACCGTGTTTCGACAGCTGTTGAAGCGCTCGTTGGAGAAGCGCAAGGGATGGAAAATGGTGGAGGATTATGCCGATGGCGCGGTGGGTCTCCAGGCCTGTTTGAATAACCCGCCGGAGCTTTTTTTGGTGGATCTCCAACTCCCCGGAAAGCATGGCCTCGATATTGTGGGTGAACTGTTAGCGGTGCACAATGACGTGAAGGTTCTCGTCCTTACGGGGCACGCGGAGCCTTCTCTGCCCGGCAAATTGATGCGTCTGGGCGTGGCTGGTTTTGTCGATAAGACAGCGCCGTTGGCTTATGTGATTCAGGCGATTGATACGGTCATGGCAGGGGGGATGTTCTTCGCCAGTCATGTCCAAGCAGACTCTAGTTTTGTGGGTGGTAAATTTCCTCCAGCGAGTGATGTGCCGCCTTCGGCGTTGTCCGCGCGGGAACTTGAAGTTGCCATTTTGGTTTCCGCTGGGCGGTCATCCAAGGAAGTGGCCTCGGACCTCGATCTTAGCACCCGGACGGTCGAGAAGCACCGCGCCAACATCATGGAGAAATTGGGCGTGCGGGAAGTCGCCAGCTTGGTGCGCTGGGTGATGCAAAACGGATTGGGCTAAAAGTGGCCGTCTGCGGTCAGATGAATATCTGGCCCTGTAAGTAGGTTACCGCATCTCCCGCGATTTTGACGCGATCACCCTCAACCGTGCACCAAAGTTCACCCCCTCGGGTGGAAATTTGTCGAGCGGTCAACGAGGTGTTCCCGAGTCGATTCGCCCAATAGGGGGCGAGTGTGCAGTGAGCCGAACCGGTTACCGGATCTTCATCGATGCCGTAGCCGGGAGCGAAATTGCGCGAAACGAAATCCCGATCGGTGCCCGGTGCGGTGACGATCACGGATTCCGTATCAAATTTGACCATCCGCTGAAAATCGGGGGCGAGGCTAGCGACCGCCGCCTGATCGGGCAGGACAATAAAGTAGTCGCGGGATTTTCCGATCCACTCCGCCCGATCGATATCCAGTGCAGCGAGTAACTCTGCCATCGCATCGTGGTCTTCGATTTCGACGGGAGGCCGGCTGGGGAAGTCCAATTCGAATCGCCCCCGGGGAGTGCGACGAACGGATAAAGGACCACTCTGCGAAGTAAACGTAACCTCGTTGATGCTGTCGTTCTGGCCGAAAAGCACGGCTGCCGACGCGAGCGTCGCGTGTCCACAGAGATCCACTTCCCGAGCGGGCGTAAACCACCGCAGATGAAAGCTCCCGTTGGATTGCGGAACGAAAAATGCGGTTTCCGCCAGACCGTGCTGAAGCGCCATCTGTTGAAGCTTCTCATCAGGCAGCCAAGTTTCGAGCGGGCATACTCCGGCGGGGTTTCCGGCGAAGGGTTGGTTGGTAAAAGCGTCGATCCAGAAAAACGGAATAGTGGCCATACGGGGATTAACGGCCCCTCACCCCGCAGCTGCAATGCGTTCGAGCTCGGCCCGGCCCAGTGGCCACGAGTTACCGAATGCGAACTTCTCGCCCGGATTGCGCGGATTTATAGATCGCATCGAGAATCTTTTGCACGGCCAACGATTCACTGGGCTTCACGTAGGGTTCCACCTTGCTGAGGAGTACATCAATAAAGTGCACCATACGGTTTTCATTTACGAGGGGAGTAGTGGCCGTAATCTCTTCGGTAATGTAGCCTGAGCGACTGGGACGGGTGAGGCGCAGTGGATTTAGGGTCACGCCGGCATCGGTGCCAAAAATCTGCGAGGTGAAAACCTCGTGTTGGGGAATATGCGCCGCCCACGAGGCTTCGAGCAGAACGGTGCGTCCACTTTTCAATTTGATAAGGGCGACGGCCAAATCATCGACGTCGAACGGGGCTTTCTGATCGATTTCGCCCTTGCCCCAGTTGCCGTCACCGCGGCCGAGGGGGCCGAGTTGCGAGAAGGTCTGGCCGCTGACCGCCGCCGCTTCAAATTCTCCCATTAAGAACAAAGCGCGATCCAGCGCATGCACGCCGATATCGTAGGCGCAGCCTCCGCCGGCGAATTGTTTTTGGGTGAACCATGAACCAATTCGCGGGATGCCACTGCGGCGCGTCCAACAGGTTTTTGCATGATAGACGTCGCCGAGTTTTCCCTGATTTATCAGGTGGCGGGCGGTCTGCACCTCGGGTGTGAAGCGCATGTTTTGACCCACCATCAAACGGCGACGGTACTTTTTCGCGGTCGCGATCAATTTGGCGGCATCTTTGGCATTTGTCGCCATGGGTTTGTCGACCATGACGTGCTTGCCGGCCCGCAAGGCTTCGATGCCTGCGGTGGCATGGAGAAAATTCGGCAGTGCTATGGACACCACATCAATGTCGTTGCGACCAAGCAGTTCGTGATAGTCGGTGACGAGGTTTGGAATTCCAAAAGTGTCCGCGGCTTCCTGGCCGCGGGTTGTCGATACTTCGGCCAGTGCGACGACGCGGGCGGCGGGGTGTTGTTGGAAACTACGGATGTGGTCGACGCCGATGGCGCCCGCACCAATGACCGCAATATTGAAAGATTTTTTGGACTTGGGCATGAAAGAGTGGGGGTAAATCGGGGTGGGATCAGGCTTTGCCCCAAGCACGCATTTGTTCGAACGAAAGTCGGGCTGATTCGACCGGGTCGTGGTGATACTTTTCGATTTCCAGAACATACCATTCCACCGCTCCGATGCTCTCGGCGGATTCGAATATGGGTGTGAAATTGACGGGCCCCGAACCGATTTCGGCCTCGTCTTTGATGTGGAGGAGCTGGATGCGCCGACCGTGTTCACGGATCACTTGAGCGGGATCGAGTCCACCTGCCTGGACCCAATAAACATCGGCCTCGAAGGACACGTTTCCCGGAGTAGCGTGATCGAGAAGCCAGTCGATGCCCGGCCGACCATCTTGCTCGGCGATTTCATGAGCGTGATTGTGGTAGTGGAATCGAAATCCCATACCACGGAGTCTCGCGCCGATCTCGTTGAGCTCCGCGCCAATGGTTCGGCACGCCTTGGCGGATCGGAAGTGATCAACCGGCCAGAAGGGGCAAATGATATCCCGGGTATCGCACCACAGGGCCTCGTTGATGACTGCGTTGAATTCGCCGCGTAGTCGGTCGATACCCACGTGCATGCCCGAAACGACGAGCCCGGCATCCTTGATGGCGGCCGCGGCGTCCGGTGCTTCAAGATTTCCAAACCCGGCTGTCTCCACGCCGGCGAAACCGATCTTAGCAACGTGGTTGACAGTGGTGGCGAAGTCCTGGGCGACCTGATCCCGGAGAGACCAAAGCTGAAGAGAAACACGAGGGGTTGGCATGGTGCTCAGGTAGATACGGCCGGGCGGCCGGGTCAACGGTGGGCCGGCCGGTTCGGGCAACTGCTGCGCTTAACGTGCAATTGCGGATCATAGCCCGAGTTCGGATTGATCATGTTCATCGCCGAAGCGAGCTTGATGGCTGAAGTAGTGGTCTTCGAACAGCTGATGCAGTGTGCCAATGCTCTCCACGATTTCATCCAATACTCCCTCCAGTCCGTTTTCCTTCGGCCCGGCCGGGTGTTCCGTGAAAAACGGCGCAAGATTCAATGTAGTTATTTTAGTGATACGGTGGTGGAGTTCGTTTTGCAGGAGCGTCGAATGGCTGCCTCGGGCGGATTCGTGGATGCCCTGCAGGTTTTGCGAGATTTCGCGCAGGTTGTGCAGAATGCTCCGGGGAGCACTGGTTTGTTGAATCAGCAGTTGCGCGACGAGCAGGGGTTGGCTTCGACGATGGTAGAGTCGGCGGTAGGCATCCTGGGAGCCCAGCATGCGCAGGAGTGCTGACAGCTCAGGATTGTCCCGAAAAGTGGAGGATCCCGATCGCGCGCGGATGATGGAAGCGGTAGCGGCTCCCGTCAATACATGGAGGAGCGTATCCGCCGTTAGCGTGACTCGTTCAATCTGTTTGCCGATTTCCAAAAAATGCCACCCGGCGTCCTGCAACATCGTGCGTGCGGTCGAGGCCAAACACGCGTTGATTTCGGTGTGGACGAAGCGAAGTGTCCGCGTGGCGAGTTCATTTCGTTTGTCCCGGGCCGGCTGGTTACGGGAGGTGGGGGACTGTCGGGCGAGATCGGTTAGTTTGAGATCGATGCCGGTTAGGATACTGCCGGACTCGGGACTGATGTATTCTCGAAGTTCCCGGGCGTTGCTCGTGGCGGAGCGCACGGTGTTGAGCAGCGAGCTGGGATGCCCCCGATCCAGCGACATACGCCAAATGAGATCCCCGGTCAGGGTCGACGCGGGAGTGACCCGGCCGTCGATCTTGTGATCGTTGTGTCCGGTCGCATTGAGGAGGCCGCGCCAGAGCGGTAGCCAACGTTTGCGATCGTGCGCGGGAATCTCTTCGAGCGAAACATCATCGAGGATGGCAAGCATCCGAGTGGTGGTTTCCGCTCTTTCCAAATATCGTCCCAACCAAAAAAGCGAATGAACCACGCGTGAACTGGGAATGGTGCGCTCGGGGGCAACGGGTTTAGGGTCGGATTCAAAATCGGCCAATGAACCGGAGTCGGAGCGGTGTTGTGAGAGCACGATTACATCGGCGCATTTGCCCACGCGGTCCCGAGGGTAGGGTGGAGCACCCACGTTCACGAATCCACCGGGAATAACCGCTACATGGTCCCGTCGCGTGAGGGCGAATACACTTAATCGGAACTCGTCCTGACCGCGGGAGGATGGCGCAGCGCGCAGAGACTTGAGTGTGGGCCGCGCGACATACTTGGCGGCGTTTTCGCGCACGATTTTCGGGAGGCGTTTGGCCCGCAGCGTTGGCGGGTTTTCCTGGAGAGTGCCGACCCGGGGCGAGTGGGTGGGGTGCAGCTCGAATTGCTCTACGTTATCCAGGATACGGTCGACTTGATCGTTGTCGATGCAGAGTAGAGTGGGAATTGAAGGCAGCAGCAATCGTTCGCCCAGATAGAAGCGCGACAAGGCGGGGAGGTAGGCATGTAGCGCACGGTTTTCCGCGGTGCCGGAGCCAATTGCGTTGGCCACGATCACGTTGCCCGCGCGAATGCACTGAATGAGCCCGGGAATCCCCGCCGTCTCGAAGTCGGTATTGAAAACGGCAGGATCGATGTGGGTGTCGTTTACGCGCCGGTAGATTACGTCCACGCGCTCGAGTCCGGCGATGGTTTTGAAATACACCCGGTTGTCCGAAACCAAAAGGTCGTCGCCCTGGGCCAGGCGCAGTCCCATTTTCCGAGCCAGAAACGAGTGTTCGGAATAGAACGGGTAACGCGGGCCGGTGGTCAGAAATACCATCGAAGGGCGGCGACTTTGTTCGGGAGCCAGTTCACGCAACGTGTCCAGCAGTTCCAATGGGGTGTTTATGATTGAATGATATTCGGGAAGCGCGCGGTAAAAGTCGCCGGCCTCTTGGGTAAGAAAACGTCGATTTTGGATCGCATAGCTCAACCCCACCGGGGTGTTGGTGTGAGTTTCGGTGAACTGCCAGCCCTCCGTGGTCTTGATGAGATCAAAACGGATCAGTGATGCGGGCGCGGCGCGGTTGGGGGACAGATCAAGGCAGGCCCGTCGATAGTAGGGGTCCGCCAGCGTGACTTCGGGAGGGACGATTCCTTCGCGCAGGGCGTCCTGATCCGAATACAGATCCCTCAAGAAGGCGTTGGTGAGGCGGGCGCGTTGTTTAATTGCCTGATTTAGGGTGTCCCATTCATTCGGATCGATTATCACAGGTGAAGGCTCCAGCTCCCAAAATGGTTTTTGAGCAGTCTGTCCGGTGGGAGATAGGTCGGTTAACCCGGCGTCGCGCACAGATTGACGCAAACGGTTGCGCAAAGGGCGCAGTTTGGCGGGAGACATCGGGCGGGTCTGGTGAAAACGAGTGGACACAGAAGGGCAAGAGGAGTGAGTAGGAACAGGGTGTCGATTCAGATCAAGGATGTCGTGAGGCGGTCGAGGTTCGATCCTGGGGACACAAAATCTCCGTGGTTGCTTCTGCCGGCGAATACCGACACTGCTGATCCTTTGTAGATATGTTTAAGAAGATAATTTCGGCGTTCCGACGCTCCTCTGCGTCAACTTCCGACGCCCCGAGTCAGTCCCCAGGCAACTCAAAAAAATCCAATTCCTCCTCGAAAAAAAGAGGTCCTCAGACCGGAAATAAGCCGCGCAATTCGGATACTTCCGAGGGAGGTAATCGCAATCGTCGCCGACGTTCGGGGCGGGGCGAGAACTCAGGTGAAAATCCACGGAATGAGGATTCCCGCAGCCGCGGTGGCGAGCGACGTGGGCGGGGCGGACGCAGAAATGAGTCCTCGGGAGGTGGCCGTGGTCGTGGAGAAGGTGGCGGACGGGGAGAAGGCCGTGGTCGTGGTGAAAGTGGTGGTCGTGGTCGCGGTGAGCGCCGGGGACCTCCCCCGCGCGATGATTTCGAGCATCCCCAAACCGAGTCTTTCAAACCGAAGACGCCGGTGGATATCCCGGCGCAGGACACTGAATTTTCGAAGTTGGGCTTAAATGATGCGTTGGCGTTTTCCGTTGCGGAAAAAGGATATGAATCTCCGACGCCGATTCAGGCGCAATCGATCCCGCTGATTCTGGCGGGTCGTGATGTGATTGGATCTGCGCAGACCGGAACCGGAAAAACGGCGGCCTTTGCGCTCCCGATTTTGCAGAAATTAGGCAGCCATGGCCGGATGCGGTGCCTCGTGCTCGAGCCGACTCGTGAACTGGCCCTGCAAGTTGAGGAAGCGTTCCAAGAGTATTCTAAATTTACCGATCTCACCACGACGATTGTTTACGGTGGAGTGGGCTACGGAAAGCAGCGCGAAGATTTGCGCCGTGGGGTCGATATTTGTGCGGCCACTCCCGGGCGGTTACTGGACCTACTGGAAGACGGCACCACCAATCTGAATGACGTCGAGATTCTCGTGCTTGATGAAGTCGACCGTATGCTGGACATGGGCTTTTTGCCCGACGTGCGCCGTATCGTGGATAAGTGCGCGAGATCGCGTCAGACGCTGTTTTTCACGGCCACGTTGCCTCCGGAAATCGCCAAGTTGGCGGATTGGGCGTTGAATAACCCCGAGCAGGTTAAAATCGGCATGCAACGGAAACCGGCCGAGACGATTTCCCATGCGTTTTATCCGGTGGTAGCCTCGCAGAAATTCGACCTCATGCAGCAATTGATGGATCGGACCGATTTCCAAAGTGTGCTCGTATTTACGCGGACCCGGATGGGGGCGGACAAAATCGCGCGCCGCTTGAAGGCGGATAATCACACGGTTGCCGTAATGCACTCCGATCGTAGCCAGCGGGAACGTGTTGAAGCATTGCAGGGATTCAAGTCGGGCAAATTTGAAGTGCTCGTCGCCACCGACATCGCGGCGCGTGGTCTCGATATTGCGGGCGTGTCCCATGTCATCAATTATGACGTACCGGAGAACGCCGAGGATTACGTGCATCGGATCGGTCGCACGGGCCGGGCCCAATCCACCGGTGATGCGTTTACCTTGGTGACCGAGGATGATGTCAGAAATGCGCGTTCGATTGAGCGTTTCATCGGCGCGGAAATCGAGCGCAAGCAAATCGATGGATTCGATTACATCTACTCCGCTTTGTTTGATGCCAAAGTATTGGCTGACGCCGCGCCCGTGAAGCCGAAGTCGCGTCTCATGCGCGGAATGCGTCGTTGATCCTGGCCGCCCTCATCGCGACCCGATCAGTCGGTCGGGGCGGTTTGGGTATTGTCAAAATCAGCGGCCCCGACTGACATAGGAATCTCTATGCATATAGAATTTCCTGACCGCGAATTTGGCGGATACATCTTCGACTTGGACGGTACGCTCATTCATTCCATGCCGGTGCACTATCGGGCATGGGATGCCGCGATGCAACGGGCGGGAATTGGCGCGACCCTCGACGAGGATCTATTCTATTCGCTCGGTGGTATGCCGACACCGTTGGTCGCAGTGAAACTGGGAGAGCACTATGGTGTCACCGTGGATGGGGAGGAAGTGGCCCACTACAAAGAGGAGCTTTATCTCGACCTCATGCACTCCGTTGAATTGATCACGCCGGTGGTGGATTTTGCGCGTGAAGTCGCCCAAACGAAGCCGGTGGCGGTTGCCACCGGTGGTGCTGCGGAAGTGGCGTTGCCTACGATCGAAGCGGTGGGATTAAGCGATCTATTTCAAGTCGTGGTTACCCCGGCTGATGTAGGCAAAGGGCGCGGGAAACCGGCGCCCGACATGTTTCTGGAAGCGGCCATGCGAATCGCGGTGGCTCCGACGGAGTGTGTGGTTTTTGAAGATGCGTTGCCCGGGATCGACGGTGCGCTCGCGGCAGGAATGGCGGTGGTGAAAGTGCCCAGCCGCTCGTTCTGAGGAAGGTTCAGTTGGTGGGTTCGAAACGACGTAAACGCACTTCATCGCCCATTTGAAGATCGGCGGTTTCAGCAGCGTTACCCCAATTGCGGGACAGCCAGAAGAATCCGTCGGCGTTGGGGAAAATCACCCATTGGCCGCGCTCGACACTCGAGAAATCTTTCCCATATCGCACACGATAAGTCTGATCGCGAACTTTGAGCTGTGCCCATAGGCCGGGGGTTAAGCCGATCTTTTTCAAATCGGTCGTTTGGATGTCCAGCCAAACATTGCCGTAGATGGCGGAGACGTGGCTGACTTTGGCGGCGAGACCGCGGTTGTCGGGATCAAATTTTGCGCGACTGGGCTGCGGCGAAGGTGGTTGGGTGGCATCATACGGTTGCTCGCGGGGTAAGGCTTGGCGGCCGCGATCCAGCCAAAGATTCAGAGCGCGTAGGGCTGTGAGTCGCTCAGCTTGATTCACGTTCACATGGCCGTCCCGATCGATGCGGACAAGAAATGGACGGAGGTTCGCCGAGTCGGGGGTAAGATTGACCTCTTTGAGGTAGGCCGTGGGCCCGAGAATTTCAGACCGATTCGACATGAATATCAGGGGGCGTAGCGGAGTGAGGGTTACGCCCGAGGTGGCGTTGTTCTCGCGCAGGTCGAGCGCCGCTCCGACCGCGACGGCGCCATGGTATCTCGGGTCCTCGCGTTCCATGAGGTGGGTGGCAATGGTGCCGCCCATGGAATCGCCTTCGATAATGGTGCGCTGGGGTTGCCCAAAATCTGCGGTGACCCGATCAAGGAGGTTATCGAGATCCGTGATCGCGTCGGCCACGATGATGCCGTTACGGCGATAGCTGGTTTTGGCGATGATCCATCCCTCTGAAAGCAGGGCGGCGTAGACGGCTTGTTCAGGAAACAGGTCGGCAACCAAAGGAGCAGACTCGGGACGATAACCGTGGGCGATCAGTAAGAGGGAGCGATTCCATTCGCTGGCGGAGTTATGAGCGATGGCGTAGTGCGCTCCTTCGAGTTCACCTCGAGCGATCTCGATCGCGGCCCGACTGGTGCTGTTGAGCAGCAGGGTGGATGTAACGAGCGCGAGGAGGGTGAATCGCATGGGTTGGATGAAAATTGGTTTTGGCGTGGTTGTCGAATCGTGTTGTTTGAAGCAGAGCATGAAACTGACTGACCTCGTTAATCCCCATATTTTGAGCCAACCTGTGTATGAACCCGGACGTCCGATTGAGGATGTTGCGCGTGAATTGGGGTTGGATCCGGCGGGGATCATTAAATTGGCGTCCAACGAGAACCCGTTGGGCACCTCGCCCAAGGCGTTGGCGGCGATGCGCGAGGCGTTGAACGGATCGGCGCTCTACCCGGACGGCGGCTGTGTGGCCCTCAGGGATAGACTGGCGGCGCGTCATGGCATTTCGGCGGATCAGATCGTGGTCGGCAACGGATCGAATGAGTTGCTGGAATTATTGGGACACGTCTTCATCCGTCCGGGTGATGAAGTGGTGATGGGGGCACCGGCGTTCATTGTTTATAAGTTGGTCACGCTCTTGTTTGGTGCGATTCCGGTGGAAGTGCCGCTTCGAGATCATGTTCACGATCTGGCGGCTATGGCTGCAGCGGTGACGGAGCGAACCAAAATGGTATTTCTACCAAGTCCCAACAACCCGACTGGCACGACCAATGGCGCCGTCGAAATGGTGAATTGGGCGAAAGGATTACCGGAGCACGTTGTCGTGGTGATCGATGAGGCCTATGCCGAATATTTGGAAGTCGAGCCGGATTGGTCGGAGCTGATTGCCAGTGGTCGTCCATTGGTTGTTCTGCGGACATTTTCAAAGATCTTCGGGTTGGCCGCGTTGAGGGTCGGGTACGGTCGAATGAACGCTGAAGTCGCAGCTTTATTACAGCGTTCGCGACAACCCTTTAATGTGAATGCCATCGCTCAAGCGGGAGCTTTGGGTGCGTTGGACGACGAGGAATGGATCATGTCCTGTCGTAGATCGAATACCGCAGGGTTACAGCAACTGGCGAAGGGGCTTTCCCGGCTCGGCATCACGTTTGTGCCCAGCATGGGAAATTTTGTCTTGGCCGAGGTCGGTGATGCTCAATCCGTTTTCAGCGAGTTACAGCGCGCCGGCGTGATTGTTCGACCGGTCGGTGTGTATGGTCTGCCGACTTGGGTCCGTATGACCGTCGGGAACGAACTTCAAAATGAGCGGATGTTGGCCGAACTCGAGCGGACTTTAGCGGGGTAGGTCGAGCGGGTGGGAACCGGATCAACCGGTCAGCTTGGCCAGCAATTGATCCATAAGCTGATTTCGATTCTCAACGAAGAGGTATCGATCTTGTCCCAATTTGTCGTAGGCCTTTCGCAGCAGGGAGGAAGGCGGTCGACGCATTTCCATGATTCGGCTTAAATTTACGGGTAATTCCGGGGCATCGGCTGCCTCCAAATCAAATTCGATCAATCGATTGAGTGCGGCCTGGTTGAGACGATCTCGTTTTACGGCATGATCCAAAACGAAACGGGCTTCTCGATCCGCTCCGACCGATTGAAGGCGTTTTGAAACTGCGACGAGATTTTCGGCCCGGACAGTTTCAAGATTCAGATAATTATTCAGAAACAGATTGGCCTCTTCGCGATCACCCAGGGCGTGATAACAGATGGCCTGCAAGCCGTTGAAAACGGGAGCAAGCTTTTGCTCCCAGGCTGGATGTTGATCGAGAAGTTCCTTCGTCTCCTCCAGTGCGAGGTCGTATTGAGCGGCGGTAATCAACGACTCCACCAACATCAAAGCGGGACCTTCGATAGGCATTTCGTGCTGAGCAGCGTGTTCCCAGACCAATCGGGCAATTTCTTCCCGACCCGTGTTGGCGGCAAAATCGCCTAATTGGAGGATCGCAGCGTAGTCACTTTTGAAATCGCGGAGTAGAAATTGGGTTTCCTCCGCGACTGCGTTCTCGTCCTTCCGTTGGTCAAACGCGTAAAGGAGGTCGATCCGTGGTTGAAATTGATCGGGGTGGCGAATTCGTCGAATCAGACTGGAACCGCGGGCTTTATCGGTCTGACCCTCGGCGATAAGCCATTGGACTTTTTGCCGGTAAATTTCGAGATTCGCAGGGAATTCTTTTTCGAGTTGGGCGATGAGGGCGAGCGCGAGTTCGGGGAAGCCGCGCTCCCATTCAATTCGAGCCCGAAGAAGTCTGCTTTCGGGCAGACGACTGATCGATGTATCTGCCAGCGTATCCTCTGATTGATCAAAATTGCCGCGAAAAAACTTCTGGAAAGCAATGTCCCGGTGTTTGGCGCGGTCCTTAACGGTCTGAATTTGGCCGTTTCGGGATATTATTACGCCCAGTATTACGATAAGTCTTACAAGGACTACTACGTCGTGATGTCCAAAAACGACGATACTCCGGAACGCTAGATCCAATAAAACCTTGGAGAAATC
Organism: uncultured Opitutaceae bacterium; assembly: GCA_965659875.1. Taxonomy (GTDB): domain Bacteria; phylum Verrucomicrobiota; class Verrucomicrobiia; order Opitutales; family Opitutaceae; genus Actomonas. The sequence goes on from CBFHXU010000038.1 coordinate 12,574, forward strand.
CGGTTTAACCGAGTCGTTAAACTAGCTCGCGGCGGCTCTTTGCAGACGGTCGTTAATTGCCTCGGCCCATGGATCTCCGTCAGGGGCTTGTTCTACATTGATATAATCGAAATTTCCAGCATCTGCTGAACGAAGCAGCGCATAGATTCGTTTGGCGGCAGATTCACTCTGTCCGTCGGGGGATAGAACGTAAAAATTCCCCCGATCGAGATTCGGCTCCGAAGGCGAAGAAAAGAATATCCATGCTTCATCCGGAGACTTCTGATGGGGAAACTCATGGTGAAGTCTCACCCTTGTCCTTGGACTATAGTGCCGATCGAGTAGGCCGGGAGCCACCGCCGCCTCGTTAATTTTGGTAGAACGCTGATGTTGCTGAATTGGGCGTTCCAATACCTCGCTGACCGCTTTCTCTGGAACCCCCCCTGGTCGAAGAAGTCGTGGATCGCGTTCGTCCCGGAGGTCGATGATCGAGGACTCGACACCGATATCACAGGGGCCGCCCTCCAAGATCGCCGGAATCTGCCCTTGGAGATTGTCCATGACATGGCGACTGGTGGTGGGGCTGATATACCCGAACGGGTTGGCGCTGGGAGCGGCAAGGGGTCTTGCGGTGATTTTCAGGAGTGCTCGAAAAACGGGATGCTTGGGAATACGAATCGCAACGGAGTCCAGTCCGGCGGTGATGATATCTGACACCACGGGTTTTTTACGTAAAACCAGGGTAAGCGGGCCGGGCCAAAATGCCGCCGCCAGCGTATCAGCAGTTTTATTCCAATGAGCCAATTCCCTCGCTTGCTCGATATTCGCGACGTGGACGATCAACGGATCTTCGTTGGGGCGATTCTTCGCGGCGAAGATTTTCCGGCATGCCTGCTGGTTCATGGCATCCGCCGCCAGACCATAGACCGTTTCGGTGGGTACAGCCACCAAATCGCCGCCACGCAAAATATCCGCCAATTTCCTTAAATTGGCGTCAGTCGGACGATAGAGTCGGGTATTCATGGATGGTGGACACGAAAAAGCCGGAGTATCATATACCCCGGCCTCGAAATTAGGAACTCGAGTTCCCTTATTGGGAAAAGAGCAGATTCCGCGAACGTTTGACCGTTTTGGTGATCCGCCGTTGTTCTTTGGCCGACAAGTGGGTGTATTTACGCGGAAGGATCTTTCCGGTGTCGGTAGTGTAGGGTTTTAGCGCATCCGGCGTGGAGAATGGAATCTCGGCGGGGGAAATGCTGTGCTGCTCGGTTTCTTCAGTAGTGCTCATAGCGGAAAAAGACGGAGAGCAAACCCTGTTAGATCGCGTCCTGTCAATGGGGATTTTCTTCGTTGGGAAAGTCCTGTCGGCCCGATGCTAACTCGGATTCGGACGTCGCACCATGGACTGCTTTAACCCGAAAGGGTCGTTCATCTTTGAGAATATGTTTTATACCCCGAAATAGTATATAAAATACTGATAATAAGTTGTTTAAACGCATTATTGATCAACGCAGAATTGAGAAATGGCATTGCTCCCCTTGAAGGAGTAGAAGTTCTCTTCAACGGAAGTTCGGTGCTCCGGCACCAAAATTGGACTATTGGCCGAGGCCTTAATTCTGGCTTGGGTGGAGGCAATGACGGCGGGCGCATCAATCCCCGAGCCGAAGGTTATGACGTGCGTTATCGAAATATTTGGATTTTTACGCCCAACTGACCTCCATCAATTCAGACTAGTTTTGACGCTCGGTTCGATTGACTCTCACCAATACGGAATGGGTTTTCGGTGCGGGATCGACCATCAGACCAATCCATCCGTTGGTTCCGGCGGACCAGGCATGAAAATGGTGAGTCCTTTGGTTTGTTGCCATCGTCCCTTGCCAAGCCATCTGGACTCTGCCCGCTTTATACCAAAGGATTCGGACTAACGGCATTTCCTTATCGGTCTCGCCGTCAACCTGAAGCACTCCGTCCAATGCACTGAGGGGCTCATTTACTTTTAACCAGATTTGGTCTCCGGGATTTAGTCGCAGCCCCTCAGGTTCGACTTTTCCGCCGCGGCGATGAATTTGATCCGGCCGCCACTCGGTGGCGATGAGCGACTCCGCGATGCCAGTGATATCGGGATTCACTGGTGAAATGCCTGTATTCAACGGTGGGGGAAGGGCTGGAGTCGGTTGAGAGTCCAAAAGCGTCGGTGGATACCATCCTGCAATTGCGTCGGTCGAAGGAGTCCATTCCAGCCGGAAGCGGAGCTCCCGCTGACGTCCGTCGAAAACAGTCTGCAGACTCTTCGAACTTTCTCCCGGTAACAGTTGAAGATCTTCGGACCAAATGTGGTGCCAGGTTCCATCCACCACGTATTCGATGATGTAGCGCGCTTGGATCGTTGCAATGGAGTTCGGGTCAATCCGTTTCAAAATCGGCTCCGCCCGAGCCCGACTTCCTTTCCAATTTAATTTAACTGTCATCTCCGCGCTCCGGGTGCCGAAGAAAGGACGGGATTCCTCATCCGCGTATAACAATGTCAGATCATCAAACTCCAACAACCTCGGTTCGAAGTTGGTCTTGAGCTCGTTGATTAATTTAAGCTGAAGGCTGGCACTCTCCAGATTTTCAGGAAATTGATAAACCTTTATGACCGCTCCACTCAAGCGAGAGGTGGCATATTCTTTGATGGGAACATGCGATCGACCGGGCCAGTGGTCCCATGGGACGGAGGAAATCAATTGGTCAAATCGGAATGGGATATTGACGAATCTCTGGAGTAACCCCGATTCGGCCGGACCATATGACGTTCCGTCATGCATCCATAACGGAAGCCCTGTAGGCCGTTCGCTGGGCCACACTCTCTCCAGCCACTCAACCCCGGTGCCATAAAATACCCGGTGTCGTCCTGCTGCATTCGGTGGACTGATCAAATCACGTAGAATCGAGTAGGACTCCGCCGACTCAGGCGGAATGACCACTCCCGCAAGATAGCTGAATTCCGAGGAGTCGACCGCCAGTTCCTGGTAGTCGGAACGGGAAGAAGCTGAATGTCCGAATAAGACCCGTTCACCGATCCACGCAGATCGTAGCGCGGGCAGGGCGAATAGAACCGTGAGGATCGACAGAGTGATTCCTGTTTTGATTCGAGTGAGTGGGAGCTTGAACCCGAGCATGATGGCCGCGGCCAAGCTCACCGCCGTGCCCGCCGCGACGTAAGCGATTTCATGGTTGGTGGCCAAAAGGAACAGCACGCACACTGCGCACCCGATGGTCGCAGCGAAAAGAAGTATGCGGTCGGTTGTTTCCCGGTCTCGCCAATGGCCGAAGAAAAGCGCTCCAAATAGGAGCACCGTAATCAGCCCGAACGGGGGAATCGGCAGCGGTCCATAATAATCGTGCAGCGGTCGCAGGTAAAACCCCCAATTCCACAGCGCTGTGAGATATTCCGCCCGGCTGCCGCCCGCCAGTTGGAGCACGTTATAACTCCACTGAGAAAAACTCGCTCCAGTTACCAATAACTCAGTTCCGATCGGTAGAATCACGCCGGAGATTACGATGCCCCCCATGCTGATCATCAGCTTTCGAATCTCCATTTGGCGCAGAATAGCGGCGCGGAGGACGAATCCCAATGATCCTGCAATCGCGATGAGCTGAAAACTGACCTTGTTCATTCCCCCGACCCATAATCCCACAAACATGATCAGGCTCCATCGCCAGGAGGATCGAGAAATTCGGGGAGCGATCGCTGCTGACCAAACGACGGCGGTTACACAAATCACCCCCAATGTGTTGTGCCAGATAATGGTGTGCTGACTGGCGGTGCAAACGATGATAATCCAAGCGATCCATGTTGCCTGCGGTTTGCCGCCGTGATCTTGCAGCATGCTTTTCAGCAATAACCCGCCTCCGATAATGAGAGCGAGTCCGCCATAGGTCATACCAATAAACGTTCCTCCACCGATGACTTCGATTCCGCGATTGAGATAAAGGAATCCCGCCTGAATTGGAGTAATGAAGTCGACATAAGGTGCCTCTCCGTCACCGACTCTGCCAGAGCCGGCCATGACCAATCCGTAGTCCATGAAGTCGCGAATGACGTCATGATTTCGCCACCACGGTAATCCGGCGGAGACAATTGCCGCCAGTCCCCACCACCACGTGGTCCTGTCATTCGTGAGTTGATCCAAAAACTTCCTGATCATGAATTAATTAACCGCAGCAAAGTGCGGTGGAAAACCGTCTCCCGCAAAGTAATTTGTTTCGTCTGCGTTTTACTTCCCACGGGTTTGGGGAATAATTTCCGGTATCCCGAATCATATTTCCCATGAAGTGTATCTCTAAATTTCTGATAGCTCTCGTGTTCACTGTCTCCGCGGTTTCCACGATTGCCGCGACGGAGAAAGCTACCGTCGGCGCGGGTTGCTTCTGGTGTGTAGAGGCGGTTTACGAACAGTTACCGGGAGTTGTGAATGTGGTTTCAGGGTATGCCGGTGGACCGGAAAAAAATCCAAGCTACCAGCAGGTGAGCGCGGGAATGACGGGACACGCCGAAGTGGTGCAGATCACCTTTGATCCCGAGGTCACGAGTTATCGCGCACTCATCGATTATTTCTGGAAAACTCACGATATCACAGACCCTCGCGGGGTATGGCCGGATTTTGGTCCGCACTACCGTAGCATTATTTTAGCCCACAATGATGAGCAACTTGAAGAGGCTCGGGCGAGCCGGGTAGAGATTCGGAAGAGTTATGAAAAGCCCATTGCCACAGAAATTGTGAAACTGAAGAAATTTTATCCGGCGGAAGATTATCACCAAGATTATGTGAGACGTAATCCGAATAATTCTTACGTGCGAAATATAGCCTTCAAAAAACTCGATAAACTCGGGCTCAAACGTCCTTAGGCTCGGACGCCCGCGGCGAATTTCTTCGAGCCTGCCGCGCGTGCTGCTCAAATCATGAGTGAGATGGAATCGCCGCTGAGGGTAACACCGCGCAGATCGTTTCTGCGAAGCACTGGGATCGCAGCCGGTTCACTGGTTCTGCCCGCGGTGGGTTGGTCGAACCGGCAACCGGAAAGACCGTTGGGAGTAGCTTTGGTTGGGTTGGGCAGTTACGCGAACTCCATGTTGAGGCCAGCGCTTCGTGAGACGCAGTTTTGTCGATTAGCGGGAGTTGTGACCGGATCGGCCAAGAAGGGCGCGGCCTGGGCGCATCATTATAATTTTTCTCCGTCGTCGGTATATCACTACGATGAGATGCACCGGTTGGCAGACGATCCGAATATCGATATCGTCTATGTGGTGACGCCCAATGCACTGCATGCGCGTCATTCAATTCAAGCAGCTGAAGCAGGGAAACATGTCATATGTGAAAAACCGTTCACGGTTTCGGTGGCGGAGGCTGACGAAGTGATTCGAGCTTGTCGGAAAGCAGGGGTTAAACTCTCGCTGGGTTACCGGCTCCATTTTGATCCGTATCACGAAGTTTTGCGAAAAATGGCGCGGAACGAAGGATCTGACTCTCTCCTGAAAATGAATGGAGCGTTGAGTTTTGAGCTTCGTGGCAATGCTTGGCGCGCCACCAAGTCGCTGGCGGGAGGTGGACCCCTCATGGACCTTGGCATTTATGTAATTCAAGCGGCTTGCATGGCCACGGGAGGAGTCGCGCCGATTGCAGTGACGGCAAATCAGATCCCCAAACTTCGCCCCGAGCGCTTCGTCGATGTGGAGGAAACGCTTGCGTGGGAGATGGAGTTTCCGGCCGGTCAGCGTTGCGGAGGATGCACCAGCTACAATGAGTCGGCCAATCGATTTCGCGCGGAAGGCGGGGGACGTTGGATTGAACTTGAGCCTGCCTTTACCTCTTCCGCCTTGGCCGGATCGACGAATTCGGGACCTTTGAGCTTCGATCCCGTTAATCAACAAACGCGACAGATGGATGCGTTCGCGCGATGCATCCTCGACGATCGAGAATCAATCGTGGGTGGAGAAATGGGGCGCCGCGATATGGTGATCATCGAAGCAATTTATCGAGCGATGGAGACCGGCCAACGGACCGAAGTGAACCTCTCTCGGTCAAAGGCTTAGCGCCCGCAGCACTTCTTGTATTTTTTCCCTGATCCACAAGGGCAGGGCTCGTTCCGACCAATTTTGGGAGCGGCTTTGACGGGAGCGGGACCTTCCCGAAGCGTTTTCGTGAAAATCCAATTTCCTGCGATGAGTTCGAATTCGGATTTCTCATGCATCACGCCGGCATTTCCGTCTTCGTTAAAGTGAGCCGAGAAATCCACATGTGACACGCCCGGGCGCACATCGGGTTCGTGCGAATTGATAACGAGCTTGGTCCATTCGATGTCGTTCCCGTATTCTTCCTCCTCGTAAGGCGTGTTCACGGTTTCGGTGAACGTGCGATGCAAGTAAGGGAAGTCGTGAATCGCGTGGGCAGTATAACGTGAACGCATCAGACGTTCGGCCGTGGGCGCGGGAGTATCGCCACTCAAAACGGGCGCGCAGCATTCGCCAAAAGGATTGCCGCTGCAACAGGGGCAAGGATCGGTCGCGAGGGGAGGAACCGGGTCGGAAGATTCGGACATGCTCAACCTCTAGTAGGGTGATGATCCCGTTGGCGAGAACTAGAGTAGCCGATCAAGCGAGTTTCCCCGCGTAGGCATCCCGCATAATCTGAACCGTATGGCGAATCGGGATCTTGGCTTTACCATCGTTGCCCAGATGGGTGCGCAATTGGGTGAGGCATCCAATATTTCCCGATGCAATCATGTCCGGCTCTAACTGTCGAATATGCTCCGCTTTTTGGCGTCCCAGCGATGCCGCAATCTCGGGTTGGTCGATATTGTAGGTGCCGGCGGAACCGCAACACGTGCCGCCATCCGGGATCTCCAGCAATTCGGCTCCGGGGATGGCCCGAATCATATCACGTGGCTGCACGCGGATACCTTGGGCGTTGGCCAGGTGACAGGCGTCGTGGTAGGCGATTCGTAGCGGGCGATCCGGAGCGGGGATGGGCGCGAGATCACCGAGCTTGGCGAGATAGACGGTGATATCGCAGGTGCGGTCGGCCATTGCTTGAGCGGCGGCCTCGGCGGAAGTGCCCTTTAAGATCAAGGGATATTCGTGAATCCCTGAGCCACAACCGGCGGCGTTGGTGATGATCGCATCAACATCGGCCGGGAACGCGGCCAAGTTATTGATCGCGAATTTCTGCGCCGCATTCAATTCGCCGACATGCCAGCTCAGCGCACCGCAGCATTCTTGGGTTTCCGGAATCACAACCTCGATGCCGTTGCGATTAAGCACTTCGATGGTCGCGTCGTTTATATCGGGATCAAGAGCTTGCTGGGCGCAGCCCAACAACAACGCGACCCGACCGCGCAATCTGATTTCCTCACCTGGTTTTACCACGGGTGGGTAGACGACCATCGGCGGCAAGGGCTCATCGGGGAGAAGGTCGAGCATGGGCTGAAACGCCTTCGGTAGAATTCCTTTGAGGGGTTTGGCGAGGCGACCAAGTCGGGCTCCGCTCTGGAAGCGTCCGGGGTAGGGGATCGTTTGTGATACAACCTTCCGCTTGAGCTTTTCCGTTATGCTGCGCTTGCGTTGAGGATTGGTCTTGGCCCGGTAAGCACTGATCAGGTCGCGATACGGCACCCCGGACGGGCAGGCAGGCTCACAGGCCAAACATCCCAGACATGCATCCACGTGAGGAGCGGCATCGGCCACCGAAAGCGTCCCTTCGAGGACCTCTTTCATAATCACGATTCGTCCCCGGGGTGACTCGGATTCGCTGCCGAGTTCCGCATAGGTGGGACAAGCCGCGAGGCAAAACCCGCAATGCACGCACTTGGATACTGCTTCGGTCATGGGAGCCGTGAGTGGTCCGTGGGAGTCTGGAGCGATGGTGTGTTGCACGGGGGTAGGAGCGAAAAGGATTGGGCGAATGGGGCGGGCTAACTCGCGACTGCAAAACGATGTTCAGGATCGAACACCGCTTGCAATGCCGCATCGATTTTCCGGTTGAATTTGATTCCCAGCCAGAGTGGCGAGGAAGCGCCCTGATGAACGAGCCCGATGAGGCGATGCTGTTGTAGTATTCTGTCGAGTTGGGAGGTTTCCCCCGAGTTGATCCATACGGTATTTCCCGCCGCGCTCACTTCGATTCGAATGTCCGGAACCGTCGTTAAATCGTCCAAAAGTGAGGCAACCTGCCGGGGCGATGTAGCGATCCGAATCAAGGCGTTTGAGCGGTTTACCCAAGTAAACTCACTTCGTTCGCCCCACCAGGATCGATCGGGACCCGGCCCGCCGCCGATCGCGGCGTTCAAGGCCTCCTGACTTTCAGCAGGACCACCTGAGCGTAGCACCAGTCGCCTTTCGGCTGGCAAATATTCCAGAGCATCAGGTTCGAAGCGCGAGCGACTCAGCTCTGTCGCCTTCGTGAGGGCCTCTTGGTGGCTGGAGAATGTCCACTCTCGAGACGACCATGCTACCGGTC
>CBFHXU010000039.1:0-20627 GCA_965659875.1 uncultured Opitutaceae bacterium
CGCCGCCTTGTCCTTCACCCCCAGCTTCACCAATCGACTCGTCCCCGGGAATGATCGGAAGCCCGAAATCCACCGCAGAAAGAACGGGATTTTCTCCCCCGGTTCCCAGGCCAGATTGAATACCAAATCAGTCAGCACCAAAGTCCGCGACGGACGATGAATCAGGGCGTGTTCGGCCAAGCGCGGCATGCCTTCGACCGGGATAACCTTAATCTCGTCCCCCCATTCCCAGGGCACGTCACTTAGCGCCGCCGCCGGCGCGAGCTGCTCCGCGGACAACGGAAACCCCGCGGGTAACAAATACTGAGCTTCCGGAAATGCCGCTCGCAAACGCAGGGCAAACGTATCGTGCAGCCGGCTGCCCTCCATCAGCCACTTCACCTCCCCCAGCTCGCGAATCGCCGCCAGATTATGCTCCCGCAACGGTCCCGCCGAATGCACCAACACTTCGCCCGAGCTCAAGCGTATCACGGTCGTACTTTTCCCCAAGGGTGCGCCAAGCACCCGAAACGGAAGATCAATGACGCCGATATCCTGCCCGATCATTTTCATCTCAACCATCTTCCTCGCTCCACGGCAGTTCGTAAAACACATCCGCCCGGGCATAGCCATGCAGTGACGTCTGCTGGCCCGTGGGTATGAATCCATATTTTTGATACATGCCGTTGGCCGCCGCCAACTCTCCGTTGGTTTCGATGTAAGCTCGCCGAAACCCCAGCCGCCGGGCCTCATCCAATAACGCCGTCATGACGCGACCGCCCAGCCCCTTTCCCTGATCGGCCGGATCCACGGCCATTTTAACCACTTCAGCCGTAGCCTCATCCAACTTCTGCAACCCAACTGTGCCGACCACGTCGCCGTCCACCAGCAGAAACAACACCGCCCCGCCGTCATCGACCAATTGCTGCGGTGACGCCAAAATTATCTCATCCGCCGGTTCGATCGTGTACAGCCGCTCAATCCACGCCCGATTCAAACGCGCAAAATGAGGCGCGAGCGAATCATCGAGCATCTTGATCTCTGTCTTCATGGCAGCAGATAACTAGAATCAAAGGATCGCGGGCGTCCATGCTGTTAGACGAAATTTTAAGCGCTCCACGATTGCCCCCCCAGCGCCGTGACTTCTAGCTGCGAAGCCTCTTGTCCGCTCCCACGTCAATTCGTCGGCTCCAGGCCCACTACTTCACGGTCTTCGCCGTATTCGGTGCCGTGACGCCCTACATCTCGATCTACCTGCGCGATGTCAAAGGGGTCTCCCCTTCGGAGTTAGGCATCATCTTCGCCACCGGCCAAGCCGGGGTGCTGTTTATGCCGGTCCTGATGACCTTTTTGGCGGACCGGTATCGAATCGTGCGGCCTCTGTTGCTCGCTCTGTTTGCGCTCAACCTTGTCGCCATGACCGCGCTCGCGGGAGCGGTGGGGTTCTGGGCCTGCCTGCTGTGGAACTGTGTGAATCGACTCGCCACTCAACCCCAAGTGGCGCTCAGCGACGGGCTCTACTTCACCCTGCAGGCCGACCCCAATCAACCGCGGTCTCCTTTTTCGAAAGTGCGGGTGTGGGGCACCATCGGCTTCATCGCACCGAGCATCGTTTTTTACCTGGGTTATGAATTCGGCGGCGGCATCTCGTGGATACCCTGGGTCACGGCCGGGGCCGCCGTATTGGGAATTATCAACGCCTTCGGCCTACCCGTGCGGTCAGCCGTCATCTCGCATGAAAAACGCCCCAAGGTGCCGACCCTCGAAGCGGCGCGCGTGCTGGCGCGACCGCCACTGGCACTCTTCACCCTCGGCGTGGGGTTTATCTTTTTCACCAACATGGCGTTCTACGGATTCTATCCGCTCTACCTCGTGTCGGAAGTAAACATCGCCGAGAAGTGGGTCGGGCCGATCTCAAGTTTGGGCGTTGGGTTGGAGATTTTCTATGTGTTGTCGCTTGATCGGCTGAAGCGCCGTTTCGGCTACGAAGGCATCATCGTGCTCGGAGCATTTGCGACGCTCTTCCGCCTGATCTGTTTAGCCTATCTACCCACGGCATTTTTCTCCGTGTTCTTTCAGGTGATTCACGGACTGACTGTCATCGGGCTCATGATCGTCCCCGTCATGTATCTCAATACGCACGCCGAGGAAGGTTACCGAAACTCCATTCAGGGCCTCTACACCATGTTGGTCGCCGGCGTGTTCTCCATCGCGGGCAACATTGCCGCCGGCTACCTCGCCGAAATTAGCCTGATCACGCTCTTCCGTGTTTCGGTCATCGTATGCGTCATCGGTATGATCCTGATCGCCGCCGGCTTCCGACTCCAACGCCATTCGAACGAAACTGAAGTTTAACCAATATGGTTAAACTTCAGTCCGTTGATCCGCAGAAAGAGGATCGTGGGGCAAATTTAGTTATTATTGTTTTTCAATAATTCTAATTGACGGGGAGGCCTGTCCTATGATTATCGTTTTTCAATAATCATGAAATCAACAACTCGTCCTCACTACTTCTCCGGTTGGGCCCGACTCTTCGAAGGGCTGCTGTCATTGCTGCTCATCATCGGCACCCTCGGATGCGCTTTTTATTTTGCTGCATCTGCCTATCTCCTCTTCGCGGATGAGATTCCCGAATTCATGGATCGCGAAATCTTGTTGGAGGTAGGCTCCTCCACCTACGCTGTGAGCACGGCATCAGCAACGTTGCTGCCATCCGAACCTAAAACCGTCGAAGTGGAGTTGCCTATTCCACGCGAGGAACCCGGTTTACTTCTGACTCATACCGGAACTGTCCTCATCGGTTTTCTGCTTGGTCTCGCTGCCATATTTCAGCTGCTGAAATTTGTGCGAAGTTTGCGTAGGGATCATCCTTTCATTCCCGATAATGCCCATCGGCTACGTTGCATCGCATGGCTGATGCTCTTCGGTGGCATATGGAAAGGTGCCGGACTTCTCCTCGTTACCTCAGCTGTGTCCGATACCATTCCTGACCTTGATCTTAACATTACTCTGGGCAGCGATGGCATCCCCTTGCTGGCCATTTTCATGTTCTTCATCATCGCGGAAGTTTTTGCGCTGGGCGTGAAGATGAAGGAAGAGGCTGATCTCACCGTCTGAGAATTTACCGTGTCTATTCAGATCCATCTCGACCTCCTGCTCACCCGACGGGGCATGACTCAAAAGGAGTTGGCCGAACGCATCGGCATCACCCCGGCGAACCTCAACATCTTCGCCACCGGCAAAGCTCGCGCCGTGCGGTTCAGCACGCTCGAAGCCATTTGCCGGGAACTGGAGTGTCAGCCGGGTGACCTGCTCAGCAACGACGACTGAGTTCTGAAGCCCTTTAAGCGTGAATCAGGTAGGGCGTGCTCGCCGAGCGCGCCTCCGTCGGAGTGGCTCCGACTCGGATGGAACAGGCGGCTTCGGCGAAACCGCCCTACCTTCCAAACCAACCGCTCCCATCCTGCAGAGTGCCGTCTAAAGAGCGGCCCTACGTTCTACCCGCCGTCCTACTCCAGCCCCAGACGTTTCAGCAGATCGGCCGGTGGCTTGGGTTGGGCCGCGAGCACCACGTTGCCGGTATAGCCGATATCTTTCCACCCTTCCGGGGTGGTGTAGAATCCACCCGCCGTAAGGTTACGGAAGATCCGGAAAAAACGTTGGAGCGAACGAATGGTTTTACCTGCTTCGCTCGGGTCCGGTTCGGCGTTGGGGTCTACTACCCCTAAACCGTCGCAGAGCATCGCATGTTGGGAGGCCGAGAGATCGGCGAACACTTTACCGTGGCGCGACTCGGACAACGCGTCCAATCGCGGAAGTCCTTCGAGGATGGTTTTGCGATCACCAGCCTGTTGAGGATACGGCGAGCTGATCCATTCATCGATAAAATCATGCACTTTCAAATCGGACGCACTGGGTGAGTGTTCATCGGCCGGAATGATCAGACCGCAGAGCACGGCCGCCGTGCGACGTTGGTGGTCGTCAAATGTCAATGGCCAGAGGTCGCCGGGCTCGTAGGATTTCACCAAATCGGGATCGGCGCCGTAGCCGGGTCCGGCCCAGTGTTCCGCGATGGTCATGCCGGGCTCCAACGCGGGAGCACTTTCAGCGGCCAACAAATGAGGTTTGAGCACCGCGCTGGCCGCGGCCGCCCCCATCCACTTGAGGGCAGTGCGACGATCGAGACGGTCAGAAAAAGGGGAATTCATCGGGAGTAGTCTCAAATGTTACCTTTGGCCATTTCACCCACGAGGTGATCGGCGGAGCGCCACGCGAGCGCCATGAGGGTGAGGGTCGGATTTTTATCCGCGTTGGATACAAACGGCGCACCGTCCGTGAGGTAGAGATTTGGCACGTCCCAGGTCGCCCCGAATTGATTGGTGACCGATTTGCGGCGGTTTTCGCCCATAATGGCGCCACCCACTTCGTGAATGATTTCGCCTCCCGGATGAATCGCATCGCGCCGGTCCTTTTCCGGACCTCCACTGAGCACCTTGCCGCCGCAGGCGGAAATAATGTCAGCAAACGTGCGTTGCATGTGAGCCACTTGATTCAATTCGTGGTCCGACCATTCCCAGTGGAAACGCAGCACCGGAATACCCCATTGGTCCTTCACCACCGGATCTATTTCGCAGTAGGAGCCCTCGTTCGGAATCATTTCACCGCGCCCCGCCATGCCGCAGAACGAGCCATGGTAACGACGCACATCCTTCTTGAATTGTTTCCCCCATGAACCGCCCCCGTTGAATTTTTCGAGACCGGCGCCCGTGCCCATGCGGGGCATCATTTTCCCGGAACCCATTTCAATATGATAGCCACGGGCAAAATCGAGTTTGCCCGCGATCTGCTCCTTATAGAGCCACCAAGGCGCGTAAACGTGAGCCCCACCCGCCCCGTCTTCATTCAGCGGTGGTAAATTTTCGAGCATCGGAATTTGGCCGCTGACCGATGCGCCCACTGTATCCATTAAATACTTACCCACCAAGCCGGTCGAATTCGCCACCCCGTCCGGATGCTGTTTCGACTTCGAATTGAGCATGATGCGCACCGTCGAGGCCGCACTGGCGGCGAGCACCACCGCCCGGGCTTTGACGCGATGTTCGGAACCGTCGGTTTTGTCGATGTAGACCACTCCCGCGGCTTTACCATCCTCACCGGTGAGAACTTCGCGGACCATCGCATTGGGCACGATGTCGAGATTGCCGGTATTAAGGGCCGGCGGCAGGTGCACCGTGGTTGACTGGTAGTTGGCCTTGATCGAGCAACCTCGCCCACATGCCGTCGCCCAGAAGCAGGCGGCACGGCCATCCATCGCCTCCCGCAGAACGCGTTGCGCCTTGGGATTGTTGGGGTGCAGCTTCGGTGGAATATTCTTCGAGTCCTGACGTTGAGTCAGCACCGCTCGATGCGCCGCGACCACCGGAACGCCCATCCCCGTGGCACGTTGTTTGAGCAGACGCTCACCTACCCGGGGTGCGGGCGGCGGCTGTAAGACACCCGGGGCGGAATCCGGGGTGTTTTCCATCCCATGATTCTCACCGTAGACCCCGATCAACAGCTCCACTTTTTCGTAATAGGATTCGAGATCCTCGTAGGCCAAAGGCCAATCAAACCCCAGACCATCACGCGATTTCGGTTTAAAATCATAGGGGCCATTGCGGAAAGAAAGACGCCCCCAGTGGTTGGTGCGACCACCCATCATGCGGGCGCGCCACCATTGGAATTGATTCTCCCGTCCCGGACTGGCCCGAACGTAGGGTTCCCCGGGCGAGGTCCAACCCCCATCAATTGTCGCATCAAAAAAACCGAACGGTTTGTCCGACGTGCTCGCTCCGCGCAGAGGTGATTTGTGCCCCGTCTGAAACATGGGCGTCTCGGCCTGCGGATCGTAGCTGCGACCAGCTTCGAGCATGAGTACCTTCACCCCTTCCATCGTGAGCGTGTAGGCGGCTTGGCCACCGCCGGCACCGGATCCCACTACGATTACATCATACTCAGGCTGCGTTTTACTGCTGGTGATAAGGGGCATGGGGTGGAGCGTCGAAGGATCAAAGGTCCAGGCTGCGCAGGTACGCGAGGCTGAGTGGAATATCGCGGGGCGAATTCACGCCTTCATCCTCTATGAAAAACAACTCGATACCTTGCGCCCGGGCCGTGTGCAGAATGGGCGGCCAATCAATCTGGCCCGTGCCCAACACCACGCGGTCTTTGGCGGGCAGATCGGGTCGCAGGAATCCAACCTCCACGCCCTTGGCAATTTCCTTGAGGTGTAGGCTGATCCACCGGCCTTCGTATTCATTTAACAACGACACGGGATCCTCGCCGCCGTAAACCACCCAGCACACGTCCATCTGAAAGTAGACATCATGGCCTTCCGTGGCTTTCGCCATTTTATCGAACAGGGTCACCTTCTCCTTGCCCGCGCCAAATTCATAGCCGTGCGGATGGTAAGCGAATTTGATATCATGTTCGGCGAATTTCGGACCCCAAATTTTGAGGTTTTCGATGGCCTTGTTGTTGTCGTCCTCGGTGAACGCTCCCTCGTGGGGAATCCACGGGATCACGGCATATTTGGCTCCGAGTGCGACCACATCGAGCAATAAGGCCTCAAAGTTCTCTACCAACGCACCATACTGCACGTGCGCACTGATGACCCGTTTGCCCCGATTGCTGAGTTCCATGCGATACTGCTCCGGCATCATGCCGTTGGTACCCGCGCTTTCGACGTAGTTAATCGGATAGGAACCCACCACATCGAGGGTGCTGATCACGTCCTTCTCAAACTGGGCTTTCAAACTCCAAAGTTGCAGACCCAATTGAGCGGCCAATGGGGGCATCTCGCCTTTGTTGTGGTGGTTGGCAAAGGCGGAGGACACCGCGACGAAAGCAATGAGCGAGATTCGGAGTATAAATTTCATGGGTAAGAAAGAAGGGGCCAACATCGCACACCGTCAGGACGTCCACGGCAAGCCGAGACCCCATCAATGTTGATTAGAATCCGAGATGCGCCCGACATCTCAACTATCCCGGGGCATCGACCACCCCGGCCAAAGCACTGCCTCCCACCCCACCACGAAATGACCCACCATCGCGAATAAAGTAACCTATTAGGTTACTTTGGGAAGACCGCAGTGCCGGCAGAAATGTGACGCGGAATGGGGAAACGGGTCGTTACGACCCGCGGGCTAGGGCGTATCTGCAGCGACCTGCTGCACTTCGGCCAGCACGCGCATGACGTTGGCGCCCCACATTTTGCCGAGATCCTCCGCCGAGTAACCACGGCGCAACATCTCGATCGTGAGGTTCATCATTTGGCCTACGTCCATGAGGTCCGCCACGCCTCCTCCACCATCAAAATCACCACTGAGGCCGATGTGATCGATACCCATCACTTTCACCATGTGGTCAATGTGGTCCACCACCGTGGGAATGTCCGACAATTCCGGCGGATACGAGCGCTTGAGCTCCACCCGATCCAGCAAACCCTGTGCGGTCATCTCTGGGGAGAGCGGTGCATTGGGGCGGTATTTCGCACTCCAAGCCTTGGCCGCCGCCGCCGCGGCGGGATCGGCATTTGTCGCCATGATGTAGGAGCTGAATACGTTCATCTGCACCACGCCGCCGCCATCAGCGATGGCTTTGAGCAATGCATCGTTCAGATTCCGCGCATGGGGATAAGCCGCATAACTGCCACTATGCGATGCCAGCACCGGAGCCCGGGAATGCTCCAGGATATCCCAGGTCGTTTTATCGGAGGCATGGGAAATATCGATCATCATGCCGAGACGATTGCATTCCTCCACGGCGGCCAGGCCCAGATGCGACAAACCAAAGTGCAATGACCCTCGTCCGTCGGTGGACGAATCGCCGAGGTCGTTGTTGCGCGTGTGCACGATGCCAAAATAGCGCACGCCCAACTCATGGTATTCTTGCAGGAGTCCAATATCACGGCCGATCAGATAGCCGTTCTCAATTCCCATGAAGACCACGTGTTTGCCCGCCGCTTTAAGAACCATGGCTTCGTCAGGGGTGGTCGCCAACCCGCAGAGATCGGCGTGGATTTCGACCGTCTCCCGGATCAGGTTGGCGATGAGAAAGCCCTCCTCCACCGCGTGGGCGCGCAGTTCTTGATTCAACAATTTCTGCGGCACGAAGATGACAAAAAACCCTCCATCAAGTCCCCCCTTCTTCATCCGGGGAAAATCGACCTGACTCGCATGATCCACCCACGTGTGTTCCCGGCTGATATCAAACCCCGGCATGCGCAACATGAGCGGCACGTCCAAATGGGTATCTAGCGTCAGGTAACGATCGTGGATTTCCTTGGCGTAAGACTGGAACCTAAACTCGCTCCAATCGGCCCGCTCGGCGGCAAGTTCCGGATCAGGTGAAGCCAACAAAGAGGCGGTTAAACCGAGACCGATCGTAACCAAACGAAAACGAAAGTGAAACGAAGGAGTATTCATAACAAGGGGTTAACGAGAACTCAGTCCAACCCTCGCCTCCACGCAAGCCGAGAGGTTTAACCGCCCCACCCTTGCTTCCTCCCGCCCGCGGTGGCATCCCGAGGCATGCAACGTTCTCTTCTGCGCCTCATCCCCCTGGTCCTAACCGCGACAATTTCCTTTGCCCAAAGCGAATACAACGAACGAGCCCTCGCGGCCAAAAAACGCTTCATGGAACGAGAACACGAGGCGATCAGCGAGCCGTTCATCGGCGTCCGCACGTCCGAAGGCCTCCAGCCCAACCTGTTCAAAATCGAAGCGACCGGCGAAAGTACCGCCGCCATCGCCACCGCCGGAAAGGCGTTCTTAAAATCCCTGACCCCCGCACAACTTCTCCACACCCAGTTCGCCGTCGACGACCGCGAGTGGCGCCGCTGGTTCAACGTGGATAACGGCATCTACCAGCGTCAGGGCACCAGCCTGCGCGAGATGAACGCCGATCAAAAAGCGGCCGCCCGCCACCTCATGGCAACCACCCTGAGTGCTCGTGGTCTCGCCCTCACCGACGCCATTCGCCAAACCGACCAAACCCTTAAGGAACTCAACGACGGCGCGATCCACTTGGACGAAGAACTCTATTTTTTCACCATCATGGGCGTGCCCTCCGCGACCGATCCGTGGGGCTGGCAAATCGACGGCCACCATCTCGTCATCAACGCCTTCATATTAGGCGATCAAATCGTGATGACACCTTCCTTTCTCGGCGCCGAACCTAGCATCGCCCGATCCGGGAAATACGCCGGCAATGAAGTCCTGCAATCCGAACAAAATGACGGACTCGCCTTCATGCAGTCACTTTCGGCCGACCAACAGCAAGCGGCTACCTTATCGTCGGAGAAACGCCGCAACTCCATTCAAGCCGAAGCCGTAAGTGACAATAACATAGTCGACTACGCGGGTGTATCCGTCGCGACATTTACTCCTGCGCAAAAGCAGCAACTCCTCGCCCTTGCCGAGAACTACATCGGCAACCTCCGCGACGGCCACGCCGCCATTTGGATGCAACAGCTCGAGGAGCATATCGATGATACCTGGTTCGCCTGGATCGGCGCGACCGACAACGATGCCGTGTTCTACTACCGCATTCACTCCCCGGTGATCCTGATTGAGTTCGATCATCAAAATCCTGTGGGCACCCGCTCGATCAATCCCGAACGCAAGCCGATCCGCGACCACATCCACACCATCATCCGCACCCCCAACGGCAACGACTACGGTAAGGACCTACTGCGCCAGCACCTGGAGAAGCATCATCGGTAGAAGTTAACTGTCACCGGCGCTGCCACCACGAATTATTCGACCGAAGAGGCCCGCCAAATTAATCCTGCGGTTTAGTCACTCTACCACTGTAACCCATTCAACTGTGTCTACCCCCTCTCTCTCCATTAAAGGCAAAGCTGGTCACACCTTCGATGCCATCGTCATCGGCTCCGGAATTTCCGGCGGCTGGGCCGCCAAGGAACTCACCGAAAAAGGCCTCGAAACGCTCGTGCTCGAACGCGGGCGCGATGTAAAACACGGCGACTACCCCACCGCCATGCTGGAGCCCTGGCAGCGGGAGTATCGCGGGCGCAACACGCCTGAATTCAATCGCACCAACCCCATCCTCACTCAGGTCGGAGCGGTGAACGATGCCGATCGTGATTTCTTCGTCCCCGACGCCGAGCATCCCTACATCCAGAAAAAACCATTTTCCTGGATCAAAGGCTACCAGGTTGGAGGAAAGTCACTGCTGTGGGCACGCTGGACCCAGCGCTGGAGCGAAGCCGACTTCGAAGCCAATGCCCGCGACGGGCACGGGGTCGATTGGCCGATCCGTTACGCCGACCTCGCCCCCTGGTACAGCCACGTCGAGAAATTCGTGGGCATCGCCGGCAACCGCGACGGACTGCCCCAAATGCCGGACGGCGAATTTCTGCCGCCGATGGAGTTGTCCGCGCTCGAGAAACACATGAAGGCGCAGATCGAGGCCAACTTCCCGGAACGCAATCTCGTGGTCTCCCGCACCGCCAACTTAACGCAGCCCCATCTCGGTCGCGGTCCCTGCCAATACCGTTCACGTTGCAATCGCGGCTGCCCCTACAGCGGATACTTTTCTTCCAACTCCGCCACCCTGCCCGCCGCCTACGCCACCGGCCGGCTCACCATGCGGCCGTTCTCCGTGGTGCACTCCATCATTTACGATGAGAAAAAGGAACGCGCCACCGGAGTCCGCGTGATCGACACCAACACCCTCAAAACCACGGAATTCCATGCGCGGGTAATCTTCGTCAACGCCGCCACGGTAAACACGTCGTTGGTGCTACTCAACTCCACGTCGAATCGTTTCCCGAACGGCCTCGGCAATGACTCCGGCGAGCTGGGGCATAACCTGATGGATCACAACTACCGGGTCAAAGGCTACGGTGTTCATGATGGATTCCGGGACCGCTACCAAAAGGGTCGACGCCCGACCGGCGTGCTCATCCCCAGGTTCCGCAACGTCGGCAACGATCGGCGCGAAGACTTCGTGCGCGGCTACACGCTGACCGGCGGGGCGAGCCGTGGGCGCGGCAACGTGGGGCCCGACACGCCGCCCATCGGCGCCGGGTTCAAGCAGGCTCTATCCGAACCGGGGTCCTGGGGTGCTTGGATGGGCTCCATGGCCGAGATGCTGCCGCACCATGACAACCGCATCACCCTCTCCCCCATCGAAACCGACCGCTGGGACATGCCACTGGTGGAAATCGAAGCCATCCATCGCGAAAACGAAGAAGCCATGGTCAAGGATATGCTTATCACCATGGAGGAATCGATGGCCGTCAGCGGCTTTCGTAACATCAGGGTGCGCGACTCCACGGAGCCGATCGGACTCGGTATCCATGAAATGGGCACGGCCCGCATGGGCCGGGATCCTCGCACCAGCGTGCTCAATGCCCACAACGCCATGCACGCCGTGCCCAATGTCTACGTTTCGGACGGTGCCTGCATGACCAGCAGCAGTTGGCAAAACCCGTCCCTCACTTACATGGCGCTCACGGCCCGCGCCGTGGATCACGCCGTGCAACAATTTAATCAACACAACATCTGAGCCACCCGTGATGAATCGAAGAGACGCCCTCAAATCCCTCCTCACTCTTTCCGGGAGCGTAACCGTGTTTGGTGCCGATAAATTCTTGGCCGGAGAACACAATGCCGATGCCGAAAAGGTCGTGCAGGCGTTCACGCCCGAACTCCTGGTCCTGCTCGATGAGATTGCTGAAACCATCATTCCGACCACGCCGGATTCCGGCGGCGCCAAAGCGGCGGGAATCGCGGCCTTCATGCAGGAAATCGTGAGCGACCATAGCACCGCCGAAGAACGAACCGTGTTCTTCGCGGCCGCTCCCGCGATCGATGCCGCGGCCCGCACGACTCACAACGGGCGAGGTTTTATGGAACTGGCCCCCACCGAGCGCGAGGCGCACCTGTTGACGTATGAGGTCGCCCCCCGGGATCCGGGCTATCAGGCCATCAAGCAGCTGACCATCTGGGGGTACTTCACCAGTGAAGTCGGCCAGACCGAAGCGCTCGCCTACGACCCCGTGCCCGGTGTCTTTCACGGAGACGTCCCCTTGGAGCCCGGGCAGAAAGCATGGAGCCAATGACCGGACGAAGCGCCGGGCCTAAGCCGGCGTTGTAAAGTGCCGGCTGAAGTTTACCCGCCTACGGCGGCGCCAAAGGCGACCAGGGCACGGCACTACGAACAACCCCCATGATTCAAAAAATCAATCTCGCCAATAAATTTGCCAAGCTGGATGAGCATTGGTCGCCTCGGGTCGTAGGCGAACTCGATGGCACTCACCTCGTCAAAATAGCTAAAGTCAAAGGCACCTTCACGTGGCATAAACACGACCAGGAGGACGAGCTGTTCCTCGTCATCAAGGGTCAGCTCATCATCGAGCTCGAAAATCAGCAACTCACGCTCGATCCCGGCGAGTTAGCCGTCATTCCTGCCGGCGTGATGCACAACCCCATCGCGGATGAAGAGTCTCATGTGTTGGTATTCGAAAAAAAATCGACAGCTCACACCGGCGACAAAATCTTTGCCGCCACCAAATCCCTCGACGATCAGCTCCGGCCGATCTGACTTTCCCTCATTACATCGTGTCTGAATTTCTCGACTACACGCGCTCCAAATCCCGCGAGATCGCCGATGCGTTGGAGCGAGTGTGTGCGTCGCGCTTGGAATTCGAAGGCGACTACCCGTTGGTGCACTCATCCGCCAATCCCGTGCACCTGTGGTTTCTGGAGCAGCAGGCGGACCATGCCCCGTGGATCGATACCGAATTCCGTTCCCGATTCATCAAACTCGTCCTCGAGCACTGGCGCATCCGCTTGAAAGGCATGGCGCCTTATCGGGATCGCGGCTATCGTATGTATGTCTACGAGGATGCCGCACCCACGCTATCGGTGGTGGCGGAAACCGACCTCGGGTTCCCGTATCGCTTCGGCAAACCCGTGCAGGTCGAACGCATCGAAGATGTGGCCGCCCTCTACGCGAACCGCAGTTGGCGGGAGCGGTTCGAATTTGAACCGTGGGAGCTTTCTCCGGAACGGATCCTCCAAATCATCGAGGCAAATCAGGGTTCAATTTCCAAACCCTCCGCCCAGAAACTCGGGCTGCAGGTAGGCAAACTACGGCTACTGATCACGCAAATGGATCTGGGGGAGGACGTGAACCGACTCCGGAAAAAATTCAAGCGCCGCCCGGTCGATTTCTCCGAGCACGAAAAAACGCAGGAAACGTGGCATGTCTTTGAGCGCATTCTGCCCGCAAACTACGACTAAATCGGCGACAAGCTCACCATCTGCTCAACAGGCAGCGACACTCCCCCTTGCGCAGACGTACAACTCGGTTAATGGTCCCAACATGACCCGGTTATTCCCTCTCGCCCTCGCCGCTATCGCGCTCAGTGCCTCCGCTTTGGCGGCTGATGATTACCCCAAACCCCACGCAATCGGATCGGATATGCCTCATTTCGAGCTCCCGGGTATCGAGGGCGGAACATTCGAGACCAAAACCTACACGCCCGAGTCCTTCGCCGACGCCAAGCTGCTTTGCGTCGTGTTCACCTGCAACCATTGCCCGACCGCCCAGCGCTACGAGCAACGCCTGATCGATCTGACCAACGAATATGGCCCCAAGGGTGTCGCGGTCATCGCCATCAATCCCAACAACGCTGAGGCCGTCCGGCTCGACGAATTGTCCTATACCGATCTCGGTGATACCTTCGATGAAATGAAGATCCGCGCGAAACACGTCGGCTTCAATTTCCCCTACCTCGACGACGGCGCCACCCAGGAGATTTCCCGCGCCTTTGGTCCGGTCGCCACGCCTCACGTTTTTATCTACGACGAAGACCGCAAGCTCGTCTTTCAGGGTCGGATCGACGACGCTGAGTTACCGCAATACATTAAAGAGCACACCACGCGTGATGCCCTCGACACCTTACTCGCCGGCAAGGCCTTGGCTGAGCCCACGACCCGCGTGTTCGGTTGCTCCGTAAAGTGGGCCGAGAAGGCCGAAGGCTATAACAAGATCTGGGCTGAAAATCTAAAAAAAGAACCCGTCTCCATCGAACATGCCTCCGCCGCCGATCTGGTCGCAATCCGCGAAAACAAGGACTCTGGAAAAATCCGCCTCATCAATATTTGGGCCACCTGGTGCGGCCCCTGCGTGGCGGAGTTTCCTGATCTGGTGGATACCCATGTTACCTTCCGCGGCCGAGACTTCGAAATGGTCACCGTGGCCGCGGAGTATCCCAAGATGGAAGCGAAGGCGCTGCAGTTTTTGGAAAAGCAACACGCTTCGATGAAGAACGTCATCTTTGGCGACACGGACAAGTACGCCAGCATGGAGGCCATCGATCCCGAGTGGAACGGCGCCCTCCCCCACACTCTCGTGGTCAATGAGAAGGGTGAGGTCATCTACCGCCACACCGGCATGCTCGACTTCCTCGAACTCCGCCGTGTGCTGTTGCCCGCCCTCGACGCGATCACCCCGTGGGGTGGCCTCGACGGAAATTAGTGGCGCGTGATTCGCCCCACCCGGCCACAATCATCCCGTCAGTTCGAACCCTCGGGTCATCGAGCTCATTGTCGACGAGAACCGTCTAAAAAATACGCACCTCGCGCCAGAGGTGCGTAAAATCGTGACCGAGTTTCCCTGCGGATTACTTCAGGTTCTTGCCGAAGAAATCGAGCATGCGGTCGAAGAGTGCCACCCGGCTTTCGAGCAACAAAATCGAAATCTCCACCTCGTGCACCTCATGGGAGACGCCCGCGGATAGCAGATCTTCGATCAGCTCGCGTGCTTCCTGCCCTTCGACGGTTTGAGCATCCTTGTCGCTGACGACGAGGACAGGGGCTTTGATCTGATTAACCCGACGACCCGACGAGATGAGATCGTATTTGGCGGCTTCAGATCCCGGATCGCCCAGTAGCGTGAAGAGTTGGCCGTAGACCTGATTCTGCTCGCGATCCAAACCGATCTCGTTGGCGACGCGTTGCCAGTCAAACACGCCCGAAACGGTGACACCACAGGAATAAAGATCCGATTCTTCTACCAGTCCCGTGATGGCCAAGTATCCGCCGAATCCGCCTCCGGAAATTCCGATACGGTCCGCATCGATCATGCCGGTTTTGATCACCGTGCGCACTGCTTGCGTCACATCGTCGTGCATCATCGTCAGATCACCACGTTCCTCCTCGGTAAACATCCAATTATAGCTGGTGGATCCACGGTAGTTGGGCTGGATCACGGCGTAGCCGTTATACGCCAACAACTGCGCTTCGGAGTCAAAGCCCCACGTGGATCGCGCCCAGGGACCGCCATGCGGCAATACAATCAAGGGAGCTGGATTGGCCTTGGAGGTGCCTTGCGGCAGGGTCACGTAGGCGTCCAGTTTCTTGCCGTCGGACGTGGTGTATTTGAGAATGCTGGTCGGGCTCAGACGATTGCCGGGCAACCACGGCCGTTCCCCTTGCACCACATCGATCTTTTTCGCGTCCAAATCGATCGTGAAATAGCCAATCGGGTCGCGATCCGAGGTGACCGCCACGAGCATGACATTGCCGTCGTCGCTGACATCCACCAAGCGAACCACCTTGCCGGGGAAGTAGCCGTTGAGGGCTTTTTGCACTTCGCGATAGCCCTCATCGAACCAGGTGGAGTTGGGACCGTTGCGGTCATAAAACGCGCCCACGATGGAACGGCTGGCCGGGTCGCGGAAAACACTGCCGTTAAAGTCATATTCCGAATCCTGTAGGAGCACCTCACCCAAGGTGCCCGCCACCGCGTCAACGAAGCGAAGCGTCGAGGTCTCCCCCGGGGCCCCGTCGATCACCATGACCAATTGGCCGGGCTCATTACCCACATCGACGACATCAGCCCGGGTAAAATCGAGCGGAGAAAGAAACCACTCCTTGCCATCCCAAACATGCATGAAGACCTCATCATCGATGACGGTGTAGGCATAACCCAAGCTGCCGGAGCCATCCGGGAGGTAGCCCAATTGGTCACCCTCGGGCAACGGCACCACGCTGATGATCGTATCGGAATGACGCTGCGCGACCTCCACCAAACCCTCCGTCTCATTCTCATCGCGAATATCAATGAATCCCCCGCGGTTGGTTGCCGCATCGAGCTCGACCACGGCGGGACTGCCATCTTCGGCTCCCACCGAAACCCACACGAGGGGCTGCAGCGGATTATCCGGGCGGATAGCTACAATCCGGGCGGCCCCATACTGGTAGATCGGATAAGTGCTACCGGGATCGGTGATATCGGCGACCATCAGACCGACGTCGCGTCCGTCGTAGCTCACCAGGTTGTAAGCAATATGCGTGTCATCCAACCACCGGAAGGAATCAACCACCGCGGCGTCACCGCCGCCCAGGGTGATATCGGAAGCCGTGGCCCGATCCCGCACGATCAATTGATAAGTCTCGCCTCCCCCGGAGAACAACGCCGCCACATGCGAACCGCTGCTGTTCAAGTCCGGGCTCCTCACGAGGGGTGAACGCATGAAGTCGATCGTCCGCAACGGCGCGGGGGCCACGGAAGCCGCCGGCGTGGCCGGGGCGGCGGGGGCCGCTTCGGTGCCCGCCGGAGCCGGGAACGAAATCGACGGCGGTTCTTCGTCCTGCGCGACCGCGGTCGCTGCGAACACACCAAAACTAAAACCTAAAAGGGACCACGAAAGGCGCGGTAAACGGGAGGGATTCATCTTCAAAATTGGGGGGATGTAAACGTCCTATCGGCAAAAATTACGACGGGACGAAAGGACGGAAAAGGACGACCGAAACAAACCCCGGGTTCCACCGCACGCCGAAATTTCATCAATTTCTCGGGTAAAAACCCGTTTATCTCGCCCAATCGCCCCCTACAGGTGCTCCGAAAGGAACGTTTCGATGCGTTCGTAAACCTTCAACCGGTTCTCTAAGTCGTGCTGTCCCCAGCCTTCACGATCGGTGAAAATCGAATCGTTTTCGACATTCGCCTTGTTGAGCGCGCCAATGAGGCGACGCGATTCGAGGCGCGTCAGTTCAGGACTGTCGCGTCCTTGAGTCACCAACATCGGGGCTTTCATTTGATCGACAAAACTGGTCGGAGACAATTGGCGGAATTTCTCCGAATTTTGTTTTTCCGATCCCATCTTGAAGTCCAATCGGCTGAATGCCGCATTCCCATGCACGTCATACTGGAGCGCCCGCATGACCTGCCTCCAGTCATAGAATCCATCCATGCCGATCGCGCAGGCATACAGATCGGGTTCATGCACCGCACCCGACAGGGCGAGCTGCGCGCCCAAACTCTGCCCCATGATCGCGATGCGCGAGGGGTCGAATAACTTCGTCTTCAACGCCGTCCTGGTGGCGCGCGAAACGTCGTCACTCATTTTACGCCAATCCCATTGGTCGGCCTCGGGGAACATCCACCGGGTTCCGGGCGTGCCGCGATAATTCGGCTGCAAGACGGCGTAACCCCGGCTCGCGAGGAACTGGGCGGTGTCGTGGTAGCCGAGCACATCACGTGACCATCCTCCCCAGAGGTTGCGCCCCGCATGCGGCAGCACCACCAACGGCACGGGGTTCTCCCGGGAAGCGCCTTTCGGCAACGTGATGAACGCATCGAGTGCGCTCCCTTCAGCCGTCTTGAACTTAATCATGCTGACCCGACTCAGGCGCTTTGAATCCAGCCACGGACGGGAGGTCTTGAGCGGCCCGACGGACCGTTTCTCCAAATTGGCAATGTGGTAACTGACCGGCGAACGGTCGTCATGCACCGCCAGCACAAATACATTAATCGCGTCATCGACGCTGACGATATCCACCACCTGTTTAGGGAACTGCCCCTTAAACATGGCGTGTAGTTTTTGGTAGCCTTCGTCATACCACACATACGTGGGCAACGTGCGGTTGAAGCGCACGCCCACCATGCTCCGGGTGCCCGCGTCGCGCAAGACCCAGCCGTCAAAATCATAGGCTTTGTCGCGCAATATCTCGGCCCCCAGTTTGCCGGTCGCCGCATCCATCAAATGCACCGGGCTCACCGTACCATCGTAGCTGTGCACACTCACGACCACCTGTCCGGGCGCCACGCCGGCGCCATGGACTGTCATGGTCTCCAAATCAACGGGCGACTTGGTCCACGCCTTGCCGTCCCATGCATGGAGGGATTCTTGTCCGTTATCCGTGACGATGCCATAGGCGAGATTACCGTTTCCATCGGAGAAATACTCCTGCCCTGCTCCCATGTCCAAAAACGAGACCTGTTCACGAATCGCCCGTTGGTTCTGTTCGTTCACGCGCTCGCGATCGGTCGTGCTCATCGCGATCGGATCGACAATGTCCGCCGTCGTCAGGCTCGTATCCAAACGCACCACTTCACCACGGTCGTCCGTGACCCCCCATGAATTCAGACGGGCTAAAAGATTACGCCGATCATCAATCGGCGATCCCAAGATCGTGTGGCTCGCCTGTTGCACAATGGGATACGGCCGGGATCTGCCCTGACGTTCACTCGCAAAAAGACCCACCCCACCTCGAGCCGGATGTTCCGTGCTGATAATCAACATTTCATCGTCCAACCAACTGAAGCGCGTGATATCCAGCTCTCCCAATCCCTCAACCAACCAAGAATCACCCGATTCCAATTCATGGACGACCAATTTGATGCTGTCCGTCCCGCCGGAGGACATCGCGGCGACGTGGGTTCCGCCGGGATTCAGTTGCGGACCGGCGAACATGGCCGGCCGAAAGAAGTCGATCGCCGGAATCTCTTCCCCTGCGGGAACGGGATCGACTCGATCCATCTCCAACTTCGCCTGCAGCGAAGCGGTCGCGGCAAATGCCGCGCCCAAAATAACCATCAGGGTCCGATGTGAAATCGGCGGTCGAACAAGGGGGAACTTTTTCATAGGGGGGCTTAAGTAAGACCCAAGGTTGAGCAATTCCCGATGAGAGCGCGAACCAACTTAGTGCCCCGACCACCGGATTCTTGCTTATCGATCACTGCGTTTAACGATTCTCCCAATCCGTGGATACTGTCTTCCCCTTTTCCGCAAAACTCCCAATCTCACCCGCATGCGAAAGCTCCCCCTTCTCCTCGCCGTTTTATTGGTGAGCTCATTTTCGCCCTCCCTACTCATTCCCGTTTCGGCCGCCTCTCCCGCGTCGAGCGAGCTCGCCATTCCCGCCTTGGATGACGACGTTCCCGGCAAGGGCCCCCTCCGGCGTTACACCTGGTTCAATGAACTGTGGCTCAAGAAACGCACCGCTTGGGCCGAACGCGTCGACGCCGATCAGGGTGCGCTCGTTTTTTACGGCGACTCGATCACGCAAGGCTGGGGTGACGATTTTAAGGGCGCGTTCCCAGGCATTAAAACCGCCAACCGCGGCATCTCCGGAGATACCACCCGCGGCGTGTTACTGCGCCTCGATCAGGACGTTTTGACCCTCAATCCGTCAGGCATCGTGCTGCTCATCGGCACCAATGACATCGAGGAAGTCGCCCGCGCCGACGCTATCGTAAGCAACGTGGAACTACTCGTGCAGGGCATTCGCGAGCACAACCCCGATATCCCGATCATCCTGTGTGCAACCTTCCCCAGCGACCCGTCCAAAAGTCGCGGCCCTGACCTGATCAACGACCTCAACGCCCGCTACCGCGCCGCGTTCAAAGGCCACCCGCAAGTGCGTATTCTCGATACGTGGACGCTTTTCGCCAACGATGCCGGCAACGCCAAAGCGGACGAGATGCCGGACCTCCTCCATCCCAATGATGCGGGCTACGCGAAATGGCGCGCCGCGCTCTGGCCACTGTTGGCAACCTACGGCTTCATCGAAACCACCTCCGACCTCGCTTGGTCACCGGATCCCGGATACACCGCCCTCTTCAATGGCCGGGATCTGACCGGCTGGGGCTACCGCCCCACCTCCGCCAAGGATCGAGCCAGTGCCACCCGCTGGCAGTCCCATAACCCCGACGCACCCGGGTGGCCGTTCATCGAGGAGCCGCAAAACTTCGACGGCCTGACTTCGTCCCCCGAGGGGCGTTTCACCGCGGTAAACGGCCGACTCGTCGTCAACATCCCTCCCGAGGGACGGCTGATTCAACAGATCTGGACGCAACAAGAATTTCCCGACGATTTTGAACTCCGCCTCGAATTCCGGGCGACGCCTGACGCCGACAGTGGGATTTATCTCCGTGGCCCCCAACTCCAGTGTCGTGACTTCGCGCTCGCAGGCCCTTGGCAGGACCTGCCCCACTATCGTCCGCAGGACTGGAACGAAATGGTCATCCACGTGCAGGGTAACAGCTTCACGGCCACCTGCAACGGCGACCCTCTCCCCGTGTCGTTCGACTTGCCCGACAGCGGCCCCCTTGGCTTGGAGGGAGACCGAGGCCAAATTGAATATCGGCGGATCCAATTCCGTCCCCGATAAACCCTCCTGAATAATCATGAATATTTTTGGGGTGCAGACTCGCACCGCCCCGGAAAATTCGTTCAATTCCCCCTTTCAGTCGCTCGATTCAGCGTTCGTCCGACTCGACTTAAACCCGTTCTCTCTGCCCTACCTCTCCCTCGAGCCCCCCTCCGGCTTGATTCTCTGCCTATG
>CBFHXU010000040.1:0-19847 GCA_965659875.1 uncultured Opitutaceae bacterium
GGCGCCCCGTGCCTTGTCGGATGACTAATATCGTTGGGGTATTCGTCGCAGGTTAGGGGTCCAGCTTCCCAATAGGCAATAAACAGTCCCGATCACCGTTCACTTTTCTCGCCAGCTCATATCGCCCCGTATCAGTCCTGCGCTCCCCACCCACCCTTTGAAAATTGGGCATTCAGCATTGGTCATTCCCCGGGGGCCTGCCCCCGCGGCTACCCCTTCACCCCCCCGAGCTGAATCCCACTGATGAGGAATTTTTGGAGGAAGACGAAAAGAATGATCATGGGGAGCACGGACATGGTCACCGCTGCCATGAGGAGGTGGGTGGACTGTCCGACTTCGGAGTCGAAAAACAAAAGACCGATCGGTAGCGTGTATTTTTCCGCGTGGCGCATCATCACCAAGGGCCAGAAGAAGCTCTGGTAGTTGCCCACAAAAGTGAAGATCGTCAGTGCAATGATGCCCGGTCGACTGAGGGGAAGTATCACGTCCAGGAAGATCCGCCACTTGCTCGCCCCATCGATCTCCGCCGCTTCGTCCAACGACGTGGGAATGGTCAGCATGAACTGGCGCAACAAGAACGTGCCAAACGCCGAAAAAGCGGACGGCAGGATCAACCCGATGAACGTATCCACCAGTCCGAGATGGATCATGATTTGGTAGTTGGTGATCACCACCACCAGCCCGGGCAGCATGAGCGTAGAAAGATACAACAAAAACACCTTGTCCCTACCCGGCCATTGCAGCCGCGAAAACGCGTAGGCCGCCATCGCACTGGTGACCACTTGCAGGAACGTCACCCACGACGCCACGAACAGGCTGTTCCAGTAATACTGGAAAAACGGGATGACCGAAAACACTTCCCAAAAGTTGCCCCACTGGAATTCGGTCGGCAGCCAGTTTTCCGACGCGACTTCCGACAACGGTTTCAGGCCCGTCAGCACCATCCACACAAATGGCAGGGTCATGATCAGCCCGAGCACCGCCAACAGCACGTGATAACGCATACCGCTCGAGCGTGGATGGGGTGATGATGTTGCAGCACTCATGGAGCGATCATTCGTTCACGTTGCGGTTGCCGAATTTGAAGTTGAGTAGGGTCATCGCCATGACCATCGCGAAGAGCACGAAACCACTCCACCGGCATTAAACCTCAAGGATCTAAACCAAAAACCGTTCGTGATCTTCGTGAACTCGGTGGCTCACTTTCCCACCCGGATTAAGCCCCCACCGGATGCCAAGTGGTCTTGAACTCCACGAAGTCAGCGATGGCGTAAAGAGAGGCTCTCGGGCCGTCGCCCACCTGCCAGTAGATGGTATTAGCAGCATCGAAGATCTTCACCCGCTTCATGCTTTCGGCGCCGCCTTCTTCGAGGGTTTTGCGATCGGCGGCATTCACCACTCCGCCAATTCCACGGATGTGTTCGTGTGTGGCAAAGGTCGGCACCATTTCTTTCCGGAAACCAGTAAGCAAATTCACCACGCCACCGGGAAGATCACTAGTGGCCAACACCTCACCTAAAGCGATCGCCGGATAAGGCGCCGTCTCGGACGTGATCACCACCACACTGTTGCCTGACGTGATGGCTGGAAGGATGCACGTGAGCAGTCCGAGCAACGGCGACTCGTCGGGAGCCACCACACCGATCACCCCCATGGGCTCGGTAACGGTAAAATTGAAGTGGGGCGAGGCGACGGGGTTCACGCTACCGAGGAGCTGTTCGTATTTATCTGTCCAACCGGCGTAGTGCACGATGCGATCAATTGTCGCCGTGACTTCTGCTTTCGCTTCCGCCGTGGTGGCGCCACCCAGCTTGAGCGCATCGACGAGCTCCGCGGAGCGCGGCTCCAGCATCTCGGCCAGACGGTAAAGGATCTGCCCCCGATTATAGGCGGATCGCCCGGCCCAACCACCCCCGGCCTTGGCCGCAACTTCGACCGCGTTGCGCACATCCTTGCGGGTGCATTGGGGGACGTGAGCAAAAAAATCGCCGGACGCATCGTTGAGCGGAAACGTGCGGGCACTTTCGGAGCGGATGAACTTACCGCCGACGTAACACTTGGGCGTCTTGGAAATAGTTAAACGAGGCATCGTAGGAATTTGGGATTTACGAATTACAAAGTCAGAGTGAGCTGAGCGGCAGGGTTTGTTTTACAGAAGGAAACGAAGTCGACGAAGGGATTATCAGGCAAAGAGGTCGTTGGATTTTTACAGGAAGAAGTAGAGGAAAACGGTATAGGGTTTCATTCGTTCGGCTTTGTTTTCTTTGTTATCTTCTGTAGAATTAAAACGGAGGAATGATCCGCGCTCAGGTAAGTTTGACGTAGTCGTGGAGGCCGTGTTTGCCGCCTTCGCGGCCGAAGCCGGATTCTTTGTATCCACCAAATGGCGACGCGGGATCGAACTTGTTATACGTATTGGCCCAGACGACTCCGGCCTTCAACTCGGTGCTCATCTTGAGGATGCGGGAGCCCTTCTCGGTCCAAACGCCGGCACTCAGACCGTGAGCGGTGTTGTTCGCTTTTTCGACCGCTTCGCTCTGGGTGCGAAACGTGAGTATCGAAAGCACCGGTCCAAAAATTTCTTCCCGCGCGATACGATGGCTTTGCTCCACCCCACTGAACAACGTCGGACGGAAATAGAAGCCATTGCGGGGCAACGAACACTTGGGTTGGAACATCTCCGCACCTTCGGCCTGTCCGGCTTTTACCAAACCCGCAATCTTGTCGAGTTGCTCCTTGGAATTGATCGCTCCGATGTCCGTGTTTTTATCCAGCGGATTACCGACCCGCAACACGCTCACCCGATTGCGAAGGCGTTTGAGCACAGCTTCGGCGATACTCTCCTGCACCAATAGCCGGGAGCCCGCGCAGCAAACGTGACCTTGATTGAAAAAGATGCCATTGACGATGCCTTCGACGGCCTGGTCGAGCGGAGCATCTTCGAAGACAATGTTGGCCGCCTTGCCGCCGAGCTCGAGCGTAAGCTTTTTGCCGGTGCCCGCGGTCGAGCGCATGATGAGTTTACCCACGTCGGTCGATCCCGTGAACGCCACCTTGGCTGCCGTCGGATGATTAACCACCGCCGCCCCGGTTTCTCCGGCACCCGTGACAATGTTAACCACACCAGGAGGCAATCCGGCTTCCTGCACAATCTCGGCGAACTTAAGTGCGGTGATCGAGGTCGTCTCGGCCGGCTTGAGCACCACCGTGTTGCCCGTCGCGAGCGCCGGCGCGATTTTCCACGCCAGCATAAGCAGCGGAAAGTTCCACGGGATCACCTGCCCCACCACCCCGTGGGGCTGAGGGGTTGCGCCGGGAAACGCATAGGCCAGTTTGTCGGCCCAACCGCCGTGATAGAAGAAGTGCGCCGCCGCCACGGGCACATCGAAGTCGCGCGACTCCTTGATGGGCTTGCCGCCATCCATGGTTTCCGCGACCGCAAATTCACGCGCGCGGTCCTGAAGAATGCGTGCCAGACGGTAAAGATACTTCCCTCGCTCGGCACCGGGCAGTCTCGACCACGATGGGAACGCCTTGGCCGCCGCCGCGTAGGCGGCGTCAACGTCCTGGGGCGACGCGAGGGCAATTTCCGCCAAGGGTTTGCCCGTGCCAGGGCTGATCGTCGGGAAATATTTGCGGCTCTTGGGCGCGACGAATTTGCCGCCAATGAAAAGCTGATAACGATCCAGCAGTTTGGGGTCGGCCGACTCTGGAGCGGGATCAAACTCCCAGAGATCGCCGAAGATCAACTCCGGTTCGGAGCGACGGCGGAGTGATTTCTTCGACTTGGAACGAGCGGCAACAGGCATGGGAAGCAGAGGAGAAAAATGAGAGGACCGGCGTAAATACACCCGGTCAGTTTGGATCGATTGAGGATATTCACGCCTCTCCCCCCGAATAACAAGGGAAAGACCACCGTGCGCGGTTCGACAGAATCCCCCCCCCAGACGGACGGAGTTATTCACCCTAGCAAGAGAAATTCGACACGGTCCGCAAACCCGACTTAGACTCTCCCGGACAACCTGCTTGTGCTCTCACCGTTCTCCCTGTGAAAACCCGCTCTAATCATTCCCATCATCTCTTCGATCGAAGATCGAAAGATCAGGCCCGCTGCGATTGCCGCGGAGGAACGCGATTCGAGCCCGCGATCAGCGTGCATTTCAAGCTTCTCGCGGGAATAATGGCAGGTCTGGTGCTAAGTGCTAATTGCCTGCTCAGTGTGTCGCTAGATGGCCTACATAACCAACGCGACCTGACTCCTAAGAAGTTCAGTCGTATGTTCGCAGACTTCGACTACGAACTGTACCACGAGGTGCAACCGCCCGAACAGTTCTTGCGTCAAGAATCAGGGGACTGTGACGACTATGCCTGTCTGGCCGACGACGTGCTTGCCCCGAAAGGGTTCGAAACCCGGCTCATCCATATTAGGCTTGTTGGCATGACCTCTCACGCCGTCTGCTACATCACCGAAGACGGAGCCTATCTCGACTACAACAACCGCAACGTTTTCTTCACGATGACGAAATCCGATCCATCCCTGCGAAAGATTGCCACCAAGGTCGCCAAGTCGCTTAATGCCAACTGGACCTCGGTCTTCGAATTCGAATTCTCCTACTCTACCCAGCGAAAACTCATCACAGCCCAAGTCGTGCGCACCCAAGATCCTCGCTGCGATCCTCCCCCTGGTAAGGCCACGCCGCCCCAAAACCCGCTATTGGTGGAATGATCCCTGCTCGGTGTCAGCACTCGCAGTCCCAGCCCCATGGATAAAACATTCCGCCTGATCCTAATCGTTTTCGCCGGACTCTCTTTGAGTCTGATCGGAGTTGTAGTGGTTTCTGTAACCAATCTCCAACGGGCCAACCAGTCAGCCCAATAGGTAAACCACACCCACGCCCTCATTGCCGAAGTCAACAATGCGGTAGCCGCCAGCCAGCGAGCTGAGGGTGCACTTCATACCTACCTTCTCACCAATAGCCCCGCCCATGAGCTGCTCTTCCAACAGGGATTTGCTGATGTGGCCGAGCATATCGAAGTTGCCAAAGCCCTTGCCGACGCCGAACCGGATAAGTCCGACCAAATTGCCGAACTAGAAGCGGCCCTCGTCAACCGAGCCGAACGGGCTCGCGCACTTTTGACGAACCACCGCTCCGGCGCGAATGAGGAGGTAAAGGCCCAGCTGAACAACGAAGCCAATGAAGTAAGCACCGAAACCATCCGGGTGGCA
The DNA here is from genome assembly GCA_965659875.1 of uncultured Opitutaceae bacterium. Taxonomy (GTDB): domain Bacteria; phylum Verrucomicrobiota; class Verrucomicrobiia; order Opitutales; family Opitutaceae; genus Actomonas. The sequence continues at coordinate 5,228 of CBFHXU010000040.1, forward strand.
CGGCGGGTCGTCGCTTTTCATCAAAAACTCCTCAGCGAACGCGACAGGGTCGCGTTCGAAAAAGACATGAGAGCTCGAACAACGCTCTACATCGGAGCGGGGCTGACACTCTTAATGATCACGACTGCCGGTTGGTTTATTCGCGACGATTTGGCGGCTCGTCAGCGGGAAGCCAAACTCCTCGCCAAGACCAATGAAGAGCTCGAAAAAAGGGTCGCCGAACGCACCGCCGAACTCGCCGATGCCAACGACAAACTGAGTGCGGAAAATATCGAAGTCCGGTGGTCCGCCCAGGCACTTGAACATCAATTGCGCTACAGCAATCTGATCGTGGAAAGCGTCGCCAATCCGGTCGTCGTGATTACCAAGGCGCTTAATATCTCCCGCGTGAATCCCGCAATGGAGAAAATCACCGGGGGCACCTCTGTTGATCTTGCCGACCAACCTCTCACCAATCATGTCGTCCTCGAATCCACCTCCGGAGAGGAAGAAGAAAGCATCGACCCCTTAACTTGGTCCCTGCGTCATGGTCAGGATCTGGTCGAACGCCCGGCCGAGGTGATCAGCCAAAGCGGACGCCGCAAGCCGGTGATCTTCAATCTCTATCCTCTCCGCGATCACGACAAGGTTGTGGGCGGTGTGGTCGTGCTGCGGATTCGACCGATAAAGACTTAAATTTCTCCTACTTTGAAAAAGACTATTCTTACCATCGACGACGAAGAGGTCATCCTCAATCTGCTCAGCGAGTTCCTGACCTGTTCTGGCTACGACGTGCAGCGGGCCTCCACGCCAACCGAGGCCCGCAACGCCGTTGCGCAAACGACTCCTGATCTCATCATCACAGATCTGCACTTAGAAGATTCTGACGGACTCGAACTCGTCACTGAATTGCGCGAAACTCTGACCAATGTGCCGGTGATCCTTCTGACCGGCATGTGGTTCGATGAAGCGACGATTGACGCAACCCTAACTTCGAAAATATCCGCCTACCATAACAAGACCGCATCATTGGACGAACTCCTCGGCAAAGTGCAAAACCTATTGGATAAGTGAAGGCTGCCCACCCCGCGTGTGCGTGGCCAGACCCCTATACCCGACCTTCAAGCATCGATCGATCAGTAAGTCCCCGCCGCTTCGCTAAACGTGTAGGGCGCTTGATAGGCGCCCGTTTCCATCTTCACGAGTTGGCGAAGCAGATCGTTCAAGAGCGAAGAGGCCCCGAACCGGTAACGGCGATTCGTCAGCCAATCGTCACCCAGGGTCTCTTTGACCGCCACGAGGAAATGTAACGCTTGCTTGGCAGACTTGATGCCTCCCGCCGGTTTCATCCCGATCGGCACTCCGGTCTCGAAATAGAAATCACGAATCGCATCCAGCATCACCTGGTTGTTCGCAAGGGTCGCATTGGCGGACGTTTTCCCCGTCGAGGTTTTGATGAAATCCCCTTCCCGAATCACGCGCATGGCAAGAAACGAAGCCGCGCGGATGTTGTCGAAAGTTTCGAGTTCGCTCGTCTCGAGAATCACCTTGAGCGCCGCATCTCCACAGGCCTCAACCACCGCAGCAATCTCCTCCTGCATGCGATTGTATTCGCCCGCGTGAAAGGCCCCGCGATTGATCACCATGTCGATTTCGTCGGCCCCGTCCGCGACGGCCGCTTTGACTTCGGCCAACCGTGTGCGCAGTGGCGCCTGCCCACTCGGAAACGCGGTCGCCACCGAGGCGATGTTGACCGGCGATTTCTCGCCCAACGCCGCCCGGGCATGTTTCACCATCGCCGGATACACGCACACGGCACCGGTGGGCGGACAGTCCAAGTCATCGTGCGGTCGGATGGCCTTGGCGCAAAGCGCGCGCACTTTACCGGGTGTGTCCTTACCTTCGAGAGTCGTAAGATCCACCATCGAAGCCGCGAGCTTGAGGCCCCGAACCTTGGACGCCGTCTTGATCGACCGCGTCGCATACTTCGCCGCACGCTCGGAAACACCCACGGCATCAACGTTGCCAATCTCGTTCATCAAACGACGGAAAACAGTAGGTTGCGCAGCGGACATGCGAGAAGGATCACCAAATTCCGCCGAAAAGCAAAATACAAAGCATGCCCCGGTTTCGGGAGCTTGCATGGACGAAACAATTTACAAAACTTGCCCCCTTGCCTGCCAAACTTCTCCCCTTCCTCGCCGCCCTCGCGCTGGCCCATACCGCTTGTTCCACACTGCCTCCGATTTCGGAAGCATTCGGTCCTCCTGAGATCGTGGCGGAAATTCAAGACGACCGTCTCAACGAAATCAGCGGCATGGGGTGCTCGCTGCGCCAACCCGGCGTCTTGTGGGTCCACAACGACAGTGGCGATAAACCGCGTTTGTTTGCAGTCGGACCCGATGGAAAGACGATGGGAATCCTTGATGTCACCAATGTCCGTGCGCGCGATTGGGAAGAGATGGTGGTTTTTGAGATGGACGGGAAAAAGTTCATCCTCATCGCCGATGTCGGCGACAATGGATCCGTCCGTCAGGATACCATCATCTATATATTGGAGGAGCCCGACCCCGCTGACTTCGCCATCAACTTCACCCAAGAGATTGAAGCCTGCGCCGTAATTCGATTTCGTTATGAGGATGGACCCCGCGACTGCGAAGGCGTGGCCGTGGATATTCCAAACCGTGAAATTCTACTCATCTCCAAGCGAACCGAACCTCCCGTGCTCTATCGGCTGCCTTTGACGCCCACCCGCGACGACGACGATCCCGCCTTGGTCGCCAAACGGTCCGTTTCCCTTAATGGAATTGTGCCCCCCACCGCCGTCGAACGCGCAATCCCCGGTCGCCTCGGCCAATATCGCTCGCAAGTCACCGCCTTTGATATTTCGCCCGACGACCAAACCGCCGCCGTGCTGACCTACAGAAATATCTACCTCTACCATCGATCAGAAAATTCATCCTGGTCCGAAGCCCTCGCCGGCGAACCCACCCGGATTCCCGTGCAAGGCCTGCCGCAGTCGGAATCAATTTGTTTCGATGAAGGCGGGGCGACGCTGCTCCTCACGACGGAGGCAAACCAACCGCCGCTGCAACGTTATCGTCTACGTTAATTTCAGCCGACTCGTTCGGGCCGCCCACTCGCGGCCGAGGCATAAAGCGCGTTGATCAATGCCACCGCATTGCGCGCGGCGGGACCGTCAATCGCCAGCGGTCGGTCTTCACTCACCGCTGCCACCATGTCGGCGATTTGGCGCCGATGGCCCTCGATCGAAATTCCTGCGGGGTTGGCGGCACCGGATCCGAGGGCCGAATCGCCTCCCGTGCTATCGGCGTCGTCTTCCGATTCATTACGAAATTTCCACTCCGTGATCACACCGTCTTCGAGTCGGGCGGAACCGTTCTCTCCGCAAATTTCGATGCGCATCGCCCAACCCGGCCAGGCGGCGGTCGTAGCCTCGATCGTGCCCAATGCTCCGTCCGGAAATCGCAGACTGGCAACCGCCGTATCCTCAACTTCGATGCCTTGATGCACCCGGCGGGTGGTATAGCCCATTACTTCTTCGGGCAACCCGACCAACCACTGCAGCAAATCGACCCCATGAATGCCTTGGTTCATAACCGCGCCTCCCCCATCAAACTTGACCGTGCCCTTCCAATTCGAGCCCGTGTAGTAGCTCTCTTCGCGGAACCACTTCACGTAACAACCCGCTGAGGTGAGTCGTCCAAATCGACCCGCCTCAATCGCGACTTTCAACGCCTGCGCACCTTCGCTGAATCGTTGCTGAAAAATCGGGGCGACCCGCACCCCGGCTTTGGCCGCGGCATCCAAAAGTTCGTCCACGCGGGCGGTGGTGATCTCGATCGGTTTTTCAACTACCAGATGTTTGCCCGCCGCGATCGCCGCCAAAGCCGGCTCCAGATGCGCGCCGCTCGGCGTGGTCACGCAAAACACATCAATTCCGGGCTGGGCCAAGAGCTCCTCGACGGTCGCCGCCACCACCTCGCCACCATGCTTGGCGATAAAATCGCCGCCCCGCTCGGCGCTCCGACTGACCACTCCCACCAAACGGGCACCCTCCACCGCCGCAATCGCCTGCGCATGCACGCCTGCAATCATCCCCGTGCCTACGATTCCAAATCCGAGATTTCGTTGAGTCATCCCTCCAACAAGAGCACGCTCTCCGCCCACGTCGAGCCGAAGCCTTCACACTAACCGATCGACCTTCCCACGAACTCGTGGTTAAAAATAATCTCGAGATCTGGTCCTCTTTCGCTGCTCCCGTTCGTTTAGAAGATGAACCCAATACAAAAATATGAGTGAATCCAACCTATCCCAATATCTTCTTCTTTTCCGCGAATCCGACGATGCCCCTGATGTGCCACCCGAAGAAATGCAGGCCATGTTCGCCACCTGATTTGCCTGGTCCGAACGTCTGGGCAAAGTCGGCAAATACGCCAGCGGCAATCCCCTCAACGAACACGGCAGCGTCGTCCGCGGAGACTCCGGCGAATCGATTACCGACGGTCCTTTCGTGGAGGCCAAAGAGGTCCTCTGCGGTTACTTCCTGATCAATGCCGAAAGCATGGAAGACGCCTGCAAAATCGCGGGTGAATGCCCCGGACTTCCTCGTGGCATGTCGGTCGAGGTGCGTCCCATCATGGAACATTGATTCCACCCGCTTCATCGTCCGCCGGGGCCGCTGAGGAGCCCACCGCATCCGCCACGCAGCGGACGATGGATCACCTGTTTCGCCACGAGTATGGCCGGCTCGTGGCGATTCTCACGCGCCAACTCGGATCAGCCCGACTACCGCTGGTCGAAGATGTGGCGCAGGACGCCCTACTGCGCGCCGCCCAGGTCTGGCCCTATCGCGGTTTACCGCCCAATCCCACCGCGTGGTTGCTGACCACCGCGCGTAATCGCGCCCGCGACATTTGCCGCCGCGATCAACGCTGGCAGAAATCCGAGCCTGCCATCACCCACCTGATCGAATCGACTGCCGCCCAAGCGGAAGATTCCCCCGCCGCCACGTTCGAAAACGAGATCCGCGACGCCGAACTGCGCATGATGTTCGTGTGTTGCCACCCCGGTCTCTCGTCGGATTCCCGACTCGCTCTTTTCCTCAAAACACTCGCGGGATTCGGGGAACAAGAAATCGCCTCGGCCTTCCTGACCACGCGCCCCACTATCACCAAACGTCTTATTCGGGCGCGCAAATTTTTGCGCGAAGAAAACGTCTCCACTGACCTCCCTTCCGATGCCGAACTCGCAGAGCGCCTGCACACCGTATTGCACGCCCTCTACTTACTATTCAACGAGGGCTTCAAGGCCTCCACCGGCGACCGCATCATCCGCGAGGAACTCTGTCGCGAAGCCGACCGGCTCCTTGCCGCCCTCGGCACCTGGTCACCCGCCGCCATCCCTCAAACCTGCGCCCTCGCCGCGCTGTTCGCTTTTCACCGCGCCCGCTTGCCCGCCCGGCTCGACGACGCCGGTGATCCCGTAATCCTAGCCGAACAAGACCGCCGCCAATGGGATCGGGCGCAGCTGCGCCGCGGCATGAAACTGCTCTCGGCCTCGGCCCAAGTAGATCAACTCTCCCGCTACCACATCGAAGCCGGCATCGCCGCCTGCCACAGTTTAGCCAAATCCTACGCAGCAACCGACTGGTCCCACATCGCCAAACTGTATGGCCAACTCGAAACCGTCGCACCGTCACCCGCCGTATCCATCAATCGCGCCATTGCCATCGCCCGGGCCGATGGCGCCAACGCCGGATTGGCACATCTCACCGATCACGTGGATGCAAAGGCGGTTGAGTCTTATCACCTCTTCCATGCCGCCCGCGCCGACATGTTGAGCGAGCTCAACGACCCTTCGGCACTCTCTGTCTACCAACGTGCCCTCGATCTCGCCCCTCTCGCCGCCGAACGTCGCACCCTCCGTCGTCGCATGGCGGATCTGGCTGAAAACTAAGAAATCCGATGGAAGGCGTGCAACAGTTTCGGGATGCCTCGGGGATTTGCGCTCATTGATGGTTGAAACGCGGGTGCGTTCGTGAATCCTCGTTCACTCGATCCGATACATCATTCGTTTCACTACTCATGGATACCCCTTCCCTCTCTCGACGTGAGTTCAGTCGGTCACTGCTCCTCGCCAGTGCCGGGCTCGCTCTGCCTTCACTCCGCGCCGCTCACCACAAGGTTCCCGTCCCGTCCCTCGGGGTGCAAACCGACCTCGCCAACGCCGCCGCGGTCAAGGCGGCGGGTGGTTCCTGGATCGGCTTGAATGTGGCAAGTTGGCTTGATCCCGACGGTCCGGAAGCAGCATTCCGCGCCCGTCTAGAAGAAGCCGCCGCCTCGCCCCTGCCCATCTATGCGTGCAACAGCTTTATCCGCCGCAAGGATCTCAAGTGCAATGGCCCCAATGCCAATCATGACGAGGTAATGGAATACGTGAAACGCGCCTTCAGTCGCGCGGAACGAGCCGGGGTCAAATTCATCACGTTCGGCAGCAGTGGTTCTCGCCGCCTCCCCGAGGGCTACGACTACCAACACGCACTCGAGCAATTCACGACTCTGTTGCAGCGCATGGGTCCCGCCGCCGGTGATCACGGGGTGACCGTGCAGGTCGAGCAGTTGCAAAAACGCGAGGTCAACTTCATCAATCGCATCGGCGAAATGGAGCAAGTCGTGCGGGATGCCAACCACCCCAACATCCGGGGGGTCGCCGATTTTTATCACATGGTCGCTGAAGGCGATACCGCCGCCGACTTGGCGAAGGCGGTTGATATCGTAAGCCACGTTGAAATCGCCGAACTCGAGGGACGCCGCGTTCCCGGCACGGGTGGTCAAGATTTCCGCCCCTACTTCAAAGTGCTCAAGGAATCCGGCTACACCGGCCGCATCGGTATCGAAGGGAAATACCAACTCGACGAGCTGGCCGGCGGCTTCTCCACCATCGCAAAACAATGGAATTCCGCTTAACCCGCGTCGTCGCCACCGGTGTCTTCTGCGCCGGGATCTCCGGCACCACCCACGCCGTCGACGACGCCATAATCAACCAAGGTCGCCAGACCTTCACGACTTATTGCGCACCTTGCCATGGTCCAGAAGGCGCCGGACTGCTGGCCCCCAACTTAACCGATGCCGAGGTCCTGCACGGCGAATCGCTAGCCGAAATCATCAAGACGATCGGCGAGGGTGTGCCCGCGCGTTCCATGCCACCCTGGGGCGGTGTGCTCGACGACGCGACGATCGAAGCGACGGCTCATTACGTGATGAGTATTATGGATGACAATCTGCCCAGCGGCATGATCGCCACGCCCGATACCACCGTGACTCCCTTCCCCTTCGGCTCCGCCGAAGAACCCTACATACTACGCACTTTTATGCCGACGATGGGGGTCAGCGACGCAGCCTTCCCCCACCATGGCAATGGTATGGCGACACCCAAATACGATGCCAAAGGCGGGACATTTAATATCCAGAAAATGCAAGACCCCATCGATGGGGTTCCCGGCGCAATTGTGGTCAATTTTGGCGAAACCCTCTCCTATTGTTTTGATTCCACCGAATGCCGGCTGCTCTACACATGGGAAGGCGGTTTCATGGACATGACCGACTACTGGGGCGCCGGCCAAGGCGGCCAACGTAAGAAATTCGGTTACGTCCCCACCGTGCTCGGCAACCTCGTCTGGCGAACCGACGGTCCCGCGGAGTTTGCCGGAGTCCCGCGCTTTCGCGGCTATCGCAAAGTCGAGGGTGCCCCGGAGTTTTTCTACGAAATTGGCGACCAACAGATCACCTTGCTCATCACCCCGGCGGACGAACCGGGCGTTGCCCATTGCTACTACACCGTTACTGATGCTTCGGGTCAAAAACGCAGCTTCAGCCGGTTCCTCCACGGCAACATCGAGGAGGACGCATCGTGAATCGTTTCCTTATTCTAGGACTCGCTGCTCTCGGCAGCTCCGCCGGCCTCTTCGCTGAAAGCTATCGCGTCGAAGCGATCAACATGCCGGGTAATATCGCGCCCGAAGTGGGCGACCTCGACTTCACTCCCGAGGGTGAACTCGTCGTATCCCTCCGCCGTCACGGTATTCTGATGGCGAACCCCACGATGGATCCAACCGCATTCGATTGGCGCGTTTTCGCCGCCGACTCGCTGCACAACCCCACCGGACTCGACGTCATCAGTGGCCGCGAAGTGCTCGTCAGCCAGATGCAGGAACTTACCCGTATCACCGACAACGATGGGGATGGCGTTGCCGATTTGTTCGAAAACATCGCCGACGACTGGGGCGTAACCGGCAACTACCATGAAACCATCGCCATCACCCGCGACGGCGGCGACGGCTGGTATCTCGCCATCGGCACGGCTTCCCATAACGGCCCGACATTTTATCACACCCGCGGTGAGTTCGCTCCCTTCGGTCGCACGGGTCGCAACTTCGCCGCCGGTCCTTGGAAGGGCTGGGTCGTTCATTCCGACGCCGAAGGAAACATCACCCCGTTCGCCAAAGGTTTCCGCGCGCACAACGGTATCTTCCGCGATACCCAAGGCCGCATCTGGGCCACCGACAATCAAGGCGACTGGCGCGGCACGTCCCCGCTCTACCACGTCGAGGAAGGTAAATTCTACGGCCACCCCTCCGCGCTCATCTGGGACGAAGAATTCACGACCAACGTTTCCAAGGATCCGCTCCAACTCTACATCGACGACTGGGACGCCTATGAAGCGCACCGCACCCCGGCCGCCGTGGAATTTCCGCACGGCTTGATGAATAACTCGCCCAGCGAACCCGTCATCGATGATACCAATGGAAAGTTCGGTCCCTTCGCCGGCCAAATGTTGATCGGTGACATTGCCGGACCTCGCATTACCCGCGTGATACTCGAAGAGGTTGGGGGCGAAATGCAGGGCGCCTGCGTCACCTTTATCAGCGGCGATATTGGCGGCGGCAACAACCGCCTCACCTTCAGCCCCGACGGCACGCAGCTCTATGTCGGTCAAACCTTTCGCGGCTGGACGCGTAATTCGACCGATGGCGTTAAACGCGTGACCTTCACCGGCGAAACGCCTTTCGAAGTGCAAAATATCTCCATCACCAAGACCGGGTTTAAACTCACGTTCACCAAGCCCGTCGATGCGACGACCCTGTCTCAGCTTTCTCACTACAAGACGCAGAGCTACTGGTATAAATCGCACTACCACTACGGCAGCCCCCAACAGGACGTCATCGCGCTGAAGGTGACCAACGCCAGTGTTTCCGCCGATGGCCGCACCGTCGATCTCACCATCCCGGGCGTTGAAGCGAAGCGCATCGTTCAATTTGACCTCGGCGAAGGCTTGGTCGCGACCGACGGTTCCACCATCGGCAATCCCACAATCTGCTACACGGTTCGCAAACTGCGCTAACCGCCTACCCCGCCTCCAAATCTCAGATCCCAGATCCTGACCACTCCCATTTTCACACCCATCATGTTCAGCACAAAGTAACCTAATAGGTTACTTTGTGCTGAACGGGCGCCGCCCCATGAGGCCCCCGAGGCTTCAGCGTTGTTGTTTCACGGTTCCAGCCCTATCCTCCCATCATGCTGAAACCGCGCCTTCTGTTTCTTCTCATTACCTTGGTCGCGTTTGCAACGAACGCATCAGCCGAAGATTATTTCCCTCCGCGCGGTGTTTGGGAGCAACGCCCCCCGACGCAACTTGGATTCGACGCCGCTCGCCTGAACTCTGCCGTCGACTACGCCCTCGCCCACGAGAGCATCCAAAACCGTGATACCGCGGCGGACCTGAAAGCAACGTTTGGAATGCGCGAACCCGACTACCGCATCATGGGTCCCACCAAACCTTGGGCAGCCATGTGCGGCATCATCATCAAGGACGGCTATGTCGCCGCCCAATGGGGTCCGGTCAATCGGGTTGATATGACTCACAGTGTGGTAAAAACGTTTCTCACCACCACCGTCGGAGTCGCTTGGGATCAGGGACTTATCCGCGATGTGCATGATCGCGTCGGACCCTATATGCCAGACGCAGACCTCTTTGCCAGTGAACACAACGCCCCGATCACGTGGGATCATTTGCTGCGACAAACCAGCACCTGTCCGGCGAACTCTGGGGCGTTCCGGATTGGGCAGATCGTCCCGTCGGTGAAACCATCGATGAAATGCGCAACCGTGAGATGCACGCGCCCGGCACCCATTTCAAATACAACGACGTGCGGGTTAATCTACTCGCCCTTGCGGCACTCCACGTGTGGCGCGAACCCCTGCCGGTGGTGCTGCGCGACCATATCATGAATCCGATCGGCGCCTCGTCCACGTGGCGATGGCACGGCTACGAAGATTCCTGGATCACCGTGGACGGTCAAAAGATTCAATCCGTGAGCGGCGGCGGCCATTTTGGTGGCGGCATGTTTATCAACGCCTGGGATCAGGCCCGGTTTGGTTATCTTATGTTGCGCGAGGGCTACTGGTCGGGACGGCAGTTAATATCCCGAGAATGGATCGAGCAGGCCCGCACGCCGACACCTGTGAAGACCGACTACGGCTACGCTAACTGGTTTCTCAACCACGATCAGAAAAGCATGCCCGACGCTCCCCCTTCCAGTGTAACCTTTCTCGGCAACGGAGTGAACGTGGTCTACGTCGACTGGGACAACGACCTCGTGATCGTCGTCCGCTGGATCCAAAACGGCGACCCTATCAACGATTTCGTCAAACACGTGCTCGATGCGCTCAACTCAACTGATCCAAACGTCGAGTAGCCCATTTGGTGACGAGAATGCCCGACAGTAGAATTGCCGGAACAATCAGCACGCTCACCTCTTGCACGAGCCCGCCCGCGATCAAGGGAATGATCGCTCCGCCAACATAGGCGGCACTGTTCTGACGACCAATCACCGTCTGCACATCCTCCGGGCGGAATCGTCGCGGAACCTCATGCATGAGGCCCGGGTATACCGACGCAATGCCCAGACCGATCAGGACCAAACTAAATCCTGCCACCGGCACGGATAAGGGGATCGCAAACAGGATTGCTCCCACTATCGCCACCGTGAGACCACGGGAAATCGTTAATCGGTTCCCCCACCGATCGATCACAAATCCACTCAGAAACCGACCCGCCGTAATCGACGCGTAATAAGCGGTCGCACATACCCCCGCCATCGCCGGGCTCGCCCCTCGCGCCACCACCAAATACGTTGCTATCCAGAGACCCGCCGCCACTTCAGCGCCCACGTAGACCGCATAGATTCCCACCGACAGTTTTCCGGCCATGGAGTTCGCCGCCAAATGGGGAGGGTCCGCCAACTCACCAGATGTTTTTTTTCCCATCGATTTCGCTAACGTGCGCTTAGGCACTTTCCGCCACCAGGGAAGCGTGATCATGAAAATGATCGCGAGGGCGATTTGCACTCCGCCGATCACCAGATACCCCGTTCGCCAGCCTTCGTTCGTGGTCGCCAACGCCGCCGTCAAAATAAAAGGCCCCCCGGTCGCCCCCACGCCCCAACAGGCGTGCAGCCAACTCATGTGCCGACCCTCGTAGTGTTTGGCGACAAACCCGTTGAGCCCGGCGTCCACCGCTCCGGCTCCGAGCCCCATCAACCCGGCCGCCACCCACAGCCAACCCGCATTTGAAGCGTGGGCAATTAACAACAGTCCTCCTCCCGTGAGCGCGGAACTTACCATCACCACCGGGCCAGTGGAAAACATCCGAATCAACCGGGCACTGTTCAGACTCGATCCCGCACCTATCAATGTGCCGAAGAGCAAGAGCGGACCCGCCAAACCAATCGGCAACGCCAAGGTCTGATGCAATTGCGGCCACGCCACCCCCAATGCACCGTCGGGTAAACCCAGGCTGATGAAACCCAGGTAGATCACGGGCAAGAGAAGACGGGAGGCTCGATCCGACACTGGCGCACGTTGACTGAATTATCGCTTCCTCCCCAAACGTTTTCTCGCCTATCGTTGAATATCCCCGTCTCACCCCGATCGACGACCATTACAGTTCGCCGACTTTTCCCTCTGTTTCACCAACATCCTCTGTTTGGCTCCCCGCTTTCAGTTAACCCTTCTTTTTCTTCCAACTCCCATGCGCATTAAACTCCTCCTCCCCCTCTTCGCCACGCTTTGCATTTTCGCCACCAGTGCGGCCACCGCTGCCACCAAAGCGACCGTCACGATGTCCTCATTCGGCGAAACAAAATCAGGTGAAGTCGTGCAACTCTACACCTTGACCAATCGGAATGGCCTCTCGGCTGACATCATGACTTATGGCGGCACCGTCGTTCGCCTCATGACGCCAGATCGCCACGGTCAACTCGCCGATATCAACCTGGGTTTCGACAACGTCACTGACTACGAAAACAAATCGCCTTACTTTGGCTGCCTCGTCGGCCGCTATGGCAACCGCATCGCCGATGGAAAGTTCTCCCTCGATGGCGCCGACCACACCCTCGCGGTCAACAACGCTTCCGGTCCCGTCAACGCTCACCTCCACGGCGGCAACAAAGGCTTCGATAAGGTCGTCTGGAAAGCCAAGCCCGTCATCAAAGGTCACGATGCCGGCTTGATCCTCTGGCACACCAGCCCGGATGGCGATGAGGGTTACCCCGGAGCACTGAAAATGAAGGTGACCTACCTGCTCACCGACAACAACGAGCTCTCCATCGCCTATCACGCCACCACCGACAAAGCCACGCCGGTGAACCTGACAAATCACATGTATTTTAATCTGCAGGGCGAGGGTGTCGGCGACATCAATGGGCACTTCCTCACCCTCAACGCCGACCACTACACCCCCGTCACAGCCGGTCTGATTCCCACCGGCGAAATCGCCCCGGTCGCGGGCACGCCGATGGACTTCACTTCACCCCACACCATCGGCGAAAGGAACAACGCCAACCACGAACAAATCCGTTTCGGGGGCGGTTATGACCACAACTGGGTGCTCAACAAAACCTACGGCGAATTGTCCCTCGCCGCCGAAGTCTACGAACCTACTTCGGGACGTGTCATGACGGTGCAAACCACCGAACCCGGCATCCAATTCTACGGCGGCAATTTTCTGGAAGTCGACGGCGTCGTGCGCGTCGGCAAAAGCGGAGTAGCTTACCGGCACCGGACCGGCTTCTGCCTCGAAACCCAGCACTATCCTGACTCACCTAATCAACCTGACTTGCCCAGCACAATTCTCCGTCCCGGCGAGACCTACGAAACCACCACGGTTTATCGGTTCTCCTCGCGTTAATACACCCCATCGCCAACCCCGCTTTCAAATCCATGCAACGTCGTGAATTCCTGACCGGTCTAACCGCCGGCGCCGCCATCCTGCCCACGCTTAGTTCCGCCAAAGGTCTACCCAAAATGGTGCGTTATCCCGAAACGGGCGTCGAAGCACTCGATTCGCGCTTCAAAGCCAAGGTTGGCAATGCTGCGATCGAACGTCTTCACACGGGTATGCGTTGGGCCGAAGGTCCCGTATGGTTCGGCGACGGGCGCTACCTGCTTTGGAGCGATATTCCCAATAATCAAATCCTCCGCTGGTCGGAAGAGGACGGCACCGTCAGTGTCTTTCGTGAACCGTCCAACAATACCAACGGACACTGCCGCGACCGCCAAGGCCGCCTCGTCAGCTGTGAAAGCCGCCGCATCACCCGCACTGAATACGATGGAACCATCCGCGTGCTTGCCGACAAATTCGACGGCAAGCCATTCAACGCCTGCAACGACATCGTCTGTCATCCCGACGGACATCTTTGGTTCACCGATCCGGGCTACGGCATCATGGGTTACTATGAAGGGTTCCCCGCGAAATTTGAACACCCCGAGAGCATCTATCGACTTAATCCCGAAACCGGCGAAGTGCAGCTCATCGCCAGCGACCTCGCCAAACCCAACGGCCTCTGTTTCTCGCCAGACTACCGCAAACTCTACGTGTTGGACACCGGACCCTCCAAGGGACTCTTCGCCTACGACGTCGTGGACGCACGCAGCGTCGATAACCTCACGCAACTCCACGGCTTCAAACCCGGCGGTGGCGATGGCGTGCGCTGCGATACTGACGGTAATCTATGGTGCTCCAACGGCTGGGCCGGCGAGGGGTTCGACGGCGTGGATATTCTGGCTCCCAACGGAGACCCCATCGGCAAAATTCATTTGCCGGAAACCTGCTCCAATTTGGCCTTCGGTGGAGTGAAGCGCAACCGCCTCTTCATGACCGCCAGTCAATCCCTGTATTCGGTCTACGTGAACGCTCAAGGCGCCGAATTGCTCTAAGCTTTGCCCTCGCACTATGGCCCAAAAAAAGGCTCAATCGGCGCGTTCAGGTCCAGCTTCAAACCTGATCAATCCACCCCGTCCTTCATATGAAACACCTTCGACTCCTCCCCGTCGTCGCGCTGCTTTGCCTGGGAACAGGCTGCGCCAACTATAATTCCAAAATCAGCCCCGAAGCGAAAAAGCTCCTGGATGAACGCTATGAGTGGGTGACCACAACGGACAGCCGCATTCCCCAACGCGTCCTCAAAGGCGAGCACGCCGCCCATAATCAAGGCAGTAGCCCCGTCTTTCACGGCGAACGCGCCCGCGACCTCATCCGCCCCCGCGGCCTCAACCGC
>CBFHXU010000041.1:0-19795 GCA_965659875.1 uncultured Opitutaceae bacterium
GTCAGTCTGCCCGATCCTCAGCCTGGGGTCGAAATCGACTTGGGAGAGGAGGCGCTTCCCCATGGAGCCGTGCGGCTGACCCGAACATCACAGGCGACCACCGCCGACCTTTTTCTCGCCTGGTTAAAGCAGGATACCGCCACCAAAATCTTGAGCAGCGCCGGGTATCGCGCGCCTTGATCCCCGCGGCGAGGAGCCTCAAGTTGAACGCTCGTGCCTCTTCCGATCATCAGCACCTGGCTCCTCTCTCCCCCACTTTGGGAAGCGCTCTGGCTTACCCTCAAGTTGGCGGGCGTGACCACGTTGATACTGGGGCTTGTGGGACTCCCCCTGGCCCGATGGCTCAACGGAACCCGCACTCGATTCGCGCCCGTGATCGAAGCGCTCGTCACGCTCCCGATTGTGCTGCCCCCGACCGTCATCGGCTTTTATCTACTAGTCGCATTCTCGCCTCAGCACCCGCCCGGCAGTTGGTGGGTGGCGCTCACCGGCGGCCCGTTGTCCTTCACCTTCACCGGATTGGTCATCGCATCGGTGATCTACTCTTTGCCGTTTGCCGTGCAACCGTTCCAGGCGGCGTTGCGGGCGGTTCCGGAAGAATTAATCGATGCCAGCCGGGCGAGCGGCGCGACCGCCTGGCGCACCTTTTGGCGGGTGCACCTGCCTCTCGCCCGCCGGGGTGTCGGCGCGGGTTTGACGTTGGGCTTTGCCCACACGCTGGGAGAGTTTGGGGTCGTGCTCATGATCGGCGGCTCCATTCCCGGCGAAACCCGCGTGGCCAGTATCGCCCTCTACGATGAAGTGCAGAAACTGAACTACGCGTCCGCCCACGCTTTCGCCGGCGTGTTGCTGGCGATCTCATTCGTTTTACTCGTGGTCGTGGCGGTCCTCCAACGGCGGAGCCGCCCTTGATGAGCCGGCGTTCCCTACCGTTAGGACTCACTTGAACACCTCATCGGATCAGCCGGGCAAGCTGCCGCGCAACGTTTGGATATTGGCCCTGTGCCAAGCACTGGGCATGTCCGCGGGATCGATGATGATTCTGGTGGGTGGATTGCTCGCGGCGAAAATCGCCCCGACGGCCAAACTTGCGACGCTACCGCTCGCGATGATCATCGTGGGCACGGCGACCTCGACGATTTGGGTGGCCATGCTGCTGCGTCGATTTGGACGCAAACGAGGCAGTCACGTGGGTTTCGTATTTTCATTTTTAGCCGCCTTCCTCGGATTTCAGGCGGCGGTGCAAGAGTCCTTCGCGCTGCTCGTGGCCACGGGGTTCTCGATGGGCATCGCGGTCGTATTCTGGCAGCAGTTTAGATTCGCCGCCTTGGAGAGACTCCCGGACCCAAGCCTTAACGGTCCGGCTTTGTCCGTCATGATGGGGGGTGGACTCATCGCCGCGTTTCTCGGCCCCGAAATAGGAGCCCGCGGTCAGACCTTATTCCCCCATCTGCCCGAGTTCGCGGGATGCTTTGTCTTGCTGGCGGGGTTAATTGCGATCGCCGTGATCGTGTTCCAGTTTTCGGAGCAGCCATCGATGAAGGCGGACCGGGCGGATCAGTCGGGACGGCCCCTTCGGGAGATCATTAAACGCCCGCAGTTTTATATTCCGTCTCTCTGTGCGGCGATCGGATTTGGCACGATGAGTTTTGTGATGACCGCTACCCCGTTGACCATGCACGAGGTCTGCGGGTTCGGATTGAATGACACTAAAAAGGTCATTCAAAGTCACATTGTCGCCATGTTCCTCCCGAGCCTCATCGGGGGCCATTTGATGCAGCGCTTCGGAGTCGGGCGCATCATGGTGGTAGGAGCAGTGCTCTATGCACTCGTGGTGGGCATCGGGCTCCTCGGCCAAGACCTCATGCACTTTTGGGGCAGCTTGATCTTACTGGGAGTGGGTTGGAATTTTCTCTTCATGGGTGGCACCGCCCTGCTTCCACTCAGCTACGAACCCCAAGAACGTTTTAAGGCTCAAGCGGTGAACGACCTGGTGGTGTTTGGCACTCAGGCCATCGCGTCGCTGTCGTCCGGTTGGTTCGTGTTTACGTTCGGCTGGAACGGACTTCTCTATGCCTGCCTGCCTTTTCTCCTCGTCGCCCTCGGACTATCACTCGTGCAATCCCGCTTTGATAAGACCGCGAACAACGGTGGATAATCCCGCAGAAGCCGAATGGGCATCAGCCTGAATTGATTGGCCATCAAAAGGCACAAAAAATTCGCTTAACAAGTGAACGCTTAAAGGCGCCTATGGGCGCGTGATCTGCCTACCCATCAGCAGAGCAGTTTTTTGCGCCTTCTTGTGGCTAAAAATAGCAGCGGGCACCTCTTCGCGCAAAGTTTCGGCACACCAGGTGACTTCACAGTATTAGCTCAATCCACCTTGCTGAAACGAAGCAACGACTTGCCGGCTATTTCCACGTTCTCCAACCACATTGTTGCGGGTCGCACCCAGAGCCCTTGTTCACCGTAAAGTGCGCGGTAGACGACCAAGGGTTCAAGGCTCTCGGAATGTCTGCAAAGTCCGATGACCTCATATTCGCCTCCCTTGTAGTGACGGTAACGACCGGGGGTGGGTTCAACCGGCAAAGGCGGTAATTCGTCTCCCGCTGCCATGCTAGAACAGGAGCCAGGTGGCCAACTGAAGGAAGATCAGGAAACCGACCATATCGACAATTCCCGTCACAAAAATCGACGAACTCTGCGCCGGGTCGAAATTAAATTTCTTCAGGGTCAGAGGGATCGCCGCCCCGGCAAAACCCGAGAAGGTCATCGTGCAAACCATCGCGACGAAAACCACCACGGCCACCATCGTGGCCTGCGTAAACACCGCGACCACTACGGACGTGATCAACCCAATCACCAGTCCGTTTAGAAATCCTTTGATCGCCTCGCGGCCACAAATCGTGAACGAATCCCGCGGCTGAATTTCGCCCACGGCCAAACTGCGAATCAAGACCGCCAAGGTTTGTGCACCCGTGTTGCCGCCAAGGTTCGCAATCACCGGCATCATCACCGCCAGGATCGCCATGCTCTCGATTTGATCCTCGTAAAATGTAATGACCGCCGCCGCGACACTGATCGTCACGAGGTTGACGACCAACCAGGGGTTTCGTTTGCGCAGGCTTTCGAAGACGGAATCGAGGATGCTCTCGTCACCACCCGCACCCACCATCTTTTGAATATCCTCCGTGGCTTCGTCCTGCACGATATCGAGGACATCATCGTGGGTCACGATACCGATCAATTTCCCTCCGGCATCCACGACCGGTAAGGCAGCCAAATTAAATTCCGCCGTGCGTTTGGCCACCAGTTCGCGGTCATCATCCGGCGCACAGACTCCCTCGACCTCGAGCATGATATCGCGAATACGCGCTCCCGGACGGGCCAATAAAACTTCCCGGATCGAAATCACCCCCTGCAGATGCTCCTGATCATCGACCACGTAGATGTAGTAAATGTTATCGATTTCTTCACGTTGACGGCGAATCGCCTGAATCGCCTCCTCGATGGTTTGATCGATCTTCACGACGCCAAAATCGGTCGTCATGACACCACCCGCCGTCTCCGGATCGTAAGACAGCAACAGGTTGATTTCCTCGGCCGTTTCCGGCTCGAGTGCGTCCATCAAGCGTTCGCGATCCTCATCCTCGAGTTCCGCCACCACATCGGCCGCATCATCGGGATCAAATTCCTCGATCATGGCCACCGCCCGATGGTCACGCATCGCGCCCAGCACCTCCGCGGCATCTTCCTCATCCATTTCAGACAGGATGTCCGAAGCGCGGGCTTCGCTCACATGACGCAGAATCTCCCGCCGCTGATCTATCTCGAGACGACTCAGGACCCGGGCGAGCACCACATCGGAGAACTCCTCCAGGCGCTCCGGGGTGAATTGGGACAGTTCCTCGAAAGAAGCATCGAAAATCTCGTGCTCCTCATGCGGGTCGTGGACCGGAGAATCTGACGGGTTGCTGCTCATGTGAAACGATCACCGTAGAGCCTGCGCAAGGTCTGACAACGTTCGATCAGGTTACATATTCAGGTTTGGGCATATTTCCGAAGGTTCAGGCTTGCTGCCGAGGTTCGAAAACTGATTGGGTGCGGGCGATGCGTCACAAGATGTCTCTTATCCTGACTCTTTCCGCGTGGTTTTTCGCCACCGGAAGTCACTGGGATATCGTGCAGGCGTTCGCTTGGGGCAAAATGTTCACGACCTACTCGCAGTCGATGTCCTACGCCGATGCGGTCAAACTGACCTTCGCGACCGACAACCTTTGCGACGTTTGTGAGCTCGTCGCCGACGCAGAGCAGTCCAGCGCCGACGGCGAAAATGCCCCCGGTAAATCTGGTGTTCGCGAAATTCAGCTCAATTTTACGGCGGTGCCGCAAATTGTGATCGCCGCGCCCGATTCCGCCCCATGGTCACCTAGCGACCTGCGCATGCCTCCGCCGAACGGAGCTGCCCCCCCGAGCCCACCACCCCGCGCCTAAGCGCGGAAACGCCCAAACTGGTTTCGGCCGTCTTTCTCGTTCCATCGCCTCATGTCGTGAGGAGGGACACATTGCTGCGCGTTTCGGTCGCGCGCGGATTCACCCTATTGCCCAACATTACTATGTCTAAATTTTCCGCTCTCTCCGCTCTCTTCACCGTCGCTCTCAGTCTTTCTGTCAGCACTGCATCGGCTCGTCCTGATAGCCATGCGCCGACTGGCGTGATGGGCGACCACACTCACCTTCCAGGTGAGTGGATGACGTCCTACCGCTACATGACCATGAGCATGGGCCCCAACTACTCCGGCTCCAGCCAAGTCACCCCTTCCCAAGTTCACGCCAACTTCATGGTCGCTCCGGTGAGCATGGATATGAACATGCAAATGGTCGGGGTGATGTATGCGCCCTCCAACACCGTCACGTTGATGGGAATGTTTAACTACATCGACATCAGCATGGATCACCTCGTGCGCAACGGCGTCACCTTTACGACCGGCGCCAGCGGGATCGGCGACACCGGACTGGGCGCGCTCTGGGCCATCAAAAAATCCTCCACCCACAAGGTGCATCTCAACCTCGGCGCTACTCTCCCCACCGGCGACCTCGAGGTGCGCGACGCCACTCCGATGGGAGCCAACTCCATCCTGCCCTACGCCATGCGGCTCGGTTCCGGAACCTACGATCTCAAACCGGGTATCACCTGGACGTTTTTCGGCGAAGGTTGGTCGGCTGGCGCTCAAGGCATCGCGACGATTCGGCTCAATGACAACGACCGCAATTACACGCTCGGCGACCGCCTGGACCTCACGACGTGGATTGCCTACGCCATCCATCCCCGCCTGAGCATCTCCGTCCGCCTCAGCTACGCCGACTGGCAAAACATCGACGGGGCCGACGCCCGCCTCAATTCGATGATGGTGCCGACCGCGCGCACGGACTTGCGCTCCGGTTCTGAAGCGACCGCACATTTCGGCCTAAATTGGGAAATCCCCACCGACACATTCGAAGGCCACCGCCTCGCGGCAGAATACGGATCCGTGATTGAGCGCGATCTCACCGGCCCGCAGCTCGGCACCGACGACGTGTTTACCGTCGCGTGGCAGTGGGCATTTTAAATGCGATTCGCTTCTGCCACCAAAATCACTATCCTCACCTTCGCATGAAATTTGTTAGACTTCTCGGGCTCTGCCTAATCGCAACCGTGGCGCCAGCAATCGCCGTGGAATGGAGCGAACTACCGCTGCCGTCCGGGTCCGAATCCGACACGCCGTCCCTCACCCGCTCTCAGGATGGCAACGTCTACGTATCGTGGACCGCCCCGGCGGGCGACGATCAACACGCGCTCTGGATCAGTCGATTCGATCGCGAGTCAAAAGGTTGGCAGGCCCCGGTGCAGATCGCCAGAGGATCTGACTGGTTCATCAACTGGGCCGACAACGCCACGGTCTCGACGGGGCTGCGCGGTCGGGTCGCCGCGGTTTGGTATGTGCACAACGCGGACTCCGGTTATCACGCTGTCGTGAGCACGTCCCCGGACCACGGGCAAACCTGGTCCTCACCGCAACCCGTCAGCACCGAAAGCAACCGCACGGAATTCGTTTCATTTGCTCCCCTGCTTGATGGCACGTGGCTCGCCGTGTGGCTCGACAATCGCGCCCGGGAGTCTTCCGGTAGCATGCAATTGCGCAGTCGTATCCTCGGCAGTGATGCCCCCGACACCCTGGTCGATGCGCGGGTCTGCGACTGCTGTCCGATCAGCACCTTGGTTTTGCCCAATGGCTCCGTGCTCACCGCCTACCGGGATCGCAGCGACGATGAAGTGCGCGACATCGCTTACCAAAGTTATCGGCGCGGCGAATGGTCGGCGGCGACCGCTCCCAAGCAAGACAACTGGAAGATCGAGGGATGCCCGGTCAACGGCGCGAGCCTGAGTCGTCGCAGCGGACACGTCGCCACGGCCTGGTTCACCGGCGCCAACGACACGCCGCAAATCATGACCGCCCGCTCCCAGAATCTGGGCCGAAGTTGGAACACCATAACCCGACTCGATGATCCCGAGCATCCCGCCAAAGGAGCCGTCAATTCGACCGTGCTGCGTGATGGCAGCCAGTGGGTTTCCTGGGTCGAAGGTAGCGGCACATTGGCGATTCGTTCCCTCTCCCGGGACGGCGGTTTGAGTGTCATGAATCGTATGCCCGGTAAGACCATCGGGAAGCCCAGCATGGTCGTGCTCTCCAATAATGCCAACGAAGCCGCCCAACTGTTGATCGCGCGCGTCGAGGCTGACGGCGTAAAAACTCACATCGGGAGTCTCCCGGCCGAAACGCAAACCACCCTCGATGATTGCGGCTGCGACGCCGCCGAACGTGGCCACGCCGTGACCGGCAAAATAGTTTCGGTCCTGACCGACCGGAAGGCTCTGCTGGTCGCGCATGAAGCGGTCCCCGTTGTGATGATGGCGATGACCATGAGCTTCCAGGTTGATCCCCGCGTACTCGATCTCGTAAAGCCCGAACAGAACATCCTCGCCCGCATGGAACGCCGTGACGATGGCAAGTGGTGGTTGTTCAGTATCCGGATTCTCAACGCGGCGAATTGACAATTCCGCACTTCGGCCCGATTTAAGAGCTAACCCATGATATCTCTGCTCCAACGCCGCCGTTTTCGGCCCCGCACCGCCCTACTGGGAGCTTTGCTGGCGTGGAGCATTATTTGGATCGGTGCCCTGCAGTTTGCGCCCACCGCGCACGCGGATATCCACCACGACGCCCATGAGGCGGATCATCATTGTGTGGTCGAGATTTTCAGTGAAGGCATTCTCGTCGACGAGATTTCCGTCTCGGTCCATGCACCGACGTCCTTGCTGCAAAGCGAGGCTTCGTCAGCCGAAGAGATTCATTTACCCACTCCGGATCGGCTGCGCCCGCCCGGACGTGCTCCCCCGTTAGGTTAAGCAGAAACCCACCTCGCCGAGCTCTCTGCGGATCCCCATCGGGGACCACGCTGCGGAGGCTGCTCGTTTGTTCTACCCGCTGCGACGGCCCGGATCGTCGTCAGCCCATTCTGCCACCTGACATGAAATTACTTTATACCACCCTTTCTCTCGGGTTCGTGGCCACCGCCATCGCCCAAACCTCACCTTCCATCCCGGTCGAAGACCCGGTGCACCTCGATGAATTCGAGGTCTCCACCCATCCCTATGCCCGGAGCCAATCTGAAATTGCCCAGCCCACCACCGTCCTCGGGGGCGAGTCGGTGGATTTGCGCCAGTCCCTCAACTTAGGCGATTTGGTATCCCAAGAACCGGGCGTCAGCTCGACCTACTTTGGCCCCGGCGCTGGCCGGCCCGTCATTCGCGGCATGGCCGGTCCCCGGGTCGCCGTGCTGCAAAATGGCTCGGACGTCATCGATGCGTCCACCATCAGCCCTGACCACGCGGTATCGATCGATCCGTTGCTGATTGAACGCGTCGAAATCACCCGCGGTCCGGCCGCCCTGCTCCAAGGCGGGTCTGCCATCGGCGGCGCCGTCAATGTCATCACCCACCGCATCCACACGTCTCTTCCCGACGAGGGCGTTCATGGCCGCATCGAAGGCCGCGTCGGCTCTGTCGATGAGGAGGTCTCCGGCGGGATCGTGCTCGAAGGAGCGGTAGCTCAACTCGCGTGGCACTTCGATACGTTCTTCCGTGAAACCAAGGACATCGACATCCCCGGCTTCGCCGAAAGCAAATATCTCCGCCGTCTGGAAGAAGCGGAGGAACATGATGACGAAGACGAACATCATGATGACGACGATAATGATGGCCACGAAGAGGAAGAGGAATCCTTTGGCACCGTGCCCCATACTTTCGTCGAAACCCAAGGCGGTGCTTTCGGCCTAAGTTGGATCAACGACAACGGCTACATCGGCGCATCCTTCAGCGTATTCGATTCCAAATACGGCATTCCTCCCGGAGCCCACAGCCACGAACACGGCCATGAAGAGGACCACGATGAGGATGAGGATGAGGACGAACATGAAGATGAACATGGCGAGGAGGAGGCGTTGGTCTCCATCGATCTGAAACAGCGCCGCTTCGAATTAGCCGGCGAATCCCGTGACTTCGCCGGACTGCAAGCCCTGCAATGGCAACTATCCTACGCCGACTACGAGCACACTGAGCTGGAAGGCGATGAGGTCGGCACGATATTCACCAACGAAGGTTTCGACCTCCGAGTCGATGCCCTGCACCAACCATGGGGTGAATGGCAAGGGGCGCTCGGCTTCGAATGGAGGGTATCCGATTTCGATGCGGTCGGCGCAGAAGCGTTTGTGCCCCCTACGAAGACCAACGTTCTTTCCGTGATGATATTCGAAGAACTAGAAACCGGTCCGAACATTTACCAACTGAGTGCCCGGATCGACAACCAGTCCATCGACGTCAACGACGACACGGGACGCAGCGCCGACGGCGCCGGCTGGGCCACTTCGTTCGGTTTGGTGCACACCGCCTCGGAAGAGTGGAGTATCGCGACTTCGATTTCACTGACGGAGCGACTCCCCATTTCTCAGGAACTGTTTGCCGACGGCCCCCACATCGGCACCAACGCTTACGAAATCGGTGATTCAACGCTCGACAACGAATTCTCCACCGGAGTGGACATCAGTCTGCGCAAAAGCGGCGAACTGTTCTCCGGTGTCGCAACCGCCTTCTACAACGACTTCAACGGCTACATTTTTGAGAGCCCGACCGGAGCCGAAGAGGACGGACTGCCCGTGTACGAATTCACGCAACGGGATGCGCGTTTTCATGGCATTGAAGCCAGCGGCATGTTTCATCTCCTCGAAACAGACAAAGGGCACTTGGACCTCACCTTCGGCATGGACTTCGTCAACGCTGAAACCCAATCGGACAACACCGACCTGCCGCGAATTCCACCCATCCGCTACCGCGCCGGAGCGGTATGGGAATACAATGCCCTGCGTCTCGGCACCGAAATCATGTTCGTGGACGGGCAGGATAATCTCGCTCCTCAGGAATTGCCCACCGATGCCTACGAACTCTGGTCTGCCTACGCGGCGTATCGTTTTGTCACGGGAGACACCGCTTGGGATCTCCTGCTCCGCGGGAGTAATCTTACCGACAGCGAAGCTCGTATGCATACTTCGTTTCTCAAAGACGTAGTGCCCCTCCCCGGGCGCAACGTGACCGTGAGCGTGCGCATGAGTTTCTGATTCCACTAATCAGTCAAAAGTTTCCCGGCGGACCGTTCTGGTCCGCCGTTTTCTTACGCAGATTTGGATGAGTCATACTTCATCCTTGGATCCCATTCATCATCTGAATCGCTTCCCCCCCCCCTCAACCGGGCCGCGATTTTCCACCGTCATTAAATGGAATTAATTAATTCCATTTTCACTGACTATGGGGGTGACTCTCTTTTTGTCTCCTGTCCGCCCCATGAATCGACCCTTTGCCACCTTGGAGCACTTCGGAAGCCAAACCGCGGTGGTGCAGGCGGATGGCACGCGATGCTCTTACCAAGAGCTGGCCCGGGCAGCAGAGGAATGGGCGGTCCAACTGGGCCCGGGGCGAGGACTCGTTGCCATCGAAATGACCAACACGTGGGAGGCATTGATCGCCTGGATCGGGGCGAGCCGGGCGGGGAACCCCGTCTTACTCTTGACCGAAGGCGCACTCGAAAATGATTCCCGGATAAGAACAAAATTCAGGCCCGATTTCGAATACCGCCGCGACGATCAAAATGAGTGGATACTGCACGAATCTCCCGAACGCACCGGCGAGGATCTGCATGAAGAACTTGCCCTACTCCTTTCGACTTCGGGGTCCGCGGGAGACCCCAAGTTAGTTCGACTCTCCGCCACCAACGTCGTCAGCAACGCCCGGGCGATATCGCTCTACCTTGGATTAACGGCCGACGATCGAGCGATCACTTCGCTGCCGCTGCATTACTCCTATGGGGTGTCCGTGATTACGTCACACTTATCGAGCGGAGGGTCGTTGGCCCTAACCGCGACGAAGCCACACACGGAGGAATTTTGGACCGAATTCTCCGCCATGGGAGCAACGAGTTTTGCGGGCGTGCCTCTAACCTACGAGGTGCTGGAGGAGATCGGATTCCCCTCCCGAAAGGTTCCCGGTCTACGAACCATGACTCAGGCCGGCGGTCGGTTGGATCCGGATCGCATAAGGAAGTTTTCCCACGAGTTGGGGCAACACGGCGTGAAATTCTGGGTGATGTACGGTCAGACGGAAGCTTCGCCGCGCATCTCCTATCTACCGCCAGAAATGACCGGGGCGTTTCCGGAATCCATTGGGTACCCGATCCCCGGTGGCACGATTCGACTCCTAGATCCGGACGGAGAGACCGTTCGTGAAACCGACGAACCCGCGGAGCTCTGCTACCAAGGTCCGAATGTGATGATGGGTTATGCCCATGATCGTTCAGACCTGGCCAAGGGAGCGGAGGTGGAGGTCTTGTACACCGGAGACGTCGCCAAACGCGATCGAGGTGGACGCTATCAGATCGTGGGCCGAGCGGCGCGCTGGGTGAAAGTGGCGGGAAAACGAATCTCTCTCGATGGCCTCGAGCAAGACGTGCAAGCCGCGGGCATCGACGCGCGAGTCGCCGGCGTCGATGGACGTATCGTCATCGCCGTAGCCGACAGGGTGCCCACGAGGTCTCTCAAGTCGCACTGGGTGCAAAAACTTCAAATTCCACGGGGCGCGCTCAACGTAATCGCACTCGAGGAGATTCCCCGCACCACCCACGGGAAACCGGACTATGATCGGATTCAGCGCGCGGGATTGGCGGCCATGGTTCAACCTGACGGCAGCAGCGGAGGACTAAGATCTGAACT
This sequence comes from uncultured Opitutaceae bacterium, assembly GCA_965659875.1. Classification (GTDB taxonomy): domain Bacteria; phylum Verrucomicrobiota; class Verrucomicrobiia; order Opitutales; family Opitutaceae; genus Actomonas. The sequence continues at coordinate 11,356 of CBFHXU010000041.1, forward strand.
GATGGAGGTGCTCGGAGTGGATGAGCTCGACGATGATGACTCGTTCACATCCGCCGGCGGAGACTCATTGAACTTTCTGGAAGGATCTTTGGCCGTGGAGCGCCACTTCGGTCGACGCGTGCCGGGTTGGCAGAACATGCCGTTCAGCCAGCTCTGTTTGGGAGAACCCGAGATGAAGATTCGCGGAGACCGGGAAGACCCGTTGGTGGTCACGCGCTCGATCGCGATCAGCCTGACCATCTTATCTCACATTCTGTTTTATCTGCAAAAATGGGAAGCGACCGCTGCACCGTTTTTTGTCACCGCCCTAGCAACCCCATTGTTGTTGATCGTATTTGGCGCAGCGGTGGGCCGCAGTGTCGCCGGCCGACCGATCGGGCGGAGTGTGCGCGGATTAATGACCCGGTATTGGCCCATGGCGGTGACGTTCTACGCGGTGATTCTGTTGACCCTCCTCATCCAAGGGATAACCGGGGAACAGACCTGGGAGGCCACCTGGGAGGCCATGCGATTCAACGGGTTTGCCCAGTATGCCGGCATCTGGCTGACGTATTGTTCCATGGTAGTGCTGGTGCCCTTTCTGATTCCTATCCTGGAACGATGGGGACTCTGGGCGGCGTCAGTCATCGTCGTGGTACCCTGGGTCGCTTCCGCTTGGCTCTGGAAACTCGATGGGGACTCCTACCTCTGGAGTTACATGATTGGAATCGGTCGGCAATCCGGCCCGAGCGTGATGCACGCGACCACCTTCGTCGTGTTTGGTTACTTCTGGCACCGGGCCGCAAAATCGTGGAAAGCAGTATTCGGAGTCGGCCTGATGCTGCTGGCGGCGGAACTCCTGCTGTGGTGGGAAGTGGCCAATTTTGGGTGGCACGATGTTTGGCTGTGGTTCGCGTTCCAAGAATACCGATGCCTTAATCATCCGGTATATTTCGCGTTTGGTGTCACCGGCAGTGCGCTGGCCATGACCTTCGGTTGGTGGTGGGGCCGCAAGCCCCGATTAAGCAGCAAGGCGGGAATGATATTTGCCGCGGGTCGCAATCCCCTATTCGCCTACGTATTCGCCAATGTGGTGTTATGCCTCACCCCCAACACAAGTCTTACGACATGGCAGAGTTTCGCTTGGGGCATCGGCCTATACACCTTCGTGATCATGATGACAGACGACGTGACCCGCTGGCAGCCGCGGTTTTTCGGGCCCGTAGCTCGCGGCCTGAAATGGTTCAACCTACGTCTGCTCGATCTGCAAAACTTGGGGCAAACGGATAAGTCAAAGCAACCGTAAGGGGTAACAAGCCGGAAAATGCGGCACTTGGTCTTACTCCTCCAAACCAAACACCGCTCTCGAGTAATTGCGGGCGTTAAACGGCTGGAGATCGTCGGGTTCTTCCCCAAGACCGAGAAAGTGAATCGGCAGTTTCAACTCGCGCCAGATTCCAACGATGGCGCCGCCACGGGAAGTACCATCGAGTTTGGTCACCACCAGCCCCGTGAGGCCGAAGCTCTGGTGGAATGCCTTGGCCTGCTCGATGGAATTGGAACCGAGCGAGCCATCGACCACCAACCAGGCATGATGCGGTGCCGCCGGATCGTGTTTCTGTAAGACGCGACGGATCTTCGCCAATTCGTCCATCAAATTGGACTTGGTGTGCAGCCGCCCCGCAGTATCGACCAACAACGTATCGCTGCCGCGCGACTTCGCTGCCTGCCAGGAATCAAACGCCACCGCTGCAGCATCGGCTCCCGTATGACTCGCCACGATCGGAAGATCCAACCGGGTGGCCCAGGACTTGAGTTGTTCGACCGCCGCGGCGCGAAACGTATCGCACGCCGCCAGCATCACGTTTTGACCGTCACCTTTGAGTAAATATCCCAGCTTTGCCGCGGTGGTGGTTTTGCCTGAACCGTTGACGCCAATCAAAGCGACCACGGTAGGATTTTTCCCGTTTGTAGCCGGGGTCGTTGACCCCGGACCGGGGTCGTTGACCCCGGCTACAGCGCCAAACGTGCCCTCACTCCCCTCCAGGACCCGCTCCAATACCGCCGCCCCGATCTCCGCCGCGTCTTGGCCCTTCAGATCGGAATCCTTGCGGTAAGCTTTCTTAATCTCCTCCAGAATCTCCTCGGTGGTCTCCACCCCGAAGTCCGCCGTGTAGAGTGCTTCCTCCAACTCTTCGAGCGAAGATGCATCGATCTTGCGACCCCCAAACAGACCACGCGTGGTCTGCCCAATCGCCGATACCGTTTTCGAAAAACCCGACTTAAATTTTTTGAAAATACCTAACATGAAAAAGGGTCTAATATCTTGGGTCTAAAAGTCGAAAGTCAGGATACGACCATATCAAGCAAGGGACTTTTGACGTTTTGACCATAGCGCTCCGCGCCAATCACTCCGCTTTACGGGCGTCACGCCCGAGGGAATCCTTGAGCCGATCGAGGATGCCATTGACGAAGCGTTTTGAATCCGCCGTCGAAAACTGTTTGGACAAATCGATGGCTTCATTGATCGAAACGATGGGGGGGATATCTTTGCGGAACAACATCTCGTAAATTCCCATGCGGATGATCGCCAAATCAATCCGTGCGATCCGATCAAACTCCCAGTTGTGCGCCAGTTGACGAATGCGCGCATCAATCTCCGCCTGCTGGGCAATCGCACCGGAAATCAACTCTTCCGCGTAGTGGTAATGCTCCCGCGGTTTTTCCGTGGTGGCGAGGTCCTCGAAGAAGACCCGCATGTTTTCCGCCAAATTCTGCGGCGGGTTGAGACTCCAGGCATAGAGAAACTGAACGGCGGCGACACGGCTGTCGCGGCGTTGGGCGAAAATTGCTTTGCTCATGAAGAAAGTCGTTTTTTGAGGGCAGCCATCTCAATCGCACCTTGGGCGAATTCGGCTCCGCGATTAATTTCGCCCAGGCAACGTTGTTCGGCTTGGGCGATATCGTTGGCGGTCACCACTCCGGCCATGATCGGCGTTTTGGTGTCCAGTGATACGCGCATCAAACCATCCTGGGCAGCCTCGGCCACCAACTGGTCATGCAACGTGCCGCCTTTGATTATCACACCCAGCGCGATACCCACATCGAAAGGTTTGGCATCCATCAACATCTGCATACCGCTGGGAAGCTCTCCGCTCCCCGGAACCCGAATCGAGGTAATCGCATCGGGTGCCACGCCCGCTGCCCGGAGCACCGCCACGGCATTCTGAATCAACCCATCAACCAACCGTTGATTAAATCGAGCCGCGACGATTCCGACGCGCAGGCCGGTGCCGTCGAGAGTAAGAGCGGTAGGTGAATCAAGACTCATGGTGATGGAAAAAGAGCGAATCGAACGCCTACGCACAACGACGCGCGCAAAATCCGCAACCCGAAATCCACCACCGGGGCGGCGGGAACGCGTTGCACGCGCCTAAAACCGCCACCACGGAAACCCACAATTGAGGGTGGGCCGTTGGTTTACAGGCAGATACCACGTAAAAATGATCCGTTCGAAATTTATGCTCCCCGTTTGATCTCACTCCGCTGCGAAGCCCCCCTTTTCTTCACCAGGAAACTGCGCTCCGCGATTGCCTCGAGAATCAAGTCCTCTTCTGCTCCTCGACTCCGCTCATGCGCTTCACCATCCATCACCGCACCCATTATCGCTACGCCGGCGAAGCTTCGGAGTCGTTCATGGAAGCACGGCTGAAGCCCGCGGAGACCCCGTTTCAAAAAGTCCACGCCCACCGGCTGGAACTCCAGCCGGCCTGCACCGTAAATGCCTACACCGACTACTTCGGTAATGCCGTGCACAATTTTTCCATCATCCGCCGCCATGGTGAATTGCTCATTGATAGCTTCGCCGACCTCGAAACCGCTCCTCAAACCTTATCCCCCGCCGGAGTTGCCGTCACCATTTCCGAAGCGCGGCAAATTTTTCGCGGTGAAAAGCTGAGACTTTACGAGTTCCTCAATCCCTCCCCCGCCATCACTTGGGATGCCCAAACGCACACGATCGCCAAATCCTTGTTTGGTTCCCGCGACGAAATTGGTGACGCTGTCTTGAACCTCAATCGATGGATTCACGACGAGTTTAAATACGTCACGGGAAGCACGGGAATCGACACCCCGGTCTCAACCGTCATGAACAAGCGCGAGGGCGTGTGCCAAGACTTTGCCCAGGTCATGATTGCGATTCTACGGTCCGCGGATATTCCGGCGCGCTATGTTGTCGGCTACATCGAAACGGATTCGCAACGACAGGCCGCGAAATCCGGGAGAGCGGCAAAAAAACTGATCGGGGCAGCTGAAAGTCACGCGTGGATTGAGGTCGGTTTGCCCGGCGGAGATTGGTGGCCTTTGGATCCCACCAACAATTGTGTGGCCGGCGAGTGCCACGTAAAGATTGCCTCCGGTCGCGACTACCTCGATTGCACGCCCACCAAAGGCGTCTTCAAAGGCACGTCCACGAAAGCGCTCACCGTATCGGTCAAAATGGAACGCCAGGCCTAAGCCCTGCGGTAACCGCCCCGCTACGGATTCAACTCCGCCAGGTTAAACCGGAAAGATCCCGCCGACTTCTGATTTTCATCGAGCAGGGTCAACATCACGAAAAAGACTAGGGGAGGACGCACTTTGGGCGGAGAGACCAGTTTGTCTCCCGCCAGATTCAGCACAACCCGATCCCGGCCTGATTGATTGCGTGGTTTCCACCACGCCGTCGCGCGTGAAATGGGTGGAGAAATGAGCTGTTCGTCCTCATCGTAAAAGCGCAGCACGAGGGCATTCCCTTCGACCGCGAGCCCCATAAATGTGCCATCGGCCTGTTGAACTTTGACTCCCACAAGCTGAGATTCCAGCTCCTCGGTCTCTTGTGCGAAACAGGGTGTCGCCATGACCCATAGGGTGAGAAATCCGATCAAACCGAGTTGGGGTATCTTTTTCATGCCAAACTTCTGAAGGACTGAACGCTCCGGATCAAGATCCGCCCGACCCATCTGATTTTTTGACATCCCCTTTAAGTGCCTGCCAGCGGGCGAGTCGGTCGGCGATGCGCGATTCGAGACCGTTGGCCGAAGGTTCGTAGAGACGAAGGGGGTGCTCCAAATAGTGCTGGGGCGCAATCCCTTCGGGATACTCGTGCGAATAGAGGTAACCCTCCCCGTGCCCGGCCAGCTTGCTCGCCTTGCCACTTTTGTCGCGGAGATGAAGCGGGACGGGCTGCACGGGGGCCTCCTTGATCGCCCGCTTCGCCGCGGCCAAAGCCATCGTCGCGGAGTTACTCTTGGGTGCACACGCAATGTGCAGGGTGGCGTGGGCCAAGGTCAGTTCCGCTTCCGGCAGTCCGATGAAATCGACGGCGTGCAAGGCCGAAGTGGCCAGCGGCAGGGCAAACGGGTCCGCCAACCCGATGTCTTCGCTGGCCAGGATCACCAGCCGCCGGGCAATAAATCGAGGGTCTTCCCCGCCAGCCAACATTTTGGCCAACCAGTACATGGCCGCATCGGGATCCCCGCCCCGGCAGCTTTTGATGAAGGCTGAGATCGTATCGTAGTGTTCATCCTCATTCGCATCGTAGCGGATGCGCCGTTCGCGCGCGAAGGACTCGAGTTCGCCGGCCGTGATCTCGGTCTTCCCATCCAAGCTGAGTGCGATGACCTCCAGCGCATTGAGCGCCCGACGTAAGTCGCCATCGCATAGCACCGCGAGATCCGCGAGGACCTCGTCCGTCGCCGCGATCTTCCGCTTCCCCAACCCGCGCTCATCGTCGTTCAAAGCCCGGCGTAGAACCGTCGCAACGGCTTCGGTGGACAACGGCTCCAAACGAAAAAGATGACTACGCGAGAGGAGCGGCGGATTGACGTAAAAGCCCGGGTTATGGGTCGTGGCGCCGATTAATCTCACCGCGCCTTCCTCGACGTCAGGCAGGAGCAGGTCCTGCTGCGATTTGTTGAATCGATGGAGCTCGTCGATGAAGAGCAGGGTTCGTGACTCGGGTATCTTACGGGCCACGCCGAGGATTTCCCGCAACTCGGCGACGTTGGACATGACCGCATTGATGCGCACGAACCGACTGCCCGTTTCCCGGGCAATGACTTCGGCGAAACTCGTCTTTCCGCACCCCGGGGGGCCGTAGAACAACAAACTGCCAAACCGATCGGTCGAGATGAGTTGCGGGAGCAAGCTCCCCGGAGCCGTCAGCTGTTCTTGCCCCACGATTTCCGCCAACGACTGGGGGCGCATCCGCGCGGCCAGTGGCTGATGAGCCCCCGGAGTATCGCCACCGGTGGAAGAGGCTCGGCCGACGGTTTCGCCGCCAAAAAAATCTGATTGATCCGTCTCTGACATAGGTAAGACCCTCCACCATGAAACAAATCGGGGGCCAAGTGAAAGATTCGGTTTCATTTTCGCGTTACAGCCGGGGTGTTGACCTCTCGCCCCAATCGTAATGTCCGCGCTCCGCTACTTTGGCTTATTCTGCCTTTCGCGGCCGGAATCGCCGTGCCGCATGCCTGGGGAGCATTCGCTCCCTGGGGCGTCGGACTCGGGATAACCTTGGCTGCGATGGTTTCAGGGATCTTCGCCAGTAGGTCTTCTCCCCGCATCTGGTCGGCAACCATGCTCCTGGGACTTTTTGGGGCCGGCTCTCTCCACTATACGGTGCAACGCCAACACCTCCCCGATTGGGATCAACTTCCCGAGCGCGAGGTTGCCATAAACGTAGAAATCACCCGGATATTCGGAGGGAGCGAAACCGAACGGTTTCAGAATTTTCTGGGCAACATTACCGGAGCAAGCTCTCCGGTGGGCGACCTGCTCGGTCAATCCATTCAAGTCAGGATGCGCCGGCCCCAGCATAATCCCAAAGTGGTGCAACGCGGTGCCATTTTGCGCGTGATCGGACAGTTGCAGCCTCTGCCTGCCGCACTCCCCGGAGATTCGTTCATCAGCTATCTCATCGATAGCGGTCATAATTTTCGCCTCCGTCAGGCTAGGTGGTTAGGCACCGTGACACAACCGTCGCGCTATGCTCAACTGCGGCAACGACTAAAACTTCGCGCCAGCAAAATCCTGTCGAACGATCTGGAGCACCATCCCGATATTGTTGGCGCGCTTCGCGCCATGCTACTCGGGGAAAAGCATGCCTTGCCCCCCTATGCCCATAATCTGTTTCTGCGTAGTGGCACCATGCACCTGTTCGCCATCAGCGGATTGCATATCGGAATCATTGCACTCACCATCAATGGCGCTCTGCGTTTGGTCAGAATTCCGCGATTCGCCGCCTTCGTAATCGGCAGTGCAATCCTGTTGGGGTATGTGGATTTAATCGGACTCACCCCTTCGGCGATCCGTGCGTGGATCATGATCACGTGTTTTCACGGCGCCCGCGTTTTGCGGGCTCCTCCCAACTCCGTCGCGGCCATTTCCGCATCGGCCATGATCGTTTTGTTGATCGACCCCATGCAGTTATTTTCCGCGGGGTTTCAAATGAGTTACTCAATCGTGTTTATGCTGCTTCTCTACGGCGTGCCGTTGGCTGACTTTTGCCAGGAGCGATTCCGTCCGTGGCGGGACCTCCCCCGGGCTTCGCTGCGGAGCTTCCAGCGGTTTTTACAGGATCGTCTCGAGTCCGTTATCGCGGCCATCGCCCTCACCTGGTCGGCCTCCCTGATCGGAGCCATTGCCGGGGTGGGTATATTCGGCTGGTTCAGCCCCTTCGCCGCCATGGCGAATCTCCTGCTCGTGCCGATCGCGTGGTGGGTGATCAACGGAGGTTTCGGCAGTATCATCGTCGGGTTTTTAGGGATCACTCCGATCGCACTGCTCCTGAATCACGCGGCGGGAATGAGCCTATGGATAATGTTTAGACTCCTTGAAGGCCCGTTAAGCTTCACCGGAGGGTTCGAGGCCCAGTTTCGCACCGATTGGTGGTGCGAGGGCGGCATGATTGCCGTATTGGTAACAACGGTCGCAACCCATGAATGGAGAAACAACAGTCAGCTTTGGCGATGGTGGGCTCCGACCGGAATAACCGTTCTCTGGCTTGTCATGGGACTGCGTTTGCCCTGATACCTCTGGGATGAAGAGCGCATACGAACTCGCGATGGAACGACTGGAAGAATCGGATCCTTCCGGCACCGCCCCCCTGACGGACGAACAAAAGGCTAAACTCGCCGAGATTGATCAAGTCTACCAGGGCAAGATCGCGGAGCGTGAGATCTTCCTCCAGCAGAAATTGGAGGAAGCTCTCGCCGACCAAAATCTGGAAGAAGTCGAAAAGATGCGCGCCCAGATCAGCAGCGAACGCCTTCGTCTCGAAGACGACTGCGAAGACGAAAAAAACCGCGTGCGCGGAGGCTGATCCGCAAAGTATGCTATCGATGAATTCAGCTCAAAGGTGAGGTTACCCCTAGATTGTGGACAGCGAGAGCAGATGAATCAGAAAGGAAAGAAACAT
>CBFHXU010000042.1:0-18976 GCA_965659875.1 uncultured Opitutaceae bacterium
AATCACTGTTCGTGCTGTCCACAAAACAGGGGTAATCGCAAACCATCCGATCCACGGGTGACGGACACGTTGCGAACTCCGGGTTGAAAGTGTTCGGCTACGGATTTTCCGTCGGCAAAACTCGGGCTAGTCAAAGCTAGCGCCGCGAATACACTCAAAGCTGGAAATTGGGGTCGCATCCGGAAGTGCTGAGGCTTGATCGCGATTGATTGGCGGCAAGCCTAATCTCCCGGCGCAATTTCAGATTATTCCGGCTCAGCCGTGCCCTCTACCACCCAATCCCGGGCCTCCGGCACCTGATTTAAGAACTCCCGCAACACGGCACTTGCGTGTTCGGCGTAGCGGAAATGCGCCCCCATTCCCGTGCGTAACTCCACCTCGTAGATGAACTTGTCCGCATGCGTGCTGTGCTCAAACGGCGTCTGGGCCCCCAGCAAAAGTGAATACACGTAGGCCTCACTGCCACGCTCCATCAACTGCTTCGTCAGGTCCGCCTGCTCCGCCAACAATTCGGCGTGGGAGGCGCGGTCAACTTCCGGCGGCAGATAAAAGCCCGCTTGAATGCAAGGGGTCCAACGATGGCCCGTGCGGTGGCGGTTCAAATCCCGTAGCTCCGCGAGCGCCATGTTGTTCCAAGCGAAGGAAACCAGCATGCGCCGGGTAGCACTGCCTTGGTGACCGTAGCGATTCGCCCGATGCTTCAAGGCTTCGGCCACGGATTGCGATTCTCCCAGCCACGGTGGCGTGGAACGATCGACTTTCACCCAGACATCGTCCGCGAGATGATCGGTGGAGAGGCGCTCCAAACCGAGATTCAAACTCGTGGCCAACTCCTGCTGCGCCTGCGCTTCGTAGGACTGCTCGGCGAAACTGTGCCGCATCAGACGGGGTGATTGCTTGACCAGCTCGTCGCGGATCAACGCCGCGGCGGCTTTGGCCTCCGGGTGTGGCAACGAATCGAGATGCTTTACCGTAGTCGCCCACATGCGTGAGGTCTGCACCAACGCGAGGTTTGTCCGGGTCGCCATCGGAATAAAATAACGGGCGCGATCTAGGGCGAAATTTTTACGCAAGCGTTTCTCCAACGAGGGTTTGGCCCCCTCCGGCAGTCGAATCCGGTCGGGCTCCGCTTTGCCCAATGCATCCAGTCGTTCATACTCCGAATGGTAAGCGGCAAACGACCGCGCCATCAAATCACGCCAGCGAACCGCCAAATCCTCCGGCACCCCGATTTCGGCGGGATCAGGTAGATTATTGGCATCCATCGTGATGTAACGGGTGCTCGACTCCTGCCCATCTGCCATCTGCGCAATCTCAAATACTTTAAGAGCGAGCCACATCGACACGTCATCGAGGGCAATCGCGAGTCCCCCCGTCAGTCCGCCGATTGAGGCGTGCCCGTAATCCACGAACTTCAGGATGCGATCAATCGAGGCGTCCGGGTTCGCGATATCGACCTTGTCCAAGATCGAATGGATCCCGTCGTTACTACGGGAGTAGCGCGCCAGGACCGAAGCAAGTAGCTCGGGCGTGACTTGAGGAAGGTCGGAAGCCGTGGGGGGAGGAACGATAGCGAGGCCGGTAATACGCACGTCCGACATGGCCGCAAAAAAGCCCGCCTAGCGCAAAGGCAAAACCGTGATTGTGAGCTAAAGAATGCGATCCCCTCAGGGGACACGGTAGACTTCGATCAATCCCACCCCCGTGCCCGCGTCGACGCCGGCCAATTCCACCGTATAGGAACCGGGATCGAGATCGACCAGCAGCGCCGCATCCCCCGCCCCGGCGGTCAGGGCAAAACCTCCCACCGCCGACGCCGTGGATGTGATTTGAGCGGCGTTGCTCGCCGTGCTCCAATCACCGTTGGTCTGCAACAGTTCAGCCCCCGATGGCGTGCTACGGAAAAGTCTGAGCACCGGATCGGCCAGGACCCCGTCGACCCCGAAGTCCGCCAAAGTGGGTCCCACTCCCCGCACGAGTACGCGCTGCGGGGTGTCGCCGGTAATCACAAATCCTGCGACCATGATGTTCACCCCGGTGCCGACCGCGCCCCGGGTCGAGAGATTGACCATCTGCACGGGGGTGAGCGACGCGGCATCGTAGACCTCGACGATCGCCACGCCGGTACCGTCGTCGACCCCGGAAACATGCACGGTGTAAGAACCCGGCGCCATGTTCAGCCGCACGGCCGCCGACGCCGTATCGGACTCCAAGCTGAATGCTCCCAATGTTTGGAAGACGGAGCTCAAGCTGCCATCCCAGCCATCGACCTCCACCATCGGCACGGTTTCCCCCGCCCGATAAACCGCAATCTTCGGATCGGCCAAAGGTGCCGAAATTCCAAAATCACTGAGGCGGGGACCTACCGCCCGGATCACCAAGTCTTTGGCCTCGCTGCCTTCGATCACAAAACCGGCCACCATGATATCCGCCCCGGTCCCCACCGCCCCACGGGTGGACAAATTGACTAGGCGACCGCCGGGCGCATCACCCATGACGACCGAAACGACATCACTACTGGTCTGCGTAAGCGTGAACTGGCGCAGTCGGCGACCCGACAGGTCTTCCACCACATAATCACCGGCGAACCCTCGACCCGTGACCATTCCCTGCGCATCGGTTACGCCCACGTCATTGGTCATCCAATCGCCCAGCACGAGTTCCCGATAGGCTCGACCCAGCGGACGTTCCGTCCAGTCCGAGCTGTAGAGCGCCGATTCGGGTTTCCAGTGGGCATCCTCCCAAAAACCCCAAAGTTGAATGCCGATCATTTTCGGGTGGCTAAAAGCGATGGTATAGAAATCCCGCAGGTAATCCGTCTGCAAATCGCTATCCTCACCCGTGATATCAAATTCCGTGATGCGGAAATCCAGATTCGGCAGCTCCGCGGAAAACATCTCCAATACTTCATAGACTTTGGTGATACCCGTCGGTGTGCCCGAGAAGTGTCCCTGAAATCCCACGCCGGTCAGAGGCGCACCACCATCGCGGATGTATTTCAACGTCTCGATATAGGCCGCCTGTTTCTCGGTGTTGAGACCCCCTCCCGAAAGAATCCCGTAGTCGTTGACGAAGAGTCCGGCCGTCGGCGCGTGCTCCCGCGCTTCGTTGAACCAATCGATCATGCGCGCGTTGCCATACTTCTGCATCACATCAAAATTATCGAAGGGCTCATTCATCACATCCCAGTCGATGAACTTGCCCGCCGTCGTGGTCAGCACGTCTTCGATGTGATCGAGGATGACCTGAGGAAGTCCCGGATCCGTCGCCGCCAACGCGGACCGGAACTGGGTCGGCATGTTCCTTTCCGACGGCCAAACCAACACGTGCCCCCGCATGGAGAGCCCCTGCTGTTGAGCCCAGTCCAATGCGGCCACCGTCTGCGTCTGATTAAAATTGTTCCCCCACTCCCCAATCCACGGCGGCCATTTGGTGTCATTCTCCAGGGTACCCGAGTTGAAGAGTTCCAGAATCTTCGATCGGTAAATTCCGGCATCCGTAGAACTCGAATCCATCAGCCGCGAGGCGACCATGGCCGAGCCAAACTCGAATTTATGTTTGAGCAACCGCACGCGCACGCTCTCGCCGGGCATCGGATCGCCCGAACCATCGATGACTTTGATCTGATAATTGCCTTTGCGATGTTGATCGATGCGCGCGGCGGCTTCCGCCCGCCACGCCGCATCCGGGGCGCGACCCGCATATTCGAAACTGGTCCGCGGCAACTCCGCCACGGTTTTGGACGTGCCATACCACCAGGCTTCGACTCCGCCAAAATCCATCACCTGCGGTCGGCCCGTCGCGCCAAACCCAAACTTAAAACCCAACGCTCCCGCCGCACAATCCCCGTTCACCGAGAAAGGCACATAAAATTCCTGCCAAGCTCCCGCCACATTCACGCGATACGTCACGGATTTGATGTAATCGGGGGCAGGCCCTTCCACATACACCTCCATCGTCGCCGTACCCGATTCGTCGGTGGTCTCCTCCATCCGCGCGAAAAAACGCAGCAACATCACATCCCCATTCGTAACGGCTCGATTTGAGGTGAACGTAACCGCGCTCGAATAAAACAGACCCGTCGGATTGAGCGTGGCAATCCGAGTTGCCTCGCTGAAGGACTGGCCGGTGGCCGCCACAATCTCGCGCGAAGTTACGGGGCCATCGCCCGTGTAATAACCGGCGGCCCCGGGCGTGGCTTGGGCCACGGTAGCGGTGCCACCCTCAGGGACCTGGGCGACGAGGGCCAAAGAACTGCTCAGCACCGCGAGAAGGGCACTGCCGCGGCGGATAAACGAGGAACGGATCGAAAAACAGAAACGAGACATGGCAGAGGTCAGGGGAACACTTCATTCCATCTAAGCCCGAGTAGGCCTAAAAGGAGGGAGCCGGTCATCCTATAGACCTGACCACAAAAAACCCGCCGAGTTATCGGCGGGTTCTCAAAACGTTAAACAGGGGACGGGACGATCAGCCCAATCCCAACCATGCCCCGAGGGGACCTTGGTAGAACCCGAGTAGCACCGAAGCCAGGGCGGCGGTGGCCAGCAGGATGCCGGCAGGGGTGCCGACAGTCTGGCGAGGAGGCTCGGGGATCGGATCGTCCCCTTCAAAAACCGGCGGGCGCCATTGCGGAAAGAATGCCGCTTTGATCCAGCCAAAGTAATAATAGATAGAAAGCACCACGCCCACAACTGCGACGGCGAGCAGGCCGTAGAGACCGGCTTCGAACGCCCCGAGAAAGATGAGGAGCTTACCCATGAATCCAGCGAGCGGAGGAATTCCCGCCAGCGACCCCAATCCAACCCCGAGCACGACACCGAGGAAGGGATGCGTCTTGGCCAAATCGGCATAATGGTCGAGATCTTGATCCGCGTCGTCGGCGCCGGATACGTGAGTCATCACGCCGAAGACCGCGAACGAACCCAGCATGTAGGCGAAGAGGTAGAAGCAAATCGCACCCAAGGCAAACGGCACATGGATCGCGGCGATCACCCCGATCAAAAGATAACCCGCGTGGGACACCCCGGAGAGTCCGATCAGGCGTTTCACATTGTGCTGCGTGAGGGCGGATAGGTTGCCAAACAGGATCGTGGCGATGGCCATGACCGACAGCACGGTGACGACGAGTGATTGATAGCCGTCAAACACCGTCACGAGCGTGAGCAGAATCGCGAAGCCCGCCGCTTTGGAAGCGATGGCGAGGAATGCCGAGACCGGAGTGGGCGCGCCTTGGTAAACATCAGGAATCCAGATCTGGAACGGAACGGCACCCACTTTGAAGGCCACTCCAGAGAGCACCAAAACGATGCCCACCGCCGCGATCGGACTATCCGGGTTGGCGTAAAGAAAAAGCCTCAATGCATCAAAATTCATCGGATCCGTAGTGGAAGCGGCAAAGGCTGAACTTCCCGCGGCGCCGTAGAGCAAGGCGATACCGAAGAGCAAAATTCCCGAGCTCAACGCCCCCATGATCAGATACTTCAAACCGGCCTCCAAGGAGAGCGGGTTGGTGCGCGTGTAACTGACCAGAGTATAGAACCCCACCGTGATGGTTTCGAGCGCGACGAAGAGCATCACGAAGTGGTTCGATTGACCGAGGAGCATCATGGCCCCCGTGACCACGAGGGTGATCGCGAAAAACTCTACCTTCGGCATGGCCTGGCGCTTGAGCGCAACCGCGCCCAATACACTCACCCCCGTAGCGGCCAGGAGGAAAAACAATCGTAGAAACTGACCGGTGCCGGAGTGGTGGAGCAGACCATTGAACGTGGTCTGGCCGACAAAGACGGAATGGTAGTTAAACACCAGGCTGCCGATGATTCCCAACAGTCCGACAATGGCGACGGAGGGGATGATTTCCTGCCGCGATTTGGGCAGGAAAATCTCGAGCACGAGGAGGAGCAGAGCCAGACAACCGACCAGAAGTTCGGGTGCAATGGCCGCCCATTGATTATCGGCAGCAGCTTGTTGAAGCAGTTCGGTAGGCATCGCTTAAAATCAGTTGCGGGCTACATCCGTCGGGACGACCGCTTCAGCGGCAGGATAGATTGCGGTTACCGAATCGTTGATCGAATCGGTCATCAGTTTAGGCCAGAAGCCCAAGGCCAACAGCGCGACCAGCAGCAGCAGCGCGGGCAGTTTCTCCGACCAAGTCAGGTCGGTGGCAGGTTTTTCGGCCAGCACTTTGTCCAAAGCCTCGGTCTGCGGACCGAAGAACACCCGGGCGGCGGCACGCAGTCCGTAGATGGCCGAGATCACGACGCCGAGAATGGCGATGATCGTGAGCGTCGGGAATACTTTCCAGGCCGCGACGAAGATGGTGAGCTCACCCCAGAAGTTGGCGAAGCCGGGCAAACCGATACTCGCGAGGGTCGCAGCCACAAAGAACGCAGAGAGGACCGGCGCGTGTTTCACCAATCCGCCCATCTCATCGAGATCGAAGGTCTGAGTGCGGTGATGGATGCTGGTCGAAAGCAGGAAGAGCAACGCGGCGGAGAATCCGTGCGCGACCATCATGAAGACGACGCCCCCCACGCCCACTACGGACAGACAGGCGACCCCGAGGAACGCGTAGCCCATGTGCATCACCGAACTGTAACCGACGAGTTGCTTCAAGTCGCGTTGAGCAAGGGTGACGATGCCAACGATGAGCACGTTGCCCACGACGGCGAGCG
The DNA here is from genome assembly GCA_965659875.1 of uncultured Opitutaceae bacterium. Lineage (GTDB taxonomy): Bacteria > Verrucomicrobiota > Verrucomicrobiia > Opitutales > Opitutaceae > Actomonas. The sequence goes on from CBFHXU010000042.1 coordinate 6,678, forward strand.
TCGCGAGAATCACGGCCCAGTGCTCAGCCCCTTGGGGCAGCAGTGGCAGCGCGACCTGGATGAGGCCGTAGAGACCAAACTTCTTCAGCACACCCGCGTGCAACATCGCTACCGAGCTCGGCGCGGCGCCGTAGCCCAATGGCGCCCACGTGTGCAGGGGCCAGAGTGAGACAAGCACCCCGAAACCAAACATCAGCATACCAAAAATGTTCTGCTGGATTCCGACTGAAATTCCTTCCGCCAACACCGCTTCGCGCAGGGCGATCATATCGAACGTCTTGGCGCCGGAGGTATAGTAGATGGCAATCAGGCCGAGCAATGAGAGCATCGCGCCGACAGTGAGATAAATGGTCATCTTCATCGCCGCGTAGTTGCGGTCCCGACCACCCCAGATACCGACCATGATAAACGTCGGGATGAGCGCCAACTCATGGAAGAAGTAGAAAAAGAACACATCCACGCTGGCGAAGACGCCCATCAGGCCCCCTTGCATGATCAGCAGTAGGACAAGGTAGGAGTGCAGCCGTTCGGCGCCGGACTGCAGGGCATAAAGCCCGGCCGCGAGGCCAACGATTCCCGCCATGACGAACAGCGGCATCGAGATCCCGTTGAGACCCAAGGTGAGGTTGATCCCCAACTTGCTCAGTCCGGTGTCGTAGGTAGTGAGAAAAGCGTAGGTGCTCTCCTTGGCCGCGTCACCAAATTGACACCACAGCACCATGCTGATGATGGCCGGGATGGCGAAGCCCACGTAAGCGAGGTTACGGGTCAGCGCTTTGGGCAGGCCGAGGACCATGGCCAAAGCCAGCATCAACGGAGAAACGATCGCGATAAGTAGCAGATCCATTAGAACAACCCTCCTGCAAAGCCCCAGAGCAGCACCGCTCCGAGCAAGAACCAGTAAACGTAAGCGTGGAGGCTACCGACGTGCAGCGCCCGAGCTCCCAGGCCGAAGAGTCCAACGACCCCGGCGAGTCCCCGAATGATCAGACCTGCGAGCAGGATCTGTTCGAGGAAATTCATCAGCATCGCGAAACGGTCCTGAACCTTCGCGACGTAGTAGTTATAGCCTTTGTCGAAACTTTCTTTCAGCGCGGTGAGTCCGATAAAGGCCGCCGGCATCTTGGTCGCCAGGCCGTCGGACGGTCCCGGCTTGTAGAGCGCAAAGGCCAGTCCCGCGCCCACCACCAGAATCGCGATACTCATGATGAAGACTCCCGCGCCATGCGCATGGGGAATCTGCAACCATACATCGGCGAATGCATCACTGTAGATAAGTCCATGACCGTGGCTGTCGGTGTAACCTCCCACGACCGAAAGAATCGCGAGCACCACCAACGGTAGCGTCATGGAAAGGCCACCTTCGTGGGCTTTCGCCGCCTCGTCGCTTTGCGTTTCACCCATAAAGGTGATGCGCCACATCCGCACCATGTAAAACGATGTCACGACCGCAGTGAACACCAGCAGTCCGAAGACGAGGGTGTTTTTCTCCTGCGCCAAATGCAGAATCGAATCCTTCGAATAGAATCCGGATAGGAAGGGCAGACCCGAAATGGCCAGCACGCCAATCAACATGGTGATGGCGGTGAGCGGCATCTTCTTCAGCAGTCCGCCCATCTTGAAAATATTCTGTTCGTGGTGGCAGCCATGAATGACCGACCCCGAACCGAGGAAAAGCAGCGCCTTGAAGAAAGCGTGCGTGGTGAGATGGAACATCGCCGCACCGACTCCGGCCGCAATCACCACTTCATTGCCATCCTGTTCGACGACCAAGGAACCGAGTCCAAACGCCGCGACCATGTAACCGAGCTGGGAAAGCGTGGAGTAGGCCAGGACCTTCTTGATGTCGCTCTGCACAATCGCACAAAGCGCGGCATAGACTGCCGTGATCGTGCCCACCCACATGATGACATTGAGGGCATCGGCGACCATCAGAACTTCGATCCGGCACAGCATGTAGATACCCGCTGCGACCATAGTGGCCGCGTGGATCAAAGCCGAAACCGGCGTCGGACCTTCCATCGCGTCCGGTAACCAAACGTGCAGGGGCATCTGAGCCGATTTACCCATCGCGCCACAGAACAAGAGCAACGGAATCGCAATCGACATCATGGCGCCACCCGCGATCACGCTCGGGAGTTCATTAAGATCGACCGTGCCGTAGTGCCAGTAGCACATCAGGATTCCGATCAGGAAACCAAAGTCCCCTACTCGATTCACGATGAATGCCTTCTTCGCCGCATCGGCGGCCGATGCTTTGAGGCAGTAGTGATTGATCAGCAAATAAGAGCTGAATCCCACCAACTCCCAAAAGATGAACATCATGAACAGATTGTCCGCGAGGACGATGCCGATCATGGAGAACATGAAGACGGACAAACCACCGAAGAAGCGGGCCTTGTCCTGATCGTCGTGCATGTAACCCAATGAAAAGAGGTGCACACAGAACCCGACGACGCCGACAATCGTCAGCATCAGGGCGGCAAGGTCATCGAATTTGATCCCCAGCGAGAGCGTGAATTCACCAAACGTGAACCATTCCGCCGAGGCATCGAAACGATGGCCGCCGTAAGCAAGCATGACCGCGGCGATCGCCACCACCGCGGCTGCCGCCGTGGACAGGTAGGACGCCACCGCACCGGCGCGGCGCAGGAACAGCGCGATCACCGTCGCCGAAGCGAGCGGGAGGAGCAGGGTTAAAAGAGCGAGTTGGGAGGAGGGCATCTCAGTCAGAAACAGATAAATTCAAATGCATCAGAATCCGATGCGGCGTTTTTTGCCCGGCGAAACGGGTTCGGCAAGTTGGTGGAGAGTTTCAACGATCGCGGCGAGTTGTTCATCGTGCTCGCCGATACGGGCGTCGAGTTCAGAAAGTTTCGAGCGAATCGCCTTTTGGTTTACGACTAGTTGTCGCAACTGGACGAATGCCCGCACAACCTGAACGCTCATTTGCACCGCCGTGTAACTACGCAAAACATTAGCCACCTGGATGGTCCCATGTTCGGTGAACGCGTAGGGCAATAGCTTGGTATTACGACGGTTAGTCGATGCTATCACAGTTTGTGACCGCATGTCTTTCGCTTTTCCATCCTTCTCCTTGGTAAGTCGAAACATGAAATCCTCGGGGAATTTACCCGAATTACGTTTAACCGCTTGGTTAAGCTGACCGGTCGAAACACCAAAAATCGCCGCCAGATCCGCATCCAGCAATACGCGCTGCCCCCTCACCACCAAGATTTTATCTTGGATGCGTTCGAGCGGGACTACGACGGAATCAGACACGAGGGAGATCAGTTCTTGAGGGCGTTCAGTTCCTCAACCTGCACCGTCTGGCGACGGCGGAAGAGAGCAACGATGATGGCGAGACCGACGGCCACTTCCGCGGCGGCGACAGTCAGGATGAAAAACACGAAGACGTTGCCGTCCATCGTGCCGTTAAATCGGGAGAAGGCGACGAAGGCGATGGTCGAGGCGACCAGCATCAGTTCGAGACACATGTAGATCACCAGGGTGTTCTTGCGGATCAGCACACCGACAAAGCCGATGACAAACAGAACCACCGCAACGGTGAGATATTCAATGAGGCCAACCGTCATTATTTAATGTCCTCCAGACCTTCAAATTTTTTGCTCAATACAATTACGCCGAGCATCGCGATCAGGAGAAGGAACCCGACCACTTGCACCGGCAGCAAATAGGTAGTGAAGAGTTGATCGGCGTAATGTTTCAGGTTCGCGCCGACCCCGATGGCGGAAGCCGCTTCCCCCGTTTCGAGTCCGCCGAGTCCTTGCAGCAACGACGTCGCACAAACGGCCAACAAAGCCGCGCCAATAAATCCGGCGACCGCCGTCGAACGCGAAAACGGCTTCCGTTCCCCTCCCTGCATATCGAGCAGCATGATGATGAACAGGAACAGTGCGACGACCGCACCAGCGTAAACCAGGATCATCAGGACGGCCAAAAGGAAGGAATCAAGCAGGACAAAAAGTCCGGAAACCCCCAGTAAACCGAGCAGGAAAAAGAGCGCGGAATTCACCGCGTTCGGATTAACCACGACTGCCACCGAACTCCCGATGGTCATCGTCGCGAAGATGTAGAAAAGAATGTCAGCCATTGTGTTTTTGAAATGCTGAAATACTGAAATGCTGAAACGCTGAAGTGCACCGGAAGGTCGTCGCAGGATACCTTCGGGGGGAACTCGTTGAAAGTTGGCTAGGGATTCGCATGGGCTATTTTCAGCTTTTTAGTTTTTCAGCTTTCAGCGTTTTTAATGCGCAGCATTACCGGCCTCCTCGGCCGCTTTCTTTTTGTCCCACTTGAAGTGCTCATCCGGCAATGTGCCGCCGAGCTCGTAGAGACGTTCCTTGTTGTTGACCAGTTCTTCGCGAGTGTAACCCGAGACGGAAAACACGTTCTGCAACCAGATGGCCTCTTCCGGGCAAACTTCCTGACACAGGCCGCAGTAAATGCAGCGCAGCATATCGATATCGAATTCCTGCGGCGCCTTTTCGACGTGAGCGGTATCGGCGTCGGCCGCAATTTCACCCGGTTTGATGCGGATGGCCTTCGGCGGACAAACAAACTCACAAAGTTGGCAGGACACGCACTTTTCGCGTCCATTGGGATCCTTAACGAGCGTGGGCACCCCGCGGTAACCCTCGGGGATCGGGGGACGAGCCTCCGGATATTCAAGGGTCTCATTCGGCTTCACCATCTTTTTGAAGGTGTGGGCCAGACCATTGATGATCTGCGGCACATAAGTGCGCTCGGCCAGGGTGAGGGGTTTGCGTTCGACGGTTTTGAAAGACATGGCGCGGGTGGTCGGTTAACTGCGTTCGATCACGGCGATCGCGAGGGCGTAGAAAATGACGTTGGCAATGGCGAGCGGGAGAAGCTTCTGCCAACCGAGTTTCATGACTTGGTCATAACGGAAACGCGGCAGCGTCCAGCGGACCCACATGAAGAGGAAGATGAAAAAGAAGGTTTTCCCGAGGAAGAAGGCGGCTCCGAGCAGGCCACCCAACCAAACCGGCAGGCCCGAGATCAGCGGCTCCAACGGCACCCACGGCAAGGGGTTCCAACCCCCGAGGAAGAGCAGCACGAAAACACCGGAACCAATCGTCATGTGCACGTATTCCGCCACGAAGAAAATCGACCACTTGAACTCACCATACTCGGTATGGAATCCACCGACTAAATCCGCTTCGGATTCAGGCATGTCGAAGGGCTGGCGGTTGGTCTCGGCAAACAGGGCGACCAAAAAGATGAACGCACATAGGGGCATCAAGAAGACGAACCAGGTTCCGCCGAGGAATCCCGGTTGGCTCTGGCTTTCGACCACCGCGAAAAGGCTGAGGGTGGCTTCCGGTCCCGGAGCGTTGACCCACAGGAAAACCGGAATGACCGAGAGGGTCATCGAAAGTTCGTAGGAAATCAGCTGCGCGGAGGCCCGCACGCCGCCCAGAAACGGATACTTCGAGTTCGAGGCCCAACCCGCGAGGATCAGCGCATACACACTCAATGATCCGATCGCGAATACCGCCAGGATACCCACATCGACGTTAGCGAGAATCAGCGGCTTGAGCGATTCGGTCGTCGCGTCAAAATAGGCGCCAAACGGCACTACTACAATCGCGCAAAGGGACGGCACGAGAGCCACCAGCGGAGCGAGGTAGTAGTAGAATTTGTTAACGTGGCCGGGAACGACGTCTTCCTTGAAAACGAACTTCGCACCGTCGGCCATGAGGTGGAACACGCCGAGTCGTTGTAGCATCGTTCCGAGGATCGGAATGTGTCCGAAGCCCCAAGCGCGGGCGCGGTTCGGTCCGGGCCGACCTTGAATCCAGGCGGAGATTTTACGTTCGGCCAGCGAACAGGCACCGGCGACCGGAATAAGAAACCCGATGGCAACCAAACCCTTGATGCTGGCCTGCACCCAAATCGGAAGACTGAGATAAAGATCAATCATGGCGCGTGCACTCAGGCCGAGGCTTCGGTGGTCGCGGGGTTAAAGTGGAGGGCTTCACCCTCAGGAAAATCGAGGCCGTTCCACGCCGAGCCATCAATCAGAAGACCGGTCTTCGGAACGTTGGCATAGGAGATGCCGCCGAGGGCGGGCACCGTTTCGGCGAGCTCAGCCCAGACGGAAGCAAGATCACTGCCCTTCGCTTCGTCACCCAATGCTTCGAGCAGGCTGGCGAGCACCACCCGGTCGTCGGTCGCACCCTTGAGTCCGGGAACGGCGGACTTAAACTTCTGGATCCGGAACTGCTGGTTGATAAACGTGCCGCTCTTTTCGAATACGGTCAGCGTGGGGATGGTCACCGTGGCGGCCGCGCTGGTCGGGTTGGTGTGGGAACCGAGATAAACCAAATTCACTTTCGCAAGCTGCTCGGCGCTGAGGCCGGCTGCCGTGAGGTCTTCGCCCACGGAAAGGAGGGTCGTCACTTTGCCTGCATCGATGTCAGCGGCGAGTTGGCTCAACTCGGCGGTCGGCAATTCGGAAATCAAACCGATAACCAAAGCACCGCGGGTGTTCGGATTGCGGTCAGCCGAAACCAAAATGCCATCGCCTTCACCGTGGCGGGCAACGAGGTAACTCGTGGCGCCAATCTTCCGGGCGAGTTTCGCAGTGAGGAATTGTTCTTCCACCGAACTGCGACCGGAGCCCACGACCGCAACATTGCCGTCATCGAGGAGACTGGCGGCGGCGCTCACCGAGGTGGCAAGTTCACTGGTGGGCTTGAGGCGATTGTCGGCGCGCACTTCTTTGTAAAGCACGCGGCCACTGTCGGCCATCCAGGTGTCGTTGACCTCGTCATTTTGCCGCGGCGTGATGCGGTAGATCTCGCCTTCGCGGGACCAGACCACCGTATTCGCACCGGCGGAGGATTCCGTATCGATGCTGTCGGTTTGTTTGAGGAACCAAACGCGCATCTTGAACCGGAAGTCGGTCGAAGTAAGCGCGCCCACCGGACAAATATCCACGGTGTTGAGCGAGTAGTTATTGCTGAGCTCTTTGCCGGGGTAGCAGGTCAGCGTGGAGTAGCTGCCGCGATCGACGAAACCGAGCACGTCGTCCTTGGCCACCTCTTGGGAGAATCGAATGCAACGGGAACAGAGCACGCAGCGCTCGTCATCGAGCGTGACCCGCGGACCGAGTTGGGTGCGCTTGGGTTTGACGTTTTTCTGTTCGATGAAGCGGGAATAACCGCGGCCATAACCGGTGGCTTGTTCCTGCAGCTTGCACTCACCGGCCTGGTCACAAATCGGACAATCCAGCGGGTGATTGATGAGGAGAAATTCCATCACGCCCTCGCGGCACTCCTTCACCATCTTGGACTGGGTTTTGACGTGCATGCCGGGCACGACGGTCGTGCCACAGCCGATCTGCGGACGCGGGATCCAGTTGATCTTCTGCTTCCCAGTCTCGGGATCCATGATCGGCTCACGGGTAGCGCGGTCGGCCATCGGCATGCCGAGCTCAATGAGACACATGCGGCAATTACCCGCGACGGAAAGCTTCTCGTGGTAGCAGTAATGGGGCACGTCGGTGCCGACTATTTTGGCGGCTTCGATGACGTTCGTGCCTTTCGGCACGGCGATCTCCTTGCCGTCGATGGTGACGGTGACGAGGTCGGGTTGGGCGGGTTGAATCATTGCTGAAAAAAGTAAGGATCAGACAAGTTCGAGACTGTCGGATGATTTCGAATTCTTGTCGTCTTTGTAGGATTTAAACTCGTCGCCAAACTTGGCCACGAAGCTCTGGGTCGGCCAAGAGCAGGCCTCGCCGAAAGCGCAAATGGTGCGACCGGCGATCTGGTCGGCGACATTCTTGATCAGTTCACCGTCTTCTTCGCGGGCATCGCCCTTCACCATGCGGGAAGAGATCTTCTTCATCCACAGGGAGCCTTCGCGACACGGGGTGCATTGACCGCAACTTTCGTGGGCGTAAAATGCGTTAATGTTGGCGAGCGCTTCGACCATGTTGACCGAATCATCCATCACGATCACTCCACCGGAACCGCCCATCGTGCCAGCGGCAGCGAGGGAATCGAAATCGAGCGGGATGTCTTCAACCGCCCACTCTTTGGTGGAGCCGTCTTTGTTCTTAATGGTGAACTTCTCGCCGAAGCGGAGAATCTTGGCGGAGGAACCACCGGGGATTACCGCCTTAAATTGTCGACCGGGCAGCGGTCCGCCGCACACGTCGTTGAGCAGCTGCCCCATCGTGACCTCGCCGCAGGCATATTCGTAATAGCCGGGCTTCTGCACATGGCCGGAAACACAGAAGATCCGCGTGCCGGTATTGTTGGGGGTGCCGATCTTTAGATACTCATCCGCACCCATCTCGAGGATGTGCTTCACATGGCACAGGGTCTCGACGTTATTCACGATGGTCGGGCACTGGTAGAGGCCGAGCACCGCCGGGAAATATGGAGGTTTGATCCGCGGGTTGGCTCGTTTTCCTTCGAGGGATTCGATCAGGCCGGTTTCTTCACCGCAAATGTAAGCTCCGGCGCCGCGATGGACGAAAATGTCACAGGAGTATTCCGTTCCGCAGATGTTTTTGCCGACGAAACCCTTGTCGCGGGCTTCTTGAATGGCCTGCTCCAGAATGCGGGCGCCTTCCGGGAATTCACCGCGGATGTAGATGTAGGCCTGCTTCACATCATTCGCAAAACACGAAATCATCGTGCCTTCGATCAACTGATGAGGATCTTGGTGGATGATGTAGCGATCCTTGAAGGTGCCGGGCTCGGATTCGTCGGCATTGACGACGAGGTAGATCGGCTTGCCGCTCTTGCGATCCACGAAGGACCACTTGAGGCCGCAGGAAAAACCCGCGCCTCCCCGGCCGCGCAGACCGGACTTTTTCACCTCATCCCGCAGATCTTCCGGCTTTTGGGTGACGGCTTTTTTGAGGATCTCGTAGCCTCCGTTTTGGAGGTAACAATCGATGTCGTTGGAGTAGCCCTCCTCGTCGATGTGCTTAAAAATGATGCGGCGTTCAGCGGGTGCGGACATGTTATGAAAGGCTGAAAAACTGAGAGGCTGAAAAACTGAATGCCACCAGAGATGAAAACAAACCGGTGCTTCGGTGGACGGGAAATTCGAACGTGGGGGTCAAACTGGGGAAAATGGTCATCATGTTGAGAGGTCCTGATATTTCAGAAGTTCAGCTTTTCAGACTTTCAGCTTTGATGGCGTCACTGATCTCCTTGGCTTTCGCCTCGTCGACATTCTCGTGCAGGGTTTCGTCGATCAACACGACCGGGGCGGTGCCACAACTGGCAAGGCACTCCACGAATTCGACGGTCACTTCACCGTCGGGCGAGACTTCGCCGAGGTGGGTATCAAATTCGGATTCAAACTTGGCGCAGGTGCGATAGCCGCCGGCCAAGGCGCACGACAAGGTGCGGCACACTTTGATGTGACGCTTCCCGATCGGTTCGCGGCGGAACATCGGATAGAAGGTCACGACCTCGTAGACATTGATCGGCTCGAGTTCGAGTTTCTCCGCGATCCATTCGATCGCCTCGTTCGAGATGTGACCGACATCCTCCTGGATGAGGTGCAGCAACGGGAGCGTCCCGCTACGCTTCTCGGGATAATGAGTGATGACCTCGTCGATTCGGGTCAGGGTTTCAGGCTTGAGATTCATTCGATCAGGAAAGTAGCGGGTAACGAGTAGCGAGTAGCTGGACCTGCGGCACGGTTTTCAGGGAATCTGGAATTTTGGTAATCATACTCACTACTCGATGCTCACTACTTCAAAATTCAGCGGTCGCACTCGCCCATGACGAAGTCGAGGGAGCCGAGGATGGAAACCACGTCCGAGACGAGCTCGTCTTTACACACGTGGGGCAGGATTGAGAGGTTACAGAAGGATGGGCCGCGAATCTTCATGCGCCAAGGCACTCCCCCGCCCTTGCTCACGATAAAGAAGCCGAGCGTCCCTTTCGGGTTTTCCGCTTCGAAGTAGACTTCACCGGCGGGCATCTGCGGGCCTTCGGTGACAATCATGAAGTTGTTGATCAACTCTTCCATGGAAGAGAGCACCTTGTCCTTGCGGGGGGCGAAAATCTGGCGGGCATCCTCGGCGTAGAACGAACCACCGGGCAGTTTCGCGATGGCTTGGCGGATGATGCTGATGGACTGTTTCATTTCCTCGCCGCGGCAGAGGTAACGGTCGTAGCAGTCGCCCTTCGAGCCGACGGGAACATCAAACTCGTATTGGTCGTAACCCCAGTAAGGACGATCCTTGCGCAAATCGCTCTTCACGCCGGAACCGCGAAGGTTCGGTCCCGTGAGGCCGTATCCGATGGCGTCGGCCGCCGAAATAGTCCCCACATCAACCGTGCGATCCATGAAGATCTTGTTACGGGTCAACAGTTTGAGAATATCATCCAGAATCGGAAGGAATTGATCACAGAACTCGAGCACCTTGTCGGTCCAGCCTTCCGGCATATCGCGGGACACGCCCCCAATGCGGCTGTAGCTGGTGGTGAAACGGGCACCGGTCAGCTCTTCAAAGAGCGTATAGAGTTTTTCGCGTTCGGTGAAGGTGTAGAGGAATACCGACCAGGCCCCGACATCGATACCGTAGGCGCCCAGTCCCATCAGATGGGAGGAGACGCGCGCCATTTCAGACGTGATCACCCGGATGGATTGGCAACGCTCGGGCACTTCGAGGCCGGCGAGTTTTTCCACTGCCGCCGCATAGGCCGCGTTGTTGGCGAGAGGTGCGAGGTAGTCCAACCGATCCGTGTAGGGCACGAACTGGTTGTAAGTCATGTTCTCGGCGATCTTCTCGTCGCCGCGGTGCAGGTAGCCAAGAACCGGATCACATTCGGTCACGGTTTCACCATCCAACTCCAACTGCAGGCGAAGTACGCCATGGGTGGATGGATGGGAAGGTCCCATCGCGAGGGACATTTTCTCGGTTTCAAACTCCTGATTCGCTGCTTCAGCCGTTTTGGCGGCGGCATCAGGGACGTTAAGTTCGGTCGGCATGAGTCAAAAATTTAAGGGCGCAGCTTACTCGGGCTTGGGCAGTTTCTCGTTCCAGCTCTCGTCTTTGGCGCGAGGCTCGGCGTCGGTTAGGTTCATTTCACCCTTGTTTGAAGCAACAAACGGGCCGCCCATCATGGGGGCCGCGATGACTTTGGCCTCCGTTTCTTCCGCGACTTCGATATCGGGCAGTTCCGTCTCGATGCCCGCCAGGGGGAACTCCTTGCGCAGCGGGTGGTGTGGGTAACCGTCCCACATGAGGATGCGGCGCAGATCCGGGTGATCGGAGAACGTCACGCCCATCAAGTCCCACGTCTCGCGCTCGTGCCAATCGGCGGCGGGCCAGAGGTGGGTTACCGTCGGGGCGACGGGGTCAGCATCATCCACACAGTCTGCCACGACCCGAATGTAACCGTGGTTGGTCGTGGAATAGAGATGCCAAACCGCACTGAAGCGGGGTGAAACGTCTTCGGACCAGTCGACGGCGGTGACATCGACGAGGAAATCGTAGCCCTGTTCACCGCGGAGCCATTCGAGCACGGCCACGGCTTCAGCGACGGGAACGTTTACCGCGGGATGATCCAGCGATTCGCGAGCGCTGGCGGAGGGAAATTTGGATTGGAGAGCGACGATCGGGTCGTCAGCGGCGGTCTTGGACATGGTCAATTGAAGCGGGAAAGATCAGGCGGTGAGGTTGCTGAGGGAAGGTGACTTCTTCACCTTGTCCTGGAGCTTGATGAGCGCATCGAGCAGCGCCTCCGGACGAGGCGGGCATCCGCTGACGTAAACGTCGACGGGAACGATACGATCGACGCCTTGAAGCGTGGCATAGCTGCGATACATCCCGCCGGAGGAAGCGCAGGCGCCCATCGCGATCACCCATTTGGGCTCGGCCATCTGGTCATAAATACGACGCACGTGGGGAGCCATTTTGTAGGTTACGGTGCCGGCGACGATCATGCAATCGGCCTGACGCGGAGAGAAACGCATAACCTCGGCCCCAAATCGGGCGATGTCGAATCGGGCCGAAGCCGTCCCCATGAGCTCAATCGCGCAGCACGCCAGCCCCATGGGCATCGGCCACATCGAGTTGGTGCGCACCCAGTTAATGACCGCATCGAGACGGGAAACGACGATGTCCCCTTCAATCTTATTGTCGAATGCGATGTCTGAGTTGGGCGATACCATGGTGAAAAACGAGCAAAGTTGGCGCGAAAATTAGCAAAAGCATCCCGAACCAAATCGGCCCGCGCAAGACGCTTTTGGGGAAACTGCGCTAGAACCGT
>CBFHXU010000043.1:0-18595 GCA_965659875.1 uncultured Opitutaceae bacterium
CGAGCACGCCGCCCATAATCAAGGCAGTAGCCCCGTGGCCGTCTTTCACGGCGAACGCGCCCGCGACCTCATCCGCCCCGCGGCCTCAACCGCTTAAAGGGGTCAGGTCGTGTTTTCTTAATTTTTTTGTGATCTACTCCACAAGAATTTTATCTCACTAATATGGTGTGGATTTTATTTATCTATATTTTCATCATATATTTATAAAATTTAAGACTTAGAATCCTTACTGAATTAATATAGAAAACACGACCTGACCCCTTAATATACTACTTACTCAGGCCGGTCACCTTCGCGGCGCGCTCGTTTGCGCCGGATCCAAACGACAACTGATCCGTAAAATCCAACGTTAATCGGAATCACGTTGGACAACTCCCCACGACTCCATAGCGCTTAAATATGCCCCAGAAAATTCTCATTGTTACCGACGACGCCGGCGAGTCCTACGAGACCCTCTACGCCCAACCTCGTTTCATGGAGGCGGGTTTCACATCTGTGATTGCCGCCACCGAGAAGAAACAGCTCAACGGCGTCATTCACGACTTCTATCCGGGGTGGAATACCTACATCGAAAAACCAGGCTACTTGATCGATGCCGATATCAGTTTCGATGACGTCAACGTAGACGACTACGCCGCCATTCTGTTGATCGGCGGCCGCGCTCCAGAATTTCTGCGCCACGAAGAAAAACTGATCGAGATCACTAAGGAATTTGCCGCCCAGGACAAATGGATCCTCTCCCTCTGCCATGGCATCCAGATCCTACTGGCCGCCGGCATGGGCAACGGACTCAAACTCACCTGCTACGAAAACGTACGTTTCGAGCTCGAGTCATGTGGCGGCACATGGATCAACGAAGAATGCGTCCGCGACGGTAAAATCATCACCGGACAAACTTGGGGCAGTCATCCCGACTTCTACCGCGAAGTCTTCAAATACCTGAGCGCCGAGGGATAGGCGGGGAGTCGGGCTCTACGCCCGAATCGACAGAACAGGCGGGACGGAATTCCCCCTCCCTAACTCCATTGCGTATCGGGTGCAGAGTAGTGCCGTGCTTTAGCCGACACTCAGAAACGCCGGCTAAAGCACGGCGCTACGTTGCCAACGCAGATGTTCCGCGACATCTGTCAGCTTCGCCCGTCACGCCCGACTACCACACCGTCCTCAATCGCGATCAAATCGCTCGCGACACCAGGCGCCGACTTTTTCGACCACCTGCGGCACCGCATCGGGATCGAAGGTGTGGTCGACTCCGGGCAACTCTACGAATTGCACATCGGTAGTGGTCGCTCGGGCGAACGCATCACGCGAGTCTTGGATTGGCACGACATCATCGGCATCGCCGTGGAGTAACATCCAAGGCACCCGAATCTTTGCCGTGTCTTCGATCACGGATCCGATCCCGTTGAGGTCGTCCATGTAGGCCTGCGGCAAAATCAACCCCTCCTTATCGAACATCAGCCCTTCGCCCGGAGTCAGGTCCCCAAACGCATCCTCCGCAAACGCCTTGGTGTGCACGATTCCCGCCAGCGAAACCAGCCAGCGGATCCGCTCATCGCGCGCCGCTTGCCGCACACCCACCGCGCCGCCCATGCTGTGCCCCGCGTAACACACTTTGAATCCGGCGTCTGTTAGCGTCCCGACAATCGCATCGAGATCGGAGGCTTCCTTTGAAATATTCGAGTCGGCAAAATTGCCCTCGGAATCCCCGTTTCCCGACCACGAATGGCGGATTACATTGAGACCCTGCTCAGCCCAACCTTCAGCCATACCGACCAAAAACGGGCGGTCTTTGTTACCCGTGACACCATGTCCGAGCACAATGATTTCAGCGCGTTCGGGATCTCCCGAATGGAAAGTGAAATCTAAACGTTCTCCCTGAGTATTAGTCAGAGTCGAGGGGATCTGGGGGCGTGGCATAGTCCGTCACTTTTGCGGAAAAATACCGAACCGCAAGACCCACCCGCTAAAGCCAACCGACTCGCGCCGGCAGCGCAACGCGTCCTTCCACGACTCACCACCACAAAGTGCGATCTGAGGAATATTTCCTGCAGATCGCACTCTTGGGGCGACGGTCATTCGGTTAGGAATTGTAGTCGATCTTGAGCTCGATAGGGAGCACCGCGTGCGTCTTTACGGCCTTACCATCTTTGGTGGCAGGTTCGAATTGCCACTGTTCAACGGCGGTCACGATGTTTTGCTTCAGCTCGGCGTCGACGAGTGTCAGCACGACAATCTCGCTGGGCTGACCGAGTTCATCGATAACCAAACGAACGCGAACGGTGTCACCTTCGTGCTGGCGAGCAAAGACCGGAGCGATCACTCCGGTAGGTTGAGGAGCCGTCCAGTTTTCGTTCTCAGGTTGAGCGCTGCCCGGATTGGGAATCGCGAAAGCGGAGGACGTGAGTAGAGCAGCACCGAGGACGAGGGAGGAGATGAGTTTGATGGACTTATTCATGGTAGGATTCCGACGAGCGGATTTGAGGTTTTGAGTTAGAGATTTTGGAGAGCAGCGAAGATCGCGCTTCCGATTCTCTATCGGCATCCGCCGTGCCAACTCCGAAAAGAAATTATAATATGCTTATTATAAGCTTTTTATGAATTTTCCTTCAAATTTAACAGTCCGAAATATTCGCACAGTCGAAACCAGTCGCTCCCAAAACTGGGACGATTTTCGGCAAATCATCATGAGATGCCACCCACTCCGTTGTTTCTTAGCGGTCAGGCTACGGAAACTCTGATTCTTCCGCCGGAAACGCCGGAGGTGGCGCCGAAACCGACCGTAATTGGATCAACACTGCAGGGGGGATATCGCTTCATTAGCCAAGACATCCTGTCTCACATCAAAGGTGCGCCCGGCGTGG
Source organism: uncultured Opitutaceae bacterium (assembly GCA_965659875.1). GTDB lineage: Bacteria > Verrucomicrobiota > Verrucomicrobiia > Opitutales > Opitutaceae > Actomonas. Next base: position 2,865 of record CBFHXU010000043.1, read on the forward strand.
TGCATCTTCACTCGGTCATCATCAGCAAACACCGAACGCTGCTCCCGCAACCAGCCCCAGCGAGAACTGTATTCGCGGAATGCCTACTCTCGCTCTAACCCGGCGCCACCCTAAGCCGTAGGGATAAATCTGATACCATCCAGCGTCAACTCCCTCGCCGCGGTGATGCGGCACAAGCTCAAAGAGCGCGGCTTCATGCCAGTGAGGTTAACGCACAGAATCAGGACCGACGCGAGGTAGCGTCAATTTCATGACATAGCGGTGAGAGTAAAAGTCTTCTCACGCTTCAGCGCGAAGCGCCCCCGATACAGAGCGCGTTTTGCGGCACCAATTTCCCACTTAGGAGACCTTGACCGGTTTACCGGATGCGGCGGACTCGTAGATAGCCGAGGTGAGCACGATATCGCGACGGCCCATCGCGGCCGGAACGGTTGACGGTTCGTCCTGCAAAATGGCCGCGGCGAATCCGTCCATTTGGTGAGCCTGCTGGTTGAATCCGTTCAGCGGGGCAAATGCCTTGCCGTCTTCGCTCATGCGGAGTCCGCCATAAGAATACGCCGGACCGATCTCCACATTTTTGTGAGGAGTAGTGGCAATGAAATCATTTTGCCCGAAGTCGCCACTCGATACGCCCTCGAGGCGCGAACCGTCGGCCCAATCGAGTTGGAAGCGGATGGTGTCTTCCACTTCATTGAAAAGCTCGGGACGAGATTTGGGTTCTTCGTGGGCCAGGATTGTAGTCGGCATCATTTCACCCTTCGCCATGAGGGCCGATTGCAGCACGTAGATGCCTACATTCATCAATTGGCCGCCGCCACCGAGCGCTTTATCCATCCGCCAAGTGCGACGGTCGCCCTGACGATAGGCGAAGCCACCGGTCATTACGGGAGCCGCTTCCCACTCGCCGTGGGCGGCGATCTCTTTCACACGTTGGTGATACGGGTGAAAGTGCAGCCGGTATCCGATCGAGAATCGCACCTCCGCTTTGTTGCAGGCTGCGATCATCTCGTCGCACTCAGCCACACTCACTGCCATTGGTTTTTCACAGATCACGTGTTTGCCCGCGCCAGCCGCGACAAGCACGTCCCGTTTGTGCAATCCCGGCGGCGTCACGACATAGACGATATCGATCTCCGGGTTATCCGCAATGCGATGCATTGTCTCGTAATCGAAGATGTTCTTTTCTGAAAATCCATATTCCGAGGCAAAGCGCTGACCTTTGCCGGCCGGGTCCCCTGTTACGACTCCGCGCAGTTCACACAGCTCCGTCTGTTTCAGCGCCGGAGCAAGCTGGCGTCCCGCGTAGGCGCCCATGCCAACGAGGGCGATGCCGAGCTTACGCCCTTGGGGTAAAAGGTCGCGCGGACTCGCCTGCAATCCGAGACTGAGACCGGCCGCACCCATGGCAGATGTTCCAATGAAGTGACGACGTGAAATCGGGGGTAACGGGGTAGCACTCATGCGGCGCATCTTGATCATCGACTTGGGATAGGCAAATCCAGGCGCACGTTATTCGGAATTAATCGCACCGAATCACCGGTGATTTGTTTTGGCCTCAGTCTCCGAAACGCATTCAATTCTACCCGCCGCCATTCAGGCCGGTATTGTATTACTCGATTTCCGCTCTTGGACGACTCACATCACGCGCTGCTCTCCCTCGCCTTCGCTCTCGCGTTGGGAACCTTTCTGATCGTCATCGCCCGTCGGCTGAAATTACCGACCATCGTGCTCCTGCTCCAACGCACGGGCAGCTACCTTGCTCGAGCCCTGGCCGGAGGAGGTATGGTCGACATGGAGGCCAAAGACTTCCTCAACCCCTTCCCCAAACTCGTGGCCGCCGCGAAAACGTTGCACCCGAAACTGGATACCAAACAGATCCTCGCTGATCTGGAAACACGCGCGGCCTCGTTCCCAACCGAGATCGAAAAAGGCGTGTATACGCCAAATGCCGACGCAGATAATCTGCCGACGCGAATCTGCATTTTGGGTCGCGACCCCGAATTCAATCAGCTCGCATTTCTTGTGCTCAGTCCGCCCTCCAACAACGAAGGCCACCTGACCACGCTCGCGGAAATCGCCCGGCTCTGTCATCGCCCGGAACATCGCGAAGCGCTGCTCCAGGCTGCCGACCATTCGCGGATTGTCGCCTACACCCGCGATCACGCTCACACTTTGTAGTTGTCGCACCACGACAGAGGGAAGGATTGCCCTGTCGTCCCTCAACGTTCAAGATGTCAGGCTAATGCGCTACATCCGGCATCAAACCCCCCGCGGACCCGCGTGGGCCACGCTTACCCCCGACGGAGACACCAAAGCAATCGACGGCGATTTGTTTGGTGAACATTCCGTGAGTGACCGTCACGTGACCCCGAGTCAAATTCTCGCACCCGTGGCGCCTACCAATATCATCGGTATCGGCCTCAACTACCGTAAACACGCCGGCGAAGGTAAACGCGCCGTCCCGGAGCGACCCATGTGGTTTATGAAAACCACCGGCTCCGTGCAGCACCCCGGTGAACCCATTGTGCTTCCTGCCTCATCCACCAAGGTAGACTACGAAGGCGAACTCGCCGTCGTGATCGGCCGCGATGCCAAAAACGTCGGCACGGAGGATGCGCTGGACTTTGTACTCGGCTACACCATCGGCATCGATGTCTCAGCTCGAGACTGGCAACGCGATCTCGGGGGGGGGCAATTCAGTCACGCCAAAAGCTTCGATACATTTTGTCCCCTAGGTCCATTCCTAGTGGATCCGAGCGAGGTCCCCGATCCCGACAGCCTACGACTCACCACGCGCGTGAATGGCGAGATCCGGCAGGACGCCTCCACCGCCGACATGATCTTCGATGTGCGCACCCTTATCTCGTTCTTGAGCGCCGATCGCACGCTCCCCGCTGGCACGGTCATCCTCACGGGCACTCCCGAAGGCGTAGGTTTCGCGCGCACGCCACCTGCTTGGCTGCAACCCGGTAACACCGTTCAAGTCGACATCGAAAACCTCGGTACCCTGAGCAACCCGGTCGTCGCAAACATCAACGATTGAGGTAGGGAAAGATCGCTACACTGCGGGATCCTCCCCATCCATCCAACCTGCATGCTATTGCGCCGCTCCCGCCAAGCCCCAGTGCCGGGCGATTGCCGGTAAGTCCGCAAAAACTTCCTTTGCGCCCGCTTCGCGCAACTGCGCCTCCGTATGGGTCCCCGTGATCACTCCCACGAAACCCCAATCACTCGCGAGGGCCGCGCCCACGTCGTACGGGGAATCGCCGATCAGGCAGACCGACTCAGGCGACGTCCCGGGCGCCAACTGTTCGAGCATGTAGCCATTAAACTCCGGTTCCGGCTTGAGCCACTCGGTGTCATCCGCGCCAACCACCGCATCGAGCCACGGAGTCACGGCCAAATGGTCACAAATCCGTCGTGCTGACGGGCCATGTTTGTTGGTGAAGACCGCCGTCTGGAAACCACGTGATCTTAAATCGCGTAAAATCATCGCTGCTCCCGGCATCAAACTCACGCCGTCGAGCATCGTTTCATGCCAATAAGCACGGTAGATGACGAGTGCCTCCTCCACGCGATCGGCGGGCACAAACTTGCCCATCGCCCGCGGCAGCCCTCCGCCAATCGCATTCTTGACCTCCTCATAAGTCGGCGCGGGGTAACCCAGCTGCGGCATGGTATGCGCGTAGCAACGGTGGATCGCCGGCAGGTGCTCAATCAACGTGCCATCAAGATCAAAGAGAAAGGTGCGGAAACGCATACCGTTCCAACGTCGCCGATCTGCCCCCTCCGCCGCAAGAAATTTGGTTTTGCGGCGGCGCGACCGGACGCCGATGATCCCTTCGATGTCTGCTTCCCATGATGCCCCGGCCCTCGCCGACCTGCAGGCAACTCCTAAGGGCATCCGGGTGATCTTCGGCGGAGCGTGGCGCATCACGGCGAAGCGGCCCGATTGGACCAAATCCGCCGCCAAGATTGAACCCGCCCGGGTGGATTTCGATTTGGAGGGCCTCGACTACTGGGATACGTCCCTGGTTCTGTTCATCGCCGCCGCCTCCAATTGGTGCCGCGTTCACGGCGTGTATTGCAACGTCAAGGCGCTCCCCGAGAGCCTGCGTGAGATGGTGGAGCACTTCGAAGACAAGACCGCCGTGCCCATCCCGCCGGATCGTCCGACTGATTTCTTCGCTCTGGTCGGGCGAGCATCCATCGAGGTCTACGATCGGGCCATGCAATACGCCCGCTTCGTCGGTGAGTGCGTGATCAGTTTCGCCTTCCTCGCCCGGAATCCCAGCAAGTTCCGTTGGCGCGACACCCTCGCCGAAATGCAACGCGCCGGCGCCATGGCACTGCCCATCACGGGACTGATCGCGTTCCTCGTCGGTGTGATCCTTGCCTACTCGGGCGCGGTCATTTTGCGGCAGTTTGGCGGCGACATCTGGGTCGCGGATCTCGTGGGTGTCACCATGACTCGCGAAATGGCCGCCATGATGACCGCCATCGTGCTCGCTGGCCGCACCGGCGCGTCGTTCGCCGCCGAAATCGGCAACATGCGCGCCAACGAAGAGGTGGACGCCCTGGTCACGCTCGGTATTCGTCCCATCGATTTTTTAGTGGTTCCACGCATCGTCGCCCTGGGATTGATGATGCCGCTACTCGCGCTTTACGCCAACGCCCTCGGCGTGGTCGGGGGAATGGCGATCGCGTGGGGGCTGCTCGATATTCCGCCCCCCGCCTTCTGGGTGGAGATGCTCTCCATCGTGGACGCCTCTGACCTCATGACCGGAATGATCAAAGCCACCACGTTTGGCGCCATCATTGGCATGGCCGGTTGTTTGCGTGGTCTGCAGGCCGAGCGCAGCGCCGCCGGCGTCGGTGAAGCCACCACCTCGGCCGTCGTCACCGCGATTCTGCTCATCATCGTTTCCGACGCGGTCTTCGCCGTGCTTTTCAACATTCTAGGCTGGTGACGAATTCTCCTGAAAAATCTCCCATCATCGTCGCGCAGGATTTGGCCTGTGGCTACGACGGCGTGCCGATCATGGAACACCTCAACTTCAGCATCGATCCCGGCGAGATCTTTTTCGTCATCGGCGGTTCCGGCTGCGGAAAGAGCACCCTGCTGCGGCACCTGATTGGTCTTCAGCCCGCCATCACCGGCGATGTGCAAATCTTCGGGCAATCCTTCACCAAAGCTTCCGCCGAAGAACGTCGCAGCCTCCTCAAGCACTTTGGCGTGCTCTACCAAGGGAGCGCCTTGTGGTCGTCCCTCACCCTCGCAGAAAACATTATGTTACCGCTAGAGGAATACACCGACCTGTCCGAGCGGGACCGCCAGGACGTCGCCTGCCTGAAACTTTCTCAAGTGGGCCTCACCGGCTACGCCGACTACTACCCTTCGGAGATTTCGGGAGGGATGAAAAAACGCGCCGGCCTCGCCCGCGCCTTGGCGCTCGACCCCGCCATCGTGTTTTTCGACGAACCCTCCGCCGGCCTCGACCCCATCACATCGCGCGAACTCGACGAACTCATCCAAAAAGTCAGCCGGGACCAAGGCACGACCTGCGTAATCGTTTCCCATGAGCTCGCCTCGATTTTCTCCATCGGTGATCGCGTCATCTTACTCGAAAAAAAGGCCCGCACCATCATCGCCGAAGGCCCCCCCAAGGATCTCGCTCAAAACAGCACCGACCCTCGCGTGCGGGAATTTCTCCATCGAGGCGACATCGCTCCCACCTGAGACCTCAATTCTCTTTCTCGTAATCCCCCGCGTTCTCGCTCCTACTCCCCACCGTGAAGACCAAAGTCAGCCCCACCGTCGTCGGCTTTTTTGTCCTCGGCGCCTTCTTCCTCGGTATCATCGCCCTGCTGTCATTTGGCTCCTTCAACTTTCTGACCAAGCCCGAGCAGTTCGTCGTCTATTTCGATGAATCCGTTTCCGGGCTCGATCAGGGATCGCCGGTGAAGTTCCGTGGTGTGCGCGTCGGTCGCGTCGCCAAGATCAGCGTCACCTACAATGCCGATACCAAACAGTCCGTCGTGGCAGTGCTCTGTGAATTCAACCGGAATGTGCTCACCGACACCCGCGGCAAACCGATCCAGCTCTCCAACCGCAACGAGCTCGAAGACCTGATCGCCGCCGGTCTGCGCGCCGAGCTGGGCATCCTCGGTCTTGCCACCGGCCTGCTCTACGTCGAATTGGATATGAAGGACCCGCTCGAATATCCCGTGCCTCGCCGCGACCTCGTTCCGATCGACTACGCGATCATTCCCGCCGCCCCGTCGGCGATCTCCGAGTTCCAGGCCAGCTTCACTGAAATTCTCGCCAATATCAAAGATGTCGATTTCGCAGCCCTCACGACCGAGATGCATGGCCTGCTCACCGACACCCGTGAGCAAATCCAAAAACTGGATACAGCAACTATTTCGACGGAAATCACCGCCACGGCACAAGCATATCGTGAAATCGCGCAGTCGCCGCACATCCCCTCGATTCTCCAAAAATTCGATACTGCCCTCGATAACCTCACCAGCACACTCCAAGAAATCGAAGGCTCCGTCAAACCGACCGCCGCCGAACTCGCCCTCACCTTGCAACGCCTGCGCGGCAGTCTCGATTCACTCGAAACCGCCACCGACTCCGCCTCCCGCTTTATCACCTCCCAAAGCGGTCTGGGCACCGAAGCCGCCGATGCACTGCGTCAATTGGGTGAAGCCGCCCACGCCGTCGGCCGGCTCGCGGACTACCTCGAACGCAATCCAAACGCCTTGCTCAGTGGCCGGGTGCCTCCGCGTGAATAACCGCCTCGTCCCCGCCATGTCTTTCTCTCGCATCATATTTCCTGTTTTTGCTTCCGTCCTGCTCCTCGGGCCCACCGCCTGTCAAATCGTGCCCGAAGCCCAGCCCGACCCGACCCGCTTCTTCGTCTTGGAAGATCCCGGCACGGTCGCCGGACAAGCTACCGCACCGCGGACCGGAGCCACCGTCGGTTTACTGGGCATCCGACTCCCGGTTTACCTTGGCGATAGTCGGGCGATCGCGATTTCCTCTCCTCAGCAAGAGATCGAATTTCGGGACTTCGAACGCTGGGCCGAGCCTTTGGACGAAGGCATCGAACGCGTGCTGCAATCCGCCCTCCGTCGCGCGCCCAACGTCGCCCGCGTGCTGACGCTGCCCTTCGGAGCCGATACCACCCGGGACTTCGATCTGCAAGTCAACGTGATCGACTGCGAAGGCTTCACCGCCGGCGACAACCGCTCCGCCCGCTTCTCTTGCGAATACAGTGTCATGGACCTGGAGGGCGAACTGATCGCTCACGGCATTTTCCAAGCCACGCCCGAATCATGGAACGGGACTCCAGGCGATCTGGCGCGATTGCTCAGCGCCGCCATCGTAGAAGGCGCGTCCATCATCGCTCAGGCCATACCCTTCGAGTAACCAGCCTCCCAAAATTCGTTTTCTTTCTAAGAACCTCCTCCGCCGCACGTTGTCAGAGTATGTCTGTAATCTCAATGAAACGTATAATCCTTCTTTCATTCGCCCTCGCGCTCGCGGCTCACGCCGGCCCCGCGCAGTATCGCTACGAAACCCCTTCTCAGGTCACCGAAGTGACGGTCTACACCGACCGGGCTCTCGTAAAGCGTGTAGCCCACCTCGACCTACGATCCGGCGAAACCACCCTCGTCCTCAAAGACCTGCCCGCGAATCTCTGGGACAATTCCCTGCAAGTTTCCGGCAGCGGCCCCGCCGGTACCAACGTCGTTGACGTGCAGTCCCGTAACGTATTCCTCGACGCCGAACCGAGCCCCGTCATTCGCGATCTCGAGGAGACATTAAAAAAACTCCACCAGATCAAAATCGTCTTGGACGACGAGATCCGAGCCTTGGACAACGATCGCTCCGTTCTTAGCCAAATCAACGAAGCCGCCACCACTCTTCCGACCGAGGGTAATGCCCCCCGACCCTCATTTGACGACTGGCGAGAGCTGCTGAAATTCAACGCCGACGAAAATCGCCGTATCCAAAAAGCCCGCCGCGAAAAAGCCCAAGAGGAGCAAGACCTCAACGCCAAGATCAGCGCCACCGAACGCCAATTGCAGGAAGCACGCGGACGCCAACCCGGACGTCGTGCGGTCAAGGAGGTCACCGTGCGTTTAGCCGCGAACGAAGCAGGCTCCGGCAACGTAACAGTCGCCTACACGGTGCCCGGTGCGAATTGGACCCCTGTGTATCAAGCCCGTCTCGATTCCAACGCCCGCCGCGTCGTGCTCGACTACCAAGCTCAAGTCGTCAACCGCACTGGCGATACGTGGGACAACGTCGCCCTCACCCTCTCCACCGCCCAGCCCTCCGCCGGCGGCTCCGCGCCAGAGGCACGACCTTGGATTGTCGAAGAGCAGCGAATCACCCGCGATATGGACCTGAGGTCGCGAAAGGCATACGCCATGATGGAATCCGCCCCTGCACCCACCATGATGGCAATGGACGCCGTAGCCGAGAGCGCACCCATGAAGGTCCAACAAGCCACCGTTGAAACCGGCCTCACCGCCGCGACCTTCACCATCACCACCCCCACGACCATTCCCGCCGATGGCACCGTGACGAAAGTCTCTGTCACCACCCTCGATCTTACCGCGGGTCTGCGTTACGCCACCACGCCGAAGTTGCAAGAGGCTGCGTTCCTTTCCGCCAAGGTTGAGAACAACACGGAGTTTCCGCTTCTCGCCGGTTCCCTCGCCGCCTTCGTCGACGGCGCGTTTATCGCCAACAGTCATCTCGAAACGACCATGGCTGGCGAAGAATTCGAACTCGCCCTTGGCGTGGATGAGGCCGTCGCCGTCGAACGCACGCTCGTAAATCGCTTCGTCGAAAAAGTCGGCTTCACCAACAAAAGCACGCGCACGACCTACGAGATCGCGATCAAGCTCACTAATCATAAATCGATTCCCGTCGGCGTTGAGCTGGCCGAGTCCCTGCCCGTCAGTCGTCACGAAAAGATCATCGTCAAACTGGTCGAGCCTGACGAAGACGACATCGGCGGCCCGGATGACAATCACGCCTTCACCCGCGACGAGGAAGGTGTTCTGACCTGGACCGGATCCCTCGCCCCCGGGGCCAGGCGCGACATGACGCTCAAATTCAGCATCGAACACCCCAACGACCTCAACGTCCAAGGCGTAGAATAACCTGATCTCACGTCCCCCCCTCACCCGAATCACTCCAATCAGAACTTTAACCAATATGGTTAAAGTTCCGATCTGTTTACCCAATTTAGCCGGAAGGAAATGGACCGGGAATTTGCGAAATGGGGATTCGCTCTCAAGATGAGGCTTACCATGAAACTTCGAACGCTGGTTATTTCCCTTTTTACTCTCACTATGTTTAATCTTATGTCTGCTGCTCCCTCTGAAGTTGGATCAACTGCCCCGGTCGCCTCCGCGCTGACCGATTCGGGCGATAATCTCAATCTCTCCGACGTTTACGCCGAGAATGACTACACCTTGGTCTACTTCTACCCGAAAGCGGACACCCCCGGCTGCACGAAGCAGGGTTGCTCGCTGCGCGATGCTTATGAAGAGCTGACCGACAAGGGAGTTGCGGTGATCGGCGTGAGTTACGACACAGTCGCGAAACAACGGGCATTTAAGGAAAAATATAATTTCCCATTCACCCTGTTGGCCGACACGGAGAAACAGGTCGCCAAAGCCTTCGGTGCCGACGGCATGTTCTTCGCCAGTCGTTCCGCCTATCTCATGCACGACAACAAAATCGTCTACGCTGACCACAAAGGCAGCACCGCCCAACAGGCCAACGACGTGCTCGATTTTCTGAGCAAATAAACACGGACATATAGTTCAGGCCCAAATCCATGAGGCGCCCTAACGGGCGACTTTTTTATTAACCACAAAGCCCACGAACGGGGACTAACTTGCGTGGTTTTCTACAATTCGTCGTCGTTGACGGAAGGGAGCACGTTGGCGTTGGGGTCTTCGGCCACGCGCTCGAGCCAGTCGGCCAAAAGGGGTTCTTTGGCGATCAGGTTTGGCGGCAATGGAGCGGCCAGCAGATCGATGGCACGCAGTTCTCCATCTGCTGCTTTAACCATGTTTTTGGAGTGCAGGTCCGCTACCAGCCAAGGGGAGCCATCGACGAAATACAGACGCGGGTGATCGCGGTGGGCGCGGAGAAATCGAGAAGCCAACGGAATGAGATCCGGGGGCTGCATCTGTGAGGTGTCCGCGCCCTCGGAGAGGAGTTCGCCGAGGGTCTGTTTAGTCACGAGAACCCCTTCCCGTTTCGTCACTCCCACCACCTCAGTCGGCATGCCGCCGAGGCGCAGGATGAGATCAAACTTCTCGAGCATGGCTTGGTAGGTGCCATCGGATGCCTCCGCCTGCAGGGCGACATCTTCCTCCCGCGAAAAACTAAACGTGCCGCCGATGTGCCCATCGTCGCGCGGCATGAAGAATTTGTAGATCGAATGATCCTTGGCCTCGAAGGCGGTGGCCTCCACTCCACTACTGATCAGACGCAACTCGGGACTGGCTTCGCCCAGGAGGTCCTCGACCTCGTCGGGGAACCCAAAATCCTCCAAATCAACTAGCGGGAAAACTTCGCGAAATGCCCTCGCGGCGGCGTCGAGTTCCTCCCACAGCGGATCGGCCGCGGCCAGCAGGCCTATTTCGTCGGCGTCCCAGAGGACGAGGTCATCGTCCGGATACGTTCCGATGCCGACTTTCGCCGCTGCCGTGCGGAAGCGAGCGAGCGCTTCCAGTCTTCGCCGGTGATCGTGTTGAAGCGCGCGCCAGGCTTCGGCGCTGGGGAGCCGCCCGCCATGGATGCAGGTGGGGCGTCCGGTGAAGGGGTCTTGCATGCTTCGTCTTGGCTCATGATTCGGGTGAATCTCCACCGTCGCTAACGGAGTGGAATTTGGCAAACGCAAGTTGCCGCGAATTGCCCGCGGGTTACCGACAAGTTGTTAACAACCCCTCCCCGATCGTTCGCCGGTCCGGCTAGATACCGCCGGCAGTATCCTCGGATGGTTCCTTGGTCGTATCTTTGGGCGGGGGTGAAACGAGGATCTTGTCGATGCGTTGGCGATCCATGTCCATGACCTCGAACTGCCAACCTTCGAACTGGAAGCTGTCACCCGCCCGCGGGATGCGACCGAAATGGGTCAGCACAAAGCCACCCACGGTTTGAAACTCGGTCTCCTCCTCGTGTGGGAGATGATCGAATTTCGTCAGCTCTTTAAACTCATCGATTCCAAAGGTCGCATCCATGAGTAGTGATCCGTCGGGACGGGTGGTCACCTCGGGAGCGGTCTGTCGACCGGACTCCGGAATGTCGCCCACAATCGCCTCGAGCACATCGTAAAGCGTCACCACTCCCGCGAGCGCGCCAAACTCGTCGTTTACGAGCGCGATGTGTTGACCGGACCTTTTAAATTGTTCGAGCACCACACTCGCTGCCATGTTCTCAGGCACGATTAGCGGCGAGGTCAGCAGATGACGCAACGACGTGGGCACACCAAACGCCTGGTTCGCCCACATGGCTTTTACCGAAACCATGCCGATGACTTGTTCCTTGTTACCGTGAACCACGGGAAAATGAGAATGTCCGCTCGCGACCACTTTGCGCCAGTTGGTCTCGTCCGGGTCGGCCAAATCCAGAAAGACTAATTTCGGCCGCGGCGTGGTCAGATAGGTGACGGGCATCTCATCGAGCTCGAGGACGCCGGCTACCATGTCGCGCTCGGACTCGTTAAAGACGCCGCCCTTCATGCCCTCTTCGACGAGCGTATTGACCTCTTCTTCAGTCACCGGAGCTTCTTTGGGCGCCCGGTGAAGACCAAAGGGCCAGAGGACCAACTCGGTCAATGCTGAGAGTCCCACCACAATCGGGCTCAATACAAATGCGATAAGGCGCATCGGCCTCACCATCAGCATGGCGATTCGCTCCGGCCCCATGCGGGCCAAACGACGCGGCAAGAAATCGGCGAAGAAAACCAACACCAACGTAACCGCCAACGCGACCAGTCCCAACGACACCGGGCGAGCAATCGGCTGCAACCACGCCGTTTCCGTGATCATCAGCAGGACACGTTCGGTGGCGGCTCCTCCGGCCCGGGCTCCGGCCAGCACCGTGACGAAGATGATCGCCACGCGGATTCCCGTCATGACGTTGCTCGGTTCACCGACGATGCGAAGCGCTTCAGCGGCATGAGGAGTGCCCTCATCGGCCAGTTCGCGCAGGCGAGACTTTCTCGCCGCACCCAGTGCCGCTTCAGCGAGAGCAAAAATGCCGTTGGTCAACAGCAGGAGCAGGAGGACCACCAGCTCATTGGAAATCGAATTAATCAAGTTAGTAAAACGCACCTACGCCCTTTCTCGGGCCGGGCGCAAACTCGTTTTAACGATGCCTCCCCCCGCCCCACTCTCACGTGCGCTATTCCCACTGGGGTTCCTCGGCATCAAAAACCTCTTGGCTGAACTCGCCTTCGGACTTCGCCACGATCGTCGAAACGACCGCGTCCCCGGTGACGTTGACCGCGGTGCGCACCATATCGAGCAGACGGTCGACGCCCAAAATAACGCCGATCGCCTCAAGCGGAAGCCCCACTTGGTTGAACACCATCGCGAGCATCACCAGACCCACTCCCGGCACCCCCGCCGTGCCAACCGAAGCCAGCGTCGCCGTAAGAATGACCATCAGGTATCCCTGCACGCCGAGCTCGACGCCCAAGGCGGTAGAGATGAATACGGTAGCGACGCCTTGCATGATCGCCGTGCCATCCATGTTGACGGTTGCACCCAACGGAATCGTGAAGGATCCGATGGAACGTTTCACCCCGAGGTTGTGTTCCGCGTTTTCCAGATTGAGCGGCAAGGTCGCGTTGCTACTCGCGGTCGAAAAGGCGAACAACTGCACGCGGCGCATCTGCTTAAAGAAACGCACCGGACTCAGTCCCGAGAACATCTTCAATATTAACCCATAAGTGACAAACGCGTGTATTAGCAGCGCGGCGAGCACCAAGCAAAAATACTGCCCCAGCGCCGCAATCGTGCTGAAACCTTGGGTGGCGAACGTTTTACCAACCAACGCGAATACCCCAAAGGGAGCGGCCATCATCAATACGACGACCAACTTCATCACCACCTCGTTCATATCCTTCGCGATCGCCAAAACCCGTTGACCGGGCGCCCCCGCCAAGCACATGGAAATTCCAATCAGAATCGCGAATACGATCACCTGAAGCATGTTGCCTTCCGCCATCGCGGCGAACGGATTCTGGGGGAAAATATTCGTCAACACGGTGCGCAGTCCGGGACTTTCAGTGGCGCTGAAACTCGACTCGAGATTCAACTCAAATCCCGACCCCGCCCGGAACACCACCGCCAACAACATCGCAATCGTGATCGCGGCGGCCGTCGTGCCGATATAGAATGCCAGCGTCTTCACCCCGATCCGACCAAGCTTGCGCACGTCATCCAATGAAGCCGTGCCGACAATCAGCGATAACAACACGAGCGGCACCACCAGCACCTGCAGCGACCGCACAAATACGTCGCCCAAGAGTTGAAAAAGCTCCCCCGCGATAAACCCCGGTGCTTCCGGTGTCGCGCCCGCCATATTAAGACCCGTGCCGATGGCCGCACCCAGCGCCATGCCAATGAGAATATTTCGAGTCAGATAACGCGGATCAAAAAGGGAATTCATGGCAATCGGGATTGGAAGGGGTTGAGGGCAAGATCACCCGCTGTAACAGTGACGTCAACCGCGCGACCACCCCGCCATTGGACAATGAGCGCCACCCATGCATGGTATCTTTCATCCATATCCAATTTCCCATTCTATCATGTCCTCTCAACTCCCTCTACTTTTCGTTAAAACCGGTTGCCCTTGGTGCACGCAGGCTCGCGATGTTCTCGATCGTGCCGGACACCGCTACCAGGAGATCAATGTCTCCTCCGACGCTGCCGCCTTCGATCGGATGAAAACTCTGTCCGGTCAGACCAAGGTCCCTGTGCTCGATTGGAACGGGGACCTCCTCGCGGATTTCGGCGCCGACGAATTGGTTCCGTTTCTCAAAGCTCGCGGACTAGCCACACCCAATTAAACAGCGGCAACTATTGGACGATGCCGGCGGAAGAGGCCCCATCGCGTAAACTTCAGAACAGCGACACGGGATATTCGCCGCGCTCAACCATGCCGGCGAGCGTGGCTTCCACCAGCGGTTTGTCTTCGCGATAAGTCACCCCGAACCAACTGGCCGTTGTCGGCCGCACCCGAACCGTTGCATGGCCTGCGGCGATCTCTTCCGACACGGAAGCCGGGAGATAGAACTCAGCCTTCGGCACGTTCAGTTGCCTTTTGATAAAGGCGTGGAATTGCCGATCGAGCTGATCCCAAAACGAAGGCTGAAACGCCCAGCAATTCATCGAAACAATTTCTTGGCCCGTGAACGTGCGACCTTGGCCTACGTCGGAATGCGAGATGCCGGTATGTTCGACCACTTCGGTCAAAAGCCCGTCCGCATCGACCGCACATACGCCGCGTGAAACCGAGCCCTGTTCTGAAAGCGTGCGGTCCAAACGATAGCCGACCATCGCATGATCCGCATCTGGAGCGGCGATAAATCCAGCCAGTTGCTCGAATGCATCTCGCCCGAGAAAATCATCTGCATTGATGGCCGCGAACGAACCCGGCACTTCGTCGCGTGCACACCAAACCGCGTGGCCCGTGCCCCAGGGTTTTTCGCGTTCGGCGGGCAATACCACGCCTTCGGGCAAACGGTCCAAGGACTGAAATGCGTAGCCCACCTCGATCTTGTCGGCGTAGCGGGCGCCAATCTTCTCGCGAAAGATGCCCTCAAAATCACGACGGATTACAAATACCACGCGACCAAAACCAGCGCGAATCGCATCGAACACTGCATAATCCAAAATGGCTTCTCCACTCGGCCCCACGGGATCGAGTTGTTTGAGTCCCCCGTAACGGGACCCCATACCGGCGGCTAAGACCAAAAGGGTGGAAGGTTGCATTACCACCCAGACGAATACCCGGACGAACAGGAGCCAAGCATTTTGCATCCTTCCGAACACCGGTCTTTTCGAACAGATTAACAACAACCAAAGAACTACTCGCACGGTTGATCGGCCGGAGTTTTAATCCCGTTTCCATGCTGCGACCAAACCGACCTACGTTATTTTTTATCCTGGCGGCGTTCTCTTTCTTGGGATTAGTGGGCTGCGAATCCGTCCCGCAAAAAAACGAAGCTCTCTCGCCGGCCGATGTTCGAGTCGGCATGACCGTCGCGGACTTGGATGAACTTCTCAGTGACCCGATCATCGTCGATCCCGCCACGGAATACAACCGCATGGAAGAAACCCGCAGCTATATCGTCGAGCACCCGCCAGTATATCGGCCAATCACCACGGGGATGCGCGACGTTCCCTTCGTCGATCCTGTAACCGGAGTGATGCGTATGATTCAGGAACCAATCGCTGCCGAACAACGAATCGTCCGTGAAGAAAAGATCACGGTAGTGGTTCGTCACAACCAGGTGATCAGGGTGGACCGGCGAATTAGCGAAAACAGTTCATTCTCCCGCTAATAAATCCGCGTTGAGGGTTGAGCTTCACCGGTGCTTCGAGCACCGAAGCGGGCAAAACTATCATCAACAAAATTCGCTGAATCTCCGAGATCATGGTATGGCTCTAAACTAACT
>CBFHXU010000044.1:0-18297 GCA_965659875.1 uncultured Opitutaceae bacterium
TTCCACCTTCGCCAAGGCTATGGTGGACAGGTCGCGGGATGCGTAGAACTTGTCTACGACATGACCCCGGCGGACAGGCTTTGGGGGAGTTCGCGTCAGCGCGTTGGAGTGGTCTATTTCTTGTTACTTGATACCTGATACTTGGCACTTCTGCGGAGCAGCTTGTTACTTGTTAATTGCTACTTGGAACTTGGCACTTCCGCCGCAGGCGGCGGTAACGGCTCCCCGTAGGCGTCGACTTCGTTGGCGACGCGGGGGGAGAGGGGTGGTTGCATTTGGGCGGCGATGACGGCGCTGAGTTTGGCGTGAGCGGCTTGGGCTTCGTGGGACAGCTTGGTCGGATCGAGTTCGGTTTCGAGGGGGAGGATGTCATCGATTTCCATCAGGCGACCGTCGTCGTAGAGTTTGTAATTGTGATCCAAGGCGAAGACGGCGCGGTCGAGGTGTGCTTTGTCGTCACCGGGGCGGGGATCATACCAGACGAAGACGGATTCACGAGGCGAAGGGTGGGCTTGGCCGCGGAGTTGGGCGGCGAAACTTTGGCCGTCGAATCCCCATTCGGCGGGGGCTTCGTGGCCGGCGAGTTCGACCAAGGTCGGGAGGAAGTCGGATGAATCCACGAGGTCACGGGAGACGATGCCCTGGGGCATGCCTTTGGGCCAACTGGCGACGAGAGGCACGCGCACGCCGGCCTGCACGGGGTAGGATTTTTGGCCGTCGATCTTAACGCCGTTCATGACGGACGAGTTCTTTTTGTCGGTGCCGTTGTCGGAGTAGAAAATGATGAGCGTATCGTCCCGCAGGCCGAGTTCCTCGAGACCGTCCATGAGTTTACCGATCAAGGTGTCCATGTATTCGACCATGTCGGGAAAGAAGGCTTGGTCGTTTTCGAGGCGGCGGGACGGATCGGCCCAGGCCTCGGAATGCGGGGTGGGGTTGGCCGGCCAGTGCGGCAGGGCCATCGGGTAGTAGACAAACATGTTCTTGTCCCGGTTACGCGCCATGAAATCGAGAATGTAGTCGGAATTGGTGTCTTCGCCGTAGGTGCCCTGCTCGGTGATGAGATTGTCATTGAGCATGTAGGTGGGGTTGGCGTAGCGGGATCCTTTGTCTTCGGTGTGTTCCGAGTGAAAGAGGAGGTATTCGTCGAAACCGGCGTCACGCGGATGCATGCCGGTATTGCGGCGGCGATCGGCGTTGGGGAAGTCCGGGGGATCGTAGGAGGTAAGCTGCCATTTGCCCGCAATGAGGGTATCGTAGCCGAAACCACTCATGATGTGACCGAAGGTGCGCTCGCCCCGGGGTAAGATGCCGAATGCCTCCCAGTTCCGGTGATTGTATTTGCCCGTCATGATCTGCACGCGGGTGGGAGTGCAGAGGGGCTGGGAGTAGGCGTGGGAGAAACGAATGCCCTCGGCGGCCAATTGATCGATGCGGGGCGTGGCGTAGGATTCGCCGCCGTAGCATCCGAATGCCTCGATGCCGATGTCGTCGGCCATGATGAGGAGAATGTTTTTGGGCTGCGTGGGGGCTTCGTGGTGGGCGGAGAGGGTCAACGTCGCGTTGAGGGTAATGAGTCCGCCGGCGACGAAGCACCGGAATGAGGCAAAGGAGTTCATGAAATGGGAGGCAGGCAGGGGTGGGGCGCGAGAGATGTTCAGAACGTGAGCTGATGAAGACACACGATATTCAGAGAGGCTTCAACCTTGGAGAGCATACGAAGGGTGCCAAATTTTGCCCAAGTGAAACGATTAAACTAATGCAGAGAGAGGGGAGTAAGGTTTTTGGGTTTTGCGCGGTGAGCATTTATACCCTGTGTTTTCCAGACCTCATGAGAATTTTACCCCTTCCTTCTTCCGTGGCCCGTGGGCTCGCGGGACTCTTATTGTCCGCTTTCGCTGTATGGGGCGGTGCGGCCGAGCGCCCCAATATAGTGCTCGTTATGTCCGACGACCAAGGCTGGGGACAGACCGGCTATAACCACCATCCTCTGCTAAAGACACCCAATCTCGACGCGATGGCCGCGGCTGGCATCCGTTTTGATCGCTTCTATGCCGGAGCGTCCAATTGCTCGCCGACCCGGGCGACGCTGCTGACAGGGCGCAGCAATGACCGCACGGGGGTGCAGACTCATGGCTACCCGCTGCGGCGTCAGGAGAAGACGATTGCGCAGGCGCTCAAAGGCGCGGGTTACGCCACGGGTCATTTCGGCAAGTGGCACCTCAACGGACTACGGGGTGCCGGAGCGCCGATCTTTGGCGATGATCCGCTGCATCCGGGCGTCTTCGGATTCGAAACGTGGGTATCGGTGACCAATTTCTTCGATCTGCACCCGATCATGAGTCGCAACGGCAACTTCGAGGAATTCGAGGGGGATTCATCAGAAGTGTCGGTAGCGGAAGCTCTGAAATGGATGGCGCAGAAGAAGGATGGTCCCTTCTTTTCCGTGATCTGGTTCGGCACGCCGCACAGCCCATTTATGTCGTTTCCGGAAGACGAAGCGGGGCTCGAGCATTTGCCGGACGACGAGCGGCGCCAAGCGGCTGAGTTGGTGGCGATGGATCGAGCCATGGGCACCTTGCGCCAAGGCCTACGCGATCTGGGGGTGGCCGATAATACGATCCTGTGGTTCAATGGCGACAACGGCGGTCTTGCGTTGGCGGGTAAAAATGGCGTCGGTGGGCTGCGCGGATTTAAGAACCAAGTTTACGAGGGCGGCATCCGCGTGCCGGGGTTGGTCGAATGGCCCGCTGGAATCGCGGCGGGGCAGGTGACGGACACTCCGGCGGTCACGATGGATATTTTTCCGACGATCGGTGAAATCGTGGGCCTGGATGAGTCAGCCTACCTGGAACCCTTGGACGGGCACAGCTTGGTGTCGGTATTTAAGGGATACGATGGTCCCCGGAATCGGCCGATTCCCTTTAAGCGCCTGGAGGGCGCAGCGATCATTGACGACGAATGGAAATTGGTGATGCCGGATTTGGGGAACGGCGTGTTTGAACTTTATAATCTCAAAAACGATCCGACCGAAACCAAGGAATTGACTGAGGCATTGCCTGATCAAGCAACGCGTATGCGCGGACTTTGGGATGCGTTTAATCAATCCCGGGAAGCGAGTGTCGTGGCGGGCGACTATCCCGAAGGTGAAGTATTGCCGGATCCACCGGGCCGCGAAGACGGGGTGTTCTGGATCGAGTTGCCAGAGTATCAGGCCTACTTTGAAGCGTGGGAAGATCGACCGGAATACCAGAGTTGGGTCGAACGCGGACGTAAACAAATGGAGGAGTAAATTCGAGGACCGACCTATGATGAAGCACATTGGTAAGAACACCGGGTTCAAGGTAGGGCGTGCTCGCCCCTCCTTCGTCTCACGAGCTGGGACTATGGCGGGCAGGCGAGCGCGCCATCGGGAAGAGAGTAACCAGGGAATTGCAACCGGTGCTCTCGGCGAGCACGCCCTACCTCCTCTGGTGGCTCCGATGAAATTGTTGCTGTGGGTTGGTTTTGCGATGGGTGCGTCTTCGGTTCTCTTAACTGCTGCTGAGCCGAGTCGTCCCAACGTCGTGCTGATCATGTGCGACGATCTGAATGACTATATTGAACCGTTGGGTGGTCATCCTCAGGCCTACACACCGAACCTGACGCGTTTGGCGCGGAGTGGGGTGACGTTCCGGCAGGCGCATACCAATATTCCGATATGTGGATCGTCGCGGGCCAGTATGTTCACGGGCATCTATCCGCACAACTCGGGCTGCTACGGGTTCAATCGTTGGGATGACTACGGCGTGCTCAAAAACTCCCGCACATTCATGGATCATTTTCGGGCCAATGGTTACCACACGCTCGGCACCGGAAAGCTCATGCATCACGTCGTGCGCAGTGAGTGGTCGCATTTTGAGAACACGGCCGACTATGGACCATTCACGTGGGACGGTGAGCGCCAGATCGCCCATCCCGATGTATTGGCACCCTTCAGTCATATCGGGGCAGTTGACGGATCGTTCGGTCCGTTGGTCAACTTGGCTGGGCGCACCAGTCCTGAAGGCAAACCGGTGAACTGGGTGACGGGACCATGGGGCGAGCGCCGCACGTTGCGGGTCGAATCCCAGACCGACCGGGATCAAACCGCGGATGAGGTCAATGGTGACTGGGCCGTGCAGAATCTCCAACAGCTGGCCGAGGGTAAAATGGACAAGCCGTTTCTGATGGGCGTGGGGTTCATGCGCCCGCATACGCCGTTGATCGTGCCGCAACGCTTCTTTGATATGTTTCCACTCGAATCAATCGCGCTGCCGGACATCCGACCGGATGATATCGACGATACGCACGCGCGATCAGTGAGGACACTGCTCGGTGGTTTTGAGCCCAACCCGGTTCGCTCTGAAGACATGGGGCGTCGGCTGTATGAAACTCTCGTCGCTTCTTATCCTGCCGACGACGAAGGCCTGCGGCGCTTCATTCAGGCCTACCTCGCCAGTGTGGCCTCGGTGGATGAACAGATCGGTCGTATGCTCGACGTGATCGATAACAGTGCCCTCCGCGACAATACGGTGATTATTTTCACCAGTGATCATGGTTGGGGCATGGGGGAGAAGGACTATCTCTATAAAAATTCCTTGTGGCAGGAGAGCACTCGCGTGCCGCTCATCGTGCGGGCGCCGGGGATTGCCGAGGAGGGAGGCGTGACGGATCAGCCGGTGTCGCTGGTGGATCTCTATCCGACGATGGTGGATCTTTGTGGATTGGAGGGCGACACCCGACACAACGACCAAGGGCATCCGCTTGATGGATACAGCATCAAGCCTCTGCTGGCCGACCCGGGAGCGGGCAAGTGGGCCGGACCGGACGAAGCACTCACGGCCCTTTACAAGTGGCGGTTCCGCTATGATCCGGGCCGGGAAAGCTATTCACTCCGAGCCAAAGGCTGGCGCTACATCCGTTACGAAAACGGTCGGGAGGAACTTTATAATACCGCGGTAGATCCGCGGGAATGGTTCAATCTCGCGGGTGATCCGGCGCACGCCGAAACGCTGGCAACCTACCGGGCGAAACTCCGCGATCGGGTGCCGCGCCCCGGTCGTGATTTACCCCAACCTGTCATCACGCTGAAGTGAGGGGTGGTTGGGTGGATGTCGCGGTCAATTCCACCGCAATTTGTATGCTTTTTTAGGCGGCTTTGCTGACGTGGAGCACGTGCCCATCAGGGTGGCGGCGGTGGCACTCGCGCACGCTCCATGGCATATCTTCGGGTTCGCAGGTGACTTCGATACCTTGGTCGAATGCACGCTGGTGGATTTCGTCGACGTCGGCCACCCAGACCGACATCCATACCCCTTTGTCCAAGCAGTCATCCCCTTCGGTTTCAAAGGTCGCGGAATTGGCGCCTTTGCCGCGGCCGCCTTGTCCGTTGAGGCTCAGAAAAATTTCACGCTCGCCGGAACCGACTCAGCCAAAATCCACGGGGTCGCCCCAATCCCAATTTTTGGTCCACCCGAGTTTTTCGAACCAGGTAAATGAGGCCGCCATGTCCGAAACGTTATGAATAGGAGTGATGTTGCGGACGTTCATCGTAGGGCTTTTCTGCGGGGTTATTTGAGTTCTTCTTCGCGAACAATGAAGGCCGATGATTTGGCGTGGTCGACGAAGTTGCCCTCATCCTTGAGGAGCGCGGCGCCGAGTGCCTGACCTTCGGGTGAACTCATGCCCTCCATCAGATCCTGTTCCGATTCGAACCAGACTTCCGCCACGCCATCATACTCCGGCAGCATGCCGCGCGATTCCCGGAGTCCATCGTTCAGCGGCGTATCGAGGGTCATCGATTGCACATATTTTTTTGCCCGCATGATGCCGGCATTCTGCATGAAGTAGGGACCGTGTTGATCGCGCCAGTAGTCTTGGAATTGGGCGCGGGTGAGATCGGACCGACGGGTGAGACTCATCACGAATTTGATCATGAGGCCATCGTTTGAGTATTTTAAGGTGTGGGCATCAATGGATGCTCGGTTATCGTGGTCAGGGAGTGGCAGCCGTGGTCACTAGGTGAGGGGAAGCGAGATAAACCAATGCGCGAAGGTATCCCAAACTGGTGGAGTGATTTTGAATGTTTTAACGATGTGCACGAAGAGGAAAAGTCCGAGGGCACAGGGAAACACCCAGCGGCCCGACTTGGCTTTGCGTTCCAGAATGATGAGGGTGATCAGGATTAAGTAGTTGGGCGAGATCCCGAGCAGGCTGCCCAAGGGAGGGTTGACTCCCAGGACGTTAATGAAGAGTCGCACCATGACCGGCCCAATCAAAGCCATGCCCGCAACCACCATGCCTCGAGCGTGAATCGAGGTTTTCTTTTTGTAATAAATCGCGACGCCAAATCCGAAGGAGAAAATGAACAGATCCTTAAAGGGGATCCATCAGAATTGGCTGACAAATGAGGCAACCTACCCACAACAATGCTGTAGCCGTGTGGAAATGGAAGTAATGGGAAAAGTCTGCGGTCCCATCGAAAAACTTGGAGAAGTAAGTGGGCCAGAACGCGACGAAGCTCAGTCCCAAAAGAGCAGCGGCCCAGTATTCAAGATTCTTAGCGGTGAAGTTATTAATGGCGGCTAATTGTTCTTTGGAGGTGAAGTGCGGAGAGGTGTCGGTGCGTAGTCCGTGGTGGATTTCTTGGTCGCTTGAAGGGCTTGGTTGAGCGTTTGCACAGTTTGGGCCGACTCCGGTTGTTGGGAGATATTGGTGTTCTCCAATGGGTCCTGGTCGTGGTCGTAAAGCATATCAGATCGGCGTGATCCGGCACCGCGATTGGCGCGGTATTCGGTGTAGCGGTAGCGGGCGGTGCGGATGGTGTCGCCTGCTCCGTAACGGCCTACGGCGGCTTCCGCCCACGGGCGTTGAGGGAAACGCAGGAGAGGCACCAGGCTTTTGCCCTCCACCGTGGCGGGAGTAGGGAGTCCCGTGAGGTCGCAAAGGGTGGGATAGATATCGATCGATTCAGTGAGACCCTCGGTGTGGGTGCCGCCCGTGATTCCGGGAGCGCGCACCATGAGCGGGATGCGCATGGAGGATTCGAAGGTGCTGTGTTTGTTCCAATACGTGTGGTCACCGAGGTTCCAGCCATGGTCGCCCCAGAGCACGACGATGGTGTTTTCGGCGAGTCCGAGCCGCTCGAGCTCGTTGAGGACCTTGCCGATTTGCGCGTCGGTATAACTCACACACGCGTAATAGCCGCGGATTAGATTCAGAGCGGTCGCATCAGTGATGGGACCCTGCTTCGGAATACCCTGATAGTTTCGCAGTTCGCCCCAATTGTGATGGGATTCCGCGGGGGCGTTGGCGGGCACCTTGTAGTTGTCGGGCAGAGAGATGGATTCAGGCGGATAAAGATCCCAATACTTTTGCGGCGCGACAAACGGGAGGTGAGGTTTGTAGAATCCCACCGCAAGGAAGAAGGGTTGATCGGGGTCGGTCGCCAATTCCTGTAACCGTTCGACCGCGTTGTTCGCCACGACGCCATCACCGTAGGCGTCGTCGGGCACCGGTGCGGATTCCGTGGGCGGCCCCCGGAGTTTTTGTGCGGTGCAGGCGACGTTGGCCGGCAGCTGATAGTGGTCCCGTCGGGGGCGCCACGCTGCGTCGGTCCATCCGGCGGCATTGTCGGCCGCGGCATGGAAGATCTTGCCGAGTGAACCGGTTCGGTAGCCATGATCTTGGAAATGGGTATTGAGGGTTTTGGCCCACGGTGCCTCCTCGTCCGCCCGGGCGGTGTAAGAAACGAACCGGGTGGCGGTCGGTCGCACGCCGGTGAGCATGCTGGCCCGAGAGGCGCCACACGTGGGGACCATGCAATAGGCGCGGTCGAACCGCACGCTTTCGGCGGCCAACTTATCCAAGTGAGGTGACTTGATATGATCGGCTCCGTAGGACCCGAGCTCCGGACGAAGATCATCGACCGCGATGAAGAGGACGTTGGGGGGCGCTGAAGTCTCATGACCATCAGCCTTCGTCGAGGCTATGGCTGACAGGATGACCAATGTCCAATATAGGAGGAGGACCGAGCGGGGTAGGCGGGGCATGGCGGCAATCTGAGATGAGGATTCATTGCGGAGCAATTATGTTTAGACCGTTCGCTTGGTGTTTTCCGCCGTGCTGTGTTGGGTGCACAAAAATTCAAAATTCCCCATAAAGTAACCTAATAGGTTACTTTATTCAAAACACATTCAGGCCATTTTCTACACTCAAGATCGGCCTGCCGCGATGGATTCCCTACCGAGATTATTTGCGCTCGGAACCGAGGGGAGCGTTGGGTTTGGCGGAATCCGCCAGAGGTGGGTAAAAGGTCGTGATGAGTTGGGTGGCGGACGCGGTTGGGAAGGGGGCACGTCGTGATGAGTTTACTCCGTTACACTACGTAGAACTCTTCTACGACATGACCCCAGTGGGCAGTTACTTCCGTTTCTTGATACTTGTTACTTGGAATTTGTTACTTCTGCGCAGCAGCTTGTTACTTGATACCTGAAACCCGCCAGAGGCGGGCAAGCTTGGCACTTCCGAAGGTTTTTACTTCGCGTCAGCGTTCTGGGATTTCGATTCTTTCCACTTTGCCGACGAGGAAGAGATAGCTACAGAAACCGATGATGGAGACGACGGCGATGTACATGAGACCGGACTCGAAATTGCCGTCTTGGGCGAGATAACCCACGATGATCGGTAGACTGATGCCGGCGAGGTTGCCGATGAAATTGAAGACGCCACCGACCAAGCCCATGCAGCGGATTGGAGCGATGGAGGAGATGAAGACCCAGGCGATCGATGCGAGTCCGTTGCCGAAGAGTGCGATGGTCATGAAGAATACCACGACGCCGGTGCTGTCCGTATAGTTGGCACCAATGATCGAAGATCCGAGAACCATGCCGCAGAGGACGGGGATTTTGCGTGACGTGCCGGGCGATACGCCACGTTTCACCAGAAGATCGGAGAGGGTGCCGGAGAGCAGCACGCCGACGAATGCCCCTAGCGGTGGGATCATCACCCACCAGCCCATGGATTCGAGGGAAAGTCCGCGCGTGTCCTTCAAGTAGAACGGAAACCAGGTGAGGAAAAAGACGAACAACGATCCTAAACAAAACTGGCCGATGTAGACGCCCCAGAGTTTGCGATGTTTGAAGGCTTCCGCGAGGTCCGCCCAATTAAATTTTTCCTTGGGTGTATCGGGTTTCACGTCGCCGCCGTCATGGACGAGCCCTCCCCCCTCCTCGATGTAGTCGAGCTCGGCTTGGTTGACGGATTTGTGGTCCTTGGGGTCACGATAAATCGCATACATCGCGAACGAACCCAGAATGCTGACGAGTCCCGTGATGATAAAGAGCCCCCGCCAGGAGACGGCGTTCATCATGCCCACAAAAATGATCGGCATGAAGGCGAGCACGAGGAATTGGGCCGAGGTGTAAACAGCGATGGCGGTGGCGCGCTCGTTGGTCGGGAACCACCGGGTCACCATTTTATTGTGGGCGGGGTAGGACGGAGCTTGGAAAAGCCCGAGCCCGAGCCGCAAACCAATCAACGAAGCGAGGGAATTGGCGAAGCCGGTGAGCGTGGTCATGGCCGACCAGAAGAACATGATCACCGCATAGAATTTGCGGGTGCGAAAGACGTCGACCATCGCTCCACCGGGAATCTGCAGCCAGCCGTAGGTCCAACTGAAGGCGGAGAAGATGAGCCCCATCTTGAGCGGATCGATCCCGAGGTCGTCCCGCATGGTGGTGCCGGCGATTGAGATGTTGGTGCGGTTCATATAGTTGATCCACACGCAGCCAAAAAGCAGGGCGAGGACGATGAAGCGTTTGCGGGTGCGTGGGGTAGCGGTGGAGTCGGACATTTGGGGAATTACGATTTACGACTTACGACCGCCTGAGGCGGTTAAAAATTATGATTGGGCGCGCGGACGGGTTGGGGAAGGGGTCACATCGTGATAAGTTTACTACTCCCGCTTTGCGGGATGCGTAGAACTTGTCTACGACATGACCCCGGTGGGCAGTTACTTCCGTTTCTTGATACTTGTTACTTACGCGCCAGCGTCTTGGAACTTGTTACTTCGAATTGATGAGTTGCTCACCAATTCGTATAGCTCCCGTCGGGTTTCCAGAGGCGGGGTGGTTCCCAGCTCTTGAAGGTGCCGGCTTTGAGGATGTCTTCGTTGACTTCGACGCCGAGGCCGGGGCCGGTGGGCAGGGGATAACTGTTGCCTTCCATGGGGAGACGGGTGGTGAAAACTTTATCGTCGCTGGTGGCGAGGTCCTCGGTGGGAGAACTGCGGGATTCGAGATGGGAGAAATTCGGGGAAGCGGCACCGAGGTGGACGGAGGCGGCGGTGCAGATCGGACCGAGCGGATTGTGCAGCAAGAGGTCGATGTAATTGGCCTCAGCCATGGCCGCCACTTTCATGGATTCGGTCAGGCCGCCGACGTTGCAGACATCGATGCGGGCATACTGCAGGATGTTGCGTTCGATGTAGGGTTTGAACTGCCATTTGCTGGCGAACTCTTCGCCGATGGCGAAGGGTACGTCCGTCATCTTGCGCAGCGCTTCGTAGGCCTCGGGAGACTCGTCGCGGATGGGTTCCTCGATGTAGTCGAGGGTGCCGGAAGGGATGCGTTGGAGCCAGGTTGCGGCTTCGGCGACGGAGAGACGATGGTGCACATCGCAGCCAATCATAGCGGCAGGGCCCATGACCTCGCGGCAATCCATGACCCCTTGGGCGGTGATCACGCCGGCGGCGCGCACGTCGTAGGTGGTGTCGTCGCCGTCGGTGTAGGAATAATCCCCACCTTCCAACGCGGCGAAGCCGGTGCGCAGCGAGTTCCACTTGGTATCGACCAGTTTTTGAGCGAGAGATTTGTAGTCCGCAGCCGGGATGTTGTTGGGGATGCAGGCAAAGCATTCGACGCGGTCCCGTTGGGCACCTCCGAGGAGTTGATAAACGGGAACGTTGAGTGATTTGGCGACGAGATCGTGCAAGGCGATGTCGATGGCGGAGATCGCCGCGGTAAGCACGCGTCCGCCCTCAAAATACTGCGAGCGATACATCTCCTGCCACAGCGCGCCGATGCGGCGAGGGTCTTTGCCGATGAGGAAATCGCGGTAGTGTTTCACCGCGCCTTCGACGGCCAGCTCGCGTCCGGAGAGACCGGATTCGCCCCAGCCGAAAGTGCCGTCGTCGGCTTCGACTTTGACCAGCATCTGGTTGCGGATACCAATCCAGGCGACGTAGGGGATGACGTTGGTAATTTTCATGACGGGGGGTGAGGGCTCGCCGAGTCTCGAACGATTCGAATTCAAGGGGTTGGAACTACAATGATCGGCAAACTTAATAAGTTAACGAAGAGGGGGTCGCGCCGTCGGGCTGTTGGGCAGGACGGCCGATAAAGATAAAGAATAAAGAGAAAGAGAAAGAGAAAGATGCGCCGATGGGACCATTTCGGGCAGAGGGGAGCCGAGTAAGAGGGGAATGGGTGGGCGGACGGAGGTGGTCTGTATCTTGATACTTGATACCTGTTACTTGTTACTTACGCGTTAGCGTCTTACTTTCCCTCGTTGTCCCAGGCTTTCATTTGGGCGACGTTGCCGAGGAAGACTCCGAGTTGGTCGGGATTGCCGTTTTTGACCTTGGCGGTCTGCACGACGATGTCGCTGTCATACATGGCGGCGGTCTCGCGTCCTTTGTCGCCGGTGCGTTGTTCCCAGTCGTGGAGTTTCCAACGCATGGATTTTAACAGGGAGGCGTATTTGGGGTCGCCTGCCAAGTTGTTCAGTTCGTGCGGATCCTTGACGAGATCGTAGAGTTCTTCGGGTGCGCGGGTGGGGGCGAACAGCGGTGCTTGGGTCGGAGTCAACTCGCCGGCGGCATGCGCTTCGCGCAGGGCGACGATGATGGTTTTGGCGTCCTTGTAACGATTGGGCATCATGTGGGGACGTTGGTGGAGGTAGTTTCGGATATATTTGATGCGTTCGGTGCGGACGGAGCGGAGGTAATCCACGGTTTCATCACAGCGGTCCCGCGCGGAGTAAGCGGCATCGCGAGGTGTGTAGTCGGCGGCGAAAATGTCCTGAGCCTGCATGGATGCGGGGATGTCGATGCCGGCGGCGGCGAGGGACAGCGCCGCGATGTCGATGTGCTCGATCAGGTCGTTACGCACCGTCCCGGCTTCGATGCCGGGTCCCTGGACGACGAAGGGAACATGAATGCCTTCTTCGTAGAGGAACTGTTTGCCACGGGCATGGCTGATGCCGTGATCCGTCATGAAGATGACGATCGTATTGTCCAATTCACCTTCCGCTTCGAGGCGCGCCAGCACTTCGCCGATCATGGCGTCGGTCAAGCGCACGGAGTCAAGGTAGGCGGCCCAGTCCTGACGTAATACGGCATTATCATTGGGATAGTAGGGCGGGAGCGTGACGTCGTCGGGAGAGGTGTGGCTGCCGAGTGTTTCGTCGGCGCGCTGAGCAATTTTCTTATATTGCTCGATACTGGAGCCCCGTAGTTTACCACCCGGGGTTTGGATTTGGGCGAAGAAGGGCTGTCCCTCTGCGCGTCCCGACCAATCACTGCCCTCGTAGACGGATGGGTCCCACTCAAAATTATAATCGGTCTTACCGCGACGTTGGGGGTTAACGGGCCAGCCGGCAATGGTGGTGTAGTAACCGGCTTCCTGGAAAAGTTGGGGGACGAGTTTTACGTCGGCGGGAAGATTGATTTTGATTTCACCGCGACCGCTGCGGTGGTGGTGGGCGCCGATGGTGGTTTGATACATGCCGGTGATGAAGGCGGAGCGGTTCGTCGAGCAGACGGGGGCGGTCACGAAGGCGCGGGTGAATTTGGTGCCGCGCTCGGCCATCGCATCGAGGTGAGGGGTTTCGATGGTCGTCTCTCCGTAGGTGCTGAAGTGGGCCGACATGTCGTCGGGGATTATCCAGACGATATTGGGGCGGTTGGCGGCGGACGCGAAAACACTGCCGAGAGTGAGGAGGAGCGTGAGAAAGACAGGAAATTTCATGAGAGGCGGAGGCTGAGAAGCAGGGGTGATTTTACAAAAGGAAACGAAGAGAACGAAGTTGTCGGCGATGCGGAGAAGCATCTGGTCTGGCCGAGTGGAAGCGGGGTTGGGTGGCGGGGCGGATTTAGTCGCTAAGCGGACTGTGGATAGTAAACGTGAGACAAACAATGTTACTTGTTACCTCATGAAGACTTTACTCCGCCTTGCCTGTTTATCTGTTTTTGCCGCCGCATCGGTGGCCGATACTCCCAATGTCATTGTTATTATTGCCGATGACATCGGCTATGGAGATGTCGGCTTTCACGATGTCGTGGCAGATGGAGTCGTGACGCCCAACCTCGATCGGCTTGCGGCGAGCGGAGCGGTCTTCGAAGAGGCTTACGCGGCGTCGCCGATCTGCAGTAATTCGCGCTTGGCGCTGGTGACGGGACGTTATGCGCAGCGTTGGGGAGCTTACTACTACGGCGACGGCGGGCTGCCTTCGGACGAAACCACCATCGCGGAGATGATGAAGGAGGCGGGCTATCGCACCATGAAGGTAGGGAAAACCCATTTAAATGGCGGTCCCAAGGAAGATCCCATGAAACACGGGTTCGATCATTACCTCGGGTTTACGCATCATTCGTGGGACTTTCAGTTGATCAGCCAAAAGGATGTCGATGCCTATGAGCGCAAACAACCGGGCAGTATCGCGAAAGCCCGGATGATCGGAATCGGTCCGCTGACGCGTGATCACGGCGAAATGGAGTCGTTTGAAAACACGACCACCACGGAGGTGTTTGGTCGGGAGTCGGTGAACTTTATCACGACCGAAAGTGAGAAACCCTTTTACCTCCAATTGGAATTCAACGCGGTGCATACGCCGTTGTATCGATTGCCAAAACACTTGGCGAAACGGCACGGTGTGCCGGAACGGCCCTTTGATCGAGATGCGGAAGTCTGGGAATATCCGTTATGGGATCCCATCGCGGAACCTGATTATCGGAAGTGGTATAGCGATACGTGCCATTTGGTGAAGACGGACCCCTACGGCCGAAAGATCTATCTCGCGCACCTTGAACTCATGGACGAGATGATTGGCGAAATCATGGATGCGGTGGAAGCCAAGGGGGTCGCAGACAATACCATCATTGTATTTACGTCCGATAACGGTGGGTCCGATCAATCCTACGCGAACAACCGTAATATCAATGCCTTCAAATATTGTCTGATGGATGGCGGCATCAAGGTGCCGTTTGTAGTGTCATGGCCGGGGCAGATTCCGGCCGGAAAACGGGTGGGCGAACTCGTCACTCATCGGGATTTGTATGCCAGTCTTTCCGACATGACGAAGATCGCGCCGAAAAAGCCCTTGGATGGAAAATCACTGGGACCGTTGATTCGCGAAACCGTCTCTCAATTGCACGAGCATGAGACGATGTTTTGGGATTCCGGTCGCGAACAGAACTGGGTTGCTCGCGAGGGTGATTGGAAGCTCGTTTATCGGGCTGAAGCAAAAACGTATCAGGCCTACGAATTGGACGAAGACGGGTTGGTCAAAGACAAGCTTCGCGAGGTGCCGATCCCGAATGGCCTGCAGTTGTATAACTTGGGTGAAGATCCGGGTGAAACGATGGATATGGCGGAACGTTATCCCGAGCGCGTTGCGCTGATGAAATCACGTTACCAAACGTGGCGCGCCGAAATGTCTGATCGAATCCGCGGTAAGGACCAGAAGTAGGATATTGCGGATTTTATTGGCTGATGGGCCAAGGACGGAGCGGCCGGGAGTTTTTCCCGCCGACTCGCTGGTCTTCGGCTAGTAACTCTCGAGGACGGTTTCGGCGTCGGTCCAGAGGGGCGTCTTGATGAGCTGTTTGATGGCGATGGTATGCGGGTCTTTGGGCTTTCCGTTCTCGGCGCGTAGCTTGAGGTTTTTGACCACCTGTTCGAGCGGACCGGAGTCGCCGTTGGCGGCGAGTTTGATGGCGGCTTTGATGGAATAGGCGAAGGCGAAGAATTCGTGTTTTACCGGGTTCCGTTGGCTGCGATCGGTTTCACGATTGAAAACGATGTGCCCGAATTCGTGGAGGAGCACGATGACGAGTCGGTCCTCCGGGTAACGCGGGAGATCGTTGGTCAGGAAAAACGTGCTGATGACAATCTGGTCGGTGCCGGAGGCTTTGCCGGGTCCCATTTTCCGTTCCGGTGCCAGCCGCACGTTGACGCCGCTTTCGCGGATCGTGTTCAGAGTTTCCCAAACCTTGGGGAGATTTGACTCCACGTGTTCCAGCACTTGGGAGAATTCTTCCTTCGGAAGATTTTTGGCCCGTCGAAGTTTACCCGTTTTGGCAAAGAGGGGCAGTGCGAGGAGAAGAAAACAGCAGAGGTAACGGAGGGGCTTCACGATGATGGGTATGGTGAAGGTCTAAGCAGTCGTGTCGCGCTTAATCGGGAGGGCGGTGAGGCAGGTGGAACGCCGGCTAAAGTTTACCCGCCTAGGGCGGCGCTAGAGGCGACTGGGGCACGGCGCTACGGGTGGCGGATGGACGGGTTGGGGTGGGTCGGGCTTTATGCCCGACATCCGTCGCCTGGAAATGAAACGGGCCGCGAACTGAGTCGCGGCCAGGGGGAGGGAAGAGTGTGTTGTTCGGGCTTACCGAGCAACTTTCAGCACGTAGGCGTGTTTGCCGGGTGCCTTTTTAGGCAGGGTCACGTGGAGGCCGTTGGCATCCTGGGTCCACTTGAGGTCGCCAGCCCCGATCATGGAAACGCCCTTCACGTTGGTGAGCGCTTCGGCGGTGAAGGAACGCACGGTGAATTTTTCGCCATCACCCGGCCAAGCCAGAATGGTGGCGTACACGGTATCGCCTTGGGTGGTGAAGCGCACATCGTCGGCGTTGAAGTCCTTACGTTTTGCTTCGGCGTCGTTGTGCATCTTGCCGTCCTTCACCTGGGTGGCGCCTTCGCCGAAGGAGGTCCAAGTCCGACTGCCGTAGATGGCTTCACCGTTTTGCTTCAGCCATTCGCCCATCTCGAGGAGCATGTCTTGTTCACGTTGAGGAATGGTGCCGTCGGGTTTGGGCCCGATGTTCAGCAGCATGACCCCGTTTTTGCTGACGATATCGACGAGGTCATCGACCAGAGAGTTGACGGTCTTGTAGTCGTGGTTGCTGACGTAACCCCAGGAGTTTTTGGAAACCGAGGTGTCGGTCTGCCAAAGCAGTTCCCGTTTGTCGGCCAGACCACCGCGTTCGATGTCGAGCACGCCGGCCGTGTCGGGGAACGACTCGCCCCCGAATGCCTTGTAGTTGATCGCCACCATATGGGGGAAGGTTTTACCCCGGTTGTAGTAGTAGGAGGAGAACGTTTGCAGGTGGGCGGAGAATGACGGTTGAGCGATCCACCAGTCGAACCAGATCAAATCCGGTTCGAACTTGTCGACGAGCTCGGCGCAGCGCAGGAGCCAGTCGTCGAGGAACGCTTGGTTGGGCCAAGTTACCCCAGCCTCGGATTCGTCGCGATCGTGAGCGGGGCCGTAGAGTCCGCGGTAGCTCTCGTCATTTACGTCGGCATGGGGCAATTCACGACCGCCGCCGTAGAACCACCAGTGTTCCGCGCGGTGGCTGGATACACCGAAGTGAAGGCCGGCGGCGCGGACGGACTTTTGCAGGTCGGCAATGATGTCCCGCTTGGGGCCCATTTCGGACGCATCCCAATTGGTGTAGTCCGAGTTATACATGGGGAAACCATCATGGTGTTCCGCGACGGGAACGACGTAGCGGGCGCCGGCGTCTTTGAACAACTTGGCCCAGGCATCGGGATCAAATTTCTTGGCTTTGAACATGGGGATGAAGTCCTTGTAGCCGAAGTCGGGACCGTATTTTTCCTGATGGTATTCGTAGATGCCGCGGCGGCTGCCTTCCTGGCGATACATCTCGCGCGGATACCACTCGTTGCCGAATCCGGGGACCGAATACATCCCCCAGTGGATGAAGATGCCGAACTTGGCGTCTTTATACCATTCGGGGATTTCGTAGTTCGCGAGGGAGTCCCATTTGGCCTCGAACGGACCCGCGTTGGCCACTTCGCGAACGGCTTTGAGTTTGAGCTCAATGGCCCCGTCTTTGGCGTGATCGGCGAACAGAGGCGCTGCTATGACGGTGAGCGCCGTGATGAGGGAGCGGAGGTTTGGTTTCATAATTGGGAGAGGGGCTGAGAGGTGGGGCTGATTATTAACCACGAAACACACGAAAAACACGAAATGGAGATGCAGTTACGGGTGGCTGTTGGCTTTGTTCTCTTTGTTTCCTTTTGTGAGAAGACAGCGGTGGAGTGGAGCGCTTTATTCATTGGTGAAGCGGACGAGGAGGATGCGCATTTGGTAGGGTTGGGGGGTATGGACGCGGACCCATTTTTCGACAGGGCGGGTGCCGCCATCGGAGTATTCACCGGTCAAGGGGTCGAACCAGGTGAATTGGACTTGGCCGTTCTCGTAGCCGGGTCGTTGGCGCACGACGAGAGCATCATGATCGGCCGGTAAAAAGTGCAGGTAGAAGTCATCATTATTGGACAGACAAACACCAGCGCTGGCGGCACCGATGGTGGGCTCCAAATCGTTGACCTTTTGTTTTTCCAAGAAGTCGGCGAGGTGGCGGTAGTACTGGAATTTCGGCTGGTCCGCTTGAGGGAGGTTTTCGATATCGTGGATAATCACGTTCCACGAGGTATCCTGCCAGTAGTGCGTGATCGAAGCTCCCGCGAAGATGATCTTGTAGGCGCGCTCGAGGTTGGAGAGCGGGGTCAGGTAGGTGCCGGTGAAAACGTGATACGGACCTTTTTCGTAGCCGCCGTGTTCGATGTTGAACACGGGTTTACGAGGATGACTCTCCACAACTTCGCGCATCTTGCTCCAGATTTCGGAATGCCAGTTTTGGATGGAGATGAAATCAACCGTTTCGGGATATTGGTTGCAGTAGCCGTAGTCGTGGACGGTCACGAGGCGATCATGACCATCGAGTGCTCGTAGGCGGGTGATGCGGTCGACGATGTATTGTCGATCATTGTGGCCATAGCCGGTGGCTTCCTTGGAGATGTCCCAGATCAGGTTGGGGTAAGCTTGGTAGCGCTTCACGACGTAGTCGAAGTAGCGGTTGTCGGCGGCGGATTCGGCTTCCGGCCAGGTCACCTGTTTGTTCCACACGTAGATCATGATGTGGGCAATGATGCCCTGTTCATCGAGATGCTCGACCACGCGATCGAAGCGTTG
>CBFHXU010000044.1:18307-18540 GCA_965659875.1 uncultured Opitutaceae bacterium
GGTCCTGAAATCGGGATTGGCATTGTCTCCGCCGTAAGGGAAGACGCGGGGTTTGCCGTAATCGTATTTGGCCGGGAGTTTAGGGTCGCGGGGCCAATTCACGTCGTAGGCGAAGACGTTCATCACAATCTGATTGAAGCCGTTCTCGCGCACGTGGCGGATCACGCTGCGGGTCTTGGGAATGTCGTTGCCGTTTTCCGCATCGAGGGCGAATAGCCAGTCCAGCTCGAAGG
>CBFHXU010000045.1:0-18433 GCA_965659875.1 uncultured Opitutaceae bacterium
TGATCTCTTGCAGCACTCGGCCTGAAGTTATTGTCACAGTGATCACGGAGGACCGTCCTTTGGTGCCTCCCGGCCTGTACTACTCCACTGCTCGGCGCGCCCGCATGCCCGCCATAGTCTTGACGATGGCGGTGTGGTCACGCCCTGCCTTTGTCCTGCTCGATTATCCTATGGTTTCCGTAACTAAAACCACGTTTAGCTCCCATTCGTCACGCCGCCGGTCCATTTGAGTTTGGTGCGGAGAATTTTGAAGTGATCGAACCCGGCGCGTTGCACGAGTTTGAGGCGGTGCGGTGACACCCTCACGGTGAGTTTGCCGCCTTCGCAGGTGCGCAGATTGCGTTGTCCGTCGACGGCGATCGTGACACATGATCCGGGATCTTCCGCCGCGATGGTCAGATTCACATCCTGATTAAAGATGATGCTACGGTTACTCAGCGTGTGGGGACAAATGGGAGTCAATCCGATCACTTCCGCACCGGGATGGATTAAGGGACCACCCGCTGAAAGATTGTAGGCCGTGGATCCGGTGGGTGAGGTGAGGATCAGGCCGTCACAGGTATAGGTCGTGACAAATTTGCCATCGGCGTGAACGGAAAGGCGGGTGAGTCGCGAGTGATTTTCGTCTTTGATGACGATGTCATTCAACGCGAGATCACGTTGATCCTCGCCCGATCCACATTCGAGCATCACGCGCTCCGCGAGGGTGAAGTCGCCGGCAATCAGGGCCGGTAAATGTTCGCGTGCTTCCTCCGCCGAAAAGGTGGTAAGAAACCCCAAGGAACCGCGGTTCACTCCAATAATCGGCACCCCGGCCTCGGCCGCACTGCGGGCGATGCCGAGCAACGTGCCATCGCCACCGATCACGCAGCAGGCATCACTACCTTGCAGGAATGAGGCAGGCACGGGGAAATCGTGAGTTTCCTTCACGTCAGCCCCGGCATCGCGAGCGCGTTGCATCAGATCGGCGGCCAACTCGGGAGCACCCGATTTTTGGACGTTAACAACAAAGGCAATGGAGCGAAGCGAGGACATGGGAAAGGGAGCCGATTTAGATCCTCCAGCGAATCATCTCACGGGTTCTCGTGCAACGGCTAACGCATCCATTCAGATACGGCGATCTCACGACCATTTCATGCAATGGCGTTTATTTGACCGCAGATTTCTCAGATTGCTCGGATTAGCCAAGCAAAGCTGAGTAGAAAATCTGAGTTTATCTGCGAAATCTGTGGTTAAGATTTTCAATCGGACAGCCAGTAAGGAACAACTCGTTAGTAGGAACCGTCCGGGCTTTTTTCGGCGGTGTCGGGGTGCGCCGCCTGATAGTCCAGATGCTCCTGTTCGTGGGGGCAAAGCTGTCCTCGGTAACGTAGCCCCCCGTGTGAGAAGTTGATGCTCATTGCCACCTCGTCACCCGCCTCCACCCAATGTGGGGTGAGCATGGCGTTCCAAACCACCGCTCCGGGCGACATGTCGTAGCAGAGGGTATCGGCATCGGTCAGTGCATCGGGTTGGCGGACTTCGGCACTGCGGCAATTCATCCGCAGTTCATGAGGCGCCCAACGACGCGGATCCTGTAATCCGCAAAACCGTTTCCGCCCGTAGATCTGCCAGGCGACTACGTGGGACAGATCCATATGGTAGTTGGTCGCGCAGTTTTTTCCGCTGATGAAGATGATCGGGTAGCAACGCTCGAAGGTGAATCCCGCATCATTGAGCGCCGCTTGCTACGGATCCAGCACCCGCGGTTTGAAGCCGTGGAGAAACTTACCCGGTGCGTCGAATTGCGAGAGTTTAAAATGAGCAAGGGCGAAGGGGCCGGCCATCGTCTCGGCCATGGGCTTCGCGCGAAACTCAGTGGCAAAATCCTCCAAAGCTAAACGGGTGCCACGGGCGCCGGTGGTGATTCGGGTGAGTTTGTCATCGCGTAATTCGGAGACCACCCGATCGAGGGCTGGCACCTCGAAATCAAAGGGCGCGCATTCACCGTCCAGGCGGAAGTTGTGGACGCCCGCCCAGTGCTGCCGAAACTCACCCCATGTTTGAACGGTAAACGGTTGGACGGGCTGGGGCATGATATCCACAAGGAGGAGTCTGGGGGAAAAGACAATATCGCCGACCTGGGAACGCCGAGTTTCAGCTCGGCATGATGGCAGGAGGGGCCGAGCTGGAGAGAGGATGCGCCGGTGCCACTCAGTCGCTCGAGGCGCCCGCATGCCCGCCCTAGTCTTGACGACGGCAGGGCAGTCACGCCCTACCTCCCGTCTTGGCGGGAGGGGGAAATGGTTTCCGTTTTGTTCGCATGGGCTCGACGCAATCCCACCAAGAATTCCCGGTTACCGTCGGTTCCGGCGATGGGTGAATCCATGGTTCCCACGAGTTCGGATCCGGATAACTCCGCCAACGCAAAGGCGGTGATGTCGTCGCGAATCTGTTCCTGCAGTGCGGGGTCGCGGATGATGCCGCGGCCTTTGTCGACCTCGGCTTTGCCGGCTTCGAATTGAGGTTTGATCAACGCGATCAGGATGCCGCCGGATTTCACGAAGGGCCACACCGCCGGTAGAACTTTGCGCAGCGAGATGAACGATAGATCCATTACGACGGCGTCGTATTCCGACCGCGGTAGATCCGCGGCGATCACGGAGCGCGCGTTGATTTTTTCCAAGTTGATGACGCGGGGATCTCCGAGGAGTTTGGCGTGCAGTTGAGCACGGCCGACGTCGATGCAAACAGCTGAAGCGGCTCCGGCTTGCAGTGCGCAGTCGGTGAATCCGCCGGTGGATGCTCCGACGTCGAGGATGTCGGTGCCTGTGAGATTGAGGGGAAACTGATCGAGGAATCCCTGGAGTTTTTCACCGCCTCGGCTAACGAAGCGCGGGGGTTGTTCGACCTCGAGTTCAATGTCTTCGGGGTAAACCTTGCCGGGTTTGTCGAGTCGTTCAGTGCCCCGTTTGACCCGCCCGCTCATGATTAGGGCCTTGGCCTGTGAACGGGAGGCAGCGAGCCCGCGCTCCAAAATCAATTCATCGAGGCGGCGTTTCATGATTCCTTGGGACGGAGGATTTGTCGGGCAGGGGACCAACAGGTGGTGCGGCCGCCGATGTCGGCGCGTTCGAGCGGCACCTTGCTTCTCGGACAGGTGCCACCATCCCGCCAGCGGTGGTTGAAGAGCCAAGTATTGGGGATGCCGACATTCAGGTCATGAGGAATGTAATCACCCTCGCCGGCGATGCGTTTCATGGCGTTGCGACACACGGATCTGATTTCGCGATAGAGGGTAGTGGTTTCCGCCGTGGTCAACTCACCCGCGGGTTGGGCCGGATGGATGCCGGCGCGCCAGAGAATTTCATCGGCCATCCAATTGCCCACGCCGGGGAAACGCTCTTGCATCAAGAGCACGGCCTTGAGCGGTGACCGGGAGCGTCGGGTCAGGAACTTGGCGAGTTCTGTTTTGGTGAATTTAGCCGAGAGTAGGGAAGGGGCGATTTTGGTCCACCACCCCGGTGCATCCGGACCGTTCGCGAAACGCACGCCGCCGAACATGCGGGGATCGGAAAAGACGAGGCTGACGGTTTCGCAATCGATGACCAGGTGGTCGTGTTTGCCGGCGCGTTGCCCCAGAGGGACGGCGGTCAGGTCGCCGGTCATTCCGAGGTGCACCCCGAGCCAGGTGCCGTTGCTGAATCGAAACGCCATCTGCTTCGCCGCCGCGGAGGAATCGGTGAGGTTTTCTCCGACGATTCCGCGTCGGATCTTGGTGGCCGGTGCTTCACGGAAGGTTTTTTTCGCCGGGTGCGCACGCACTGCGGTCACGGTCTGGCCCACGGCGGCGTGGTGCCACCGTTTACGGTAAAATTCGACTTCGGCGAGTTCGGGCATGAGTGCTCCAGCGAAGGTAACCTTGATGGGAAGCACAAGCTTGGGAGGGATTACGATTCAGGCTTTGCCCACACGAATAGCGAACCGAGAATCCAAGCGCTAAAATTAGGGGAGCGACCGGGCCAAGATAGCTGGTGGTCACGGCATTAAATGACGTGACGTGGACGAGTGCGACTACGAGGAGCAGAGCGGTGGCTCCTCCCCACAGCGACAGGAGAATGGCGATCTGAGGGCGGGCGTCCCGTTGAGTCCAACTGCGTTTCATCACGATTCCGGTGGTGAAAAGCGCCAAAACCGTAAGTGGCCAGCCCAACCCCGATCCCACGTGGTGCACAATCGACCGAAGGTGCGACCTCAAGGTGGTCGGGCTTGGTTCGATGAGCGGATCTACCCGGAGGAACTCGGCGTGGTGATAGACGTCGGCTAGATTTCCTTCGGAAACAGAACCGCGGGCTCGGAAGCCGGTAAATCGCACCATCAAATCGAGGGCTTTAAACCAGCTTTCCAAAACCGGAACGAAATAAGAGTCATGCCACGTGGGAAAGAAACCGTGCCGACGATTGCCCCCCTCCAGGCGGCCGGAATCGACCGCTACGTTGATTTCATCTGCCACCCGCTGCCAGTAATTCTGGGTTCTCGGCGCGGATCGATAGTATCCTGCCCGGGTCGCAGCTTCGCGGAGAGCCCATTGATACCAACCACCGCGAATCTCGAGGTTAGCTCGAGGATGGGGATTGTTTTCTCCCCAGCCCGCGGGACCCCAAATGTCCGTAACCGGGCCATCAAGTTGGGCCGCGATTTCGGTAAATGCGGGGCTGTGCGGGTAGATCGAGTCACGGGTGGTCGTGGTGATCGCGACTCCCGGAATAGGGTCCGGCGAACTGACCCGCATCATCGCTCCGTAGGCCGCGGGAAATGATCCGGTGTTCACGTCCACGCCCATGGAGACGCCGTAGTAGGAGTGGTTGATCGTGTGGAGAGTAAATCTTGCTCCCCAGAATATCACCGCCGGCAGAGCCAGGCATACCAGCCAACTGATGCGACGCGTGGCAAAGGCAGTCCAACCCGTCGCGGCGAATGTGCCCAGCAGGAGGAGGATGGAAGGGACGAACCAGATGCCTTCCTCGCGGGAAAACCAGAATGCACTCCCGGCCAATCCGGCCAGAAGGGCCCAGGGCCAGATGAATATGGTCGGGAATTTTACCCGGGTGACCATCCCCAGCAATCCCGCTAGGGTGAACAGGGTGAGGGCGGGGTGAATGGCTCCCCGCAGCACGCGGCCGAAGATTTCGGGAGACAGCGAATGTGGTTCGAAAAGCAGGACGACCAACAGCATGAGTCGCCATTCCGGACGTCGCATCCACGGGCGCAGCGCGCTGACGAGGGCGATGCAGGCGACACCATGAAACAGCACCGTATTAAACAAGAGCGACAGTCCGGAAGCGGCCGAAAGCGCGACAAAGATCGGATAAACGGGACCTTTCGAAAGCGTCAGTTGCCAGAAGTCGCCCAACCATTCACCGGCGTAGATCGAGGCAGCTTGAGTCATGAACAGCAGGTCGTCGTGCATCAGTTGGGGCCGCAGGCACATCCCGATGTCGGATATTAACCAAAGTTTAAGCGCCAACAAACCCGCGATGACGGCCCACTCCACCCTGATACTCGCTAGCCGGGGACGGAGAATGATGGCCAGCGGGAAGAGCAGGGCGAGGCCTCCGGCTACGACGATGGCTGAAAACGTCACGCTGGCGCTACTCGCAAAACGAGTTCGGAATACGGCTCTCTCCAGCGTGACCGGCCCCTGCAAGTCATCCGGAAAATCCACGCGCGCGAGTAGGCTGGCCGGGAGATCCCAGATGAGAGCGTGACCGGTAGGAGTGACTTCAATCCTCGGAGGCTTGACCCAGTTTTGGTCTACGGTGGTGGGAAGATGTTCGGGAGCGAAATAGAGATACCAGCCACCGGTTTGCATGGCACCGGCGAATTCGAGTCGCAGCTCATCGAGAGGTAGGGCCGACGAGGGGATCTCGATCATGCCAAACGGGTCGCCTCCCGTGACTTCGAACCCGCCGCTAGCGGGATCCCAGTCAAGACTGTTGAGGTGTTGGATTTCGAAGTCGGCGGGAACCCGCTCCTGCACGATCTGCGACCATCGCACCAGCGCTAGTCCTCCAGCGAGCAATGCCAACCCCAGTGCGACCAAGAAAGGTGAGCGGATAAGCTTCATGGGTGAAGGGCGAGCATAGTCATGTCGTTAGCAGGAGGTGACCGAAGTGAGATGATGCGAATGTACGAACCGTTTGAGCACAAGCCCGAGGGATGCCGTTTACTCTCGGCAAGCACGAGCCCGGAGCCTATCTCCATTGGTATGCGGCCCACCCTAAACCCCACTGAACTCACTTCCGCTTCAATCAAGAAAGTGGGGGAAATGGGCCATTGGCTCATGAGCAATTTGGGATTCGCTCCGACCACAGAGTCCGCGACGAATACCATGGATATGCCTGGCCAATCCCCCGGTATCGAAAATATGCCGGGAATCGACCAAACTCCCGACCCGGCAAAGGTGCGCATATACTGGTGCGACTTTAGCGAGACTAAGATCGACTGGCAGGAGGGCACGATTGATGAGTTTCACTCCTCCAAACGTCCGGAATGGTCAAAACAGCGTTGGGTTAATGTCGATGGGCTTCATCCCTATGCGGTCAATCAACTGCGCAAAAAGTATCACTTTCACACCTTGGCCGCGGAGGATGTAATGCGCACGTCTCAGCGACCGAAGGTCGAAGTGTTTGATAATTACATTTTCACCGTCGTGCGTATGATGCGACTCGAAGGCACAGAGCTGAAACAAGAGCAGGTCAGTATGTTCCTATTTGAAAAAACGATCCTCACATTTCAAGAGATGCCGGGTGATGTTTGGGGACCGATTCGAGATCGACTCAAACGGGGCGGAGCTCGGCTGCGCACCGTGGGTGTAGATTACCTTTTCTACGCATTACTCGACGCGGTGGTGGATCATTTTTTCCCTATCCTCGAATCCTACGGTCAACGGTTGGAAGAGCTGGAGGAAATGGTCCTGGATGATCCGGGACCCGCCGTGCAGCGTTCGATTCACGGCGTAAAACGGGAGCTTTCGATTTTGCGTCGAGTCATGTGGCCCCTGCGAGAAGTGGCCAACGAACTGCATCGCTCGGAAAGCAAAATCATCAAGTCCGAGGTGCGCACGTTCCTACGCGATGTTTATGACCATGCTCTGCAAATCATTGAAGTGGTCGAAATGCACCGGGAGCAGGCGGGTAGTTTGAACGACCTCTACATGTCGGCCGTGGGCAATCGCATGAACGAGATCATGAAAGTGCTAACGATCATGGCTTCGTTTTTTATTCCGATCACGTTCGTCGCGGGGGTTTACGGTATGAATTTTGAATACATTCCGGAACTAGGATGGCACTACAGCTATTTTGTTTTCTGGGGCGTATGTGTCTCGATTGTATTTTGCTTGGGCATCTACTTCTGGCGTCGCGGTTGGATCGGGCGCAAATAAGGGGAGTTCCGTTAAAGCTAAATTCGCAGACGTTCATGATTACTCTTTCAAAGTCGGCCAGTCGTTTGGGCACAGAGAGTGCCTTTGAAGTTCTCGCCCGCGCCCAAGCCTTGGCGGCGGAGGGTAAAGACATTATCAATCTGGGCATCGGCCAACCCGACTTTCGCACTCCGGAGCACATCGTCGAAGCCGGAATCAAGGCGCTGCAGGATGGTCACCATGGTTATACTCCGGCCAATGGCTTGCCCGTGCTACGTCACGCGGTCAGCGCGGACCTTCATCGTCGTCACAACGTCGAAATAAATCCGGACCACGTGGTAGTGGTGCCGGGCGGCAAGCCCACCATGTTCTTTGCCCTGATGTTGCTGGGAGAGCCGGGAGTGGAGGTCTTGTATCCGAATCCGGGGTTTCCGATCTACGAGAGTGTGATCAATTTCAGTGGCGCCACCCCGGTGCCGATTTCGTTGCGCGAGGAAGATGGTTTTGCGTTTTCCGCGGACGAGGTGCTGGGCCAGATTACGCCCGCGACCCGACTGATCATCATCAATAGTCCGGCCAACCCGACCAGCGGAGTTACGCCGAAGGAGGAGATCGATAAACTGGTCGCCGGATTGGAAGCACATCCGCAAGTGGTGATTCTGTCGGATGAAATCTATTCGCACATGCTCTACGACGGCCGCGAGCATGTGAGTCTCCTGCAGTATCCGGAAATCCGCGACCGGGTAATCATGCTCGACGGGTGGTCCAAAGGTTACGCGATGACCGGTTGGCGTCTGGGTTATGCGGTCTGGCCCGAAGCGATGGTGGAAGCGGTGACCCGCCTGTGCATCAATGATCACTCCTGCGTGAATGCGGCCGCCCAGTATGCGGGGGTCGCCGCGCTCGAAGGGCCGCATGACGCGGTGCATGAAATGGTGGCACAGTTTGATCGTCGTCGTCGCGTCATGGTGGACCGAATCCGTGCGATGCCCGGCTTTCGTTGTCCTGAATCGGCGGGAGCCTTTTACGCGTTCCCCAATATTGAAGGCACGGGTCTGTCCTCCCGCGAGGCACAGGATCGTTTTTTGAATGAGGCTCACGTAGCGACCCTCGCCGGCACTTCGTTTGGAAACAAAGGAGAAGGTTACCTGCGTTTTTCCTACGCCAATTCGATTGAGAACATTGAGGCGGCCTTGGACCGCATCAGCAAACTCCTCTGATCCTGATATGGACCCGCTGATTATCTTACTCGTCGGTATGGTCGTAGTGGTCGGTGGCATCTTGTTTTTTCGCCTGCACGCCTTTCTTGCTCTGATCGCCGGTGCGTTGGTGGTGGCAGTCCTGACGCCGTCCGCCGCCCTAGAACGTTATGCCGTGGATCAGCTTAGCGCCGGGAAAATGACGGAGAGCGAAGCAGGGGCGTTTCCGAAAAAATCAGTGGGCAGTCAATTGGCGGGTAAATTCGGTGAGACCGCGGGCAAGGTGGGCATCCTGATTGCGATGGCGTCGATCATCGGCAAGTGCCTTCTAGCGAGTGGAGCGGCGGACCGCATCGTGCGCAGCGCTCTGGCATTGGTGGGGGTGAAACGAGCGGGGTTGGCCTTTCTGGGCAGTGGCTTCGTGCTCTCGATCCCGGTGTTTTTCGACACGGTGTTCTACTTGCTGATTCCCTCGGGCAAGGCGATGGCGTTGAGGAATGCGAAGAAGTATGGTTTTTATATTATGGCGATTGTGGCGGGAGGCACGATGGCCCATTCGTTGGTTCCGCCGACGCCGGGACCCTTGCTGGTGGCCGCGGAGTTGGGTATCGGAATCGGCAAAATGATGTTGGCCGGTGGACTGTTGGGCATCGTCACCGCCGCTGTGGGATATGGTTATGCCAAATGGTCGACGAACCGTTGGCCGATTCCGTTGCGCGATTCGCCGGAGGCACCGTTGGCGGAACTGGAACAGCAGGCCGAATGTGACGAGAAGCAACTGCCGCCATTTGTTTGGTCCATCCTCCCCATTGCTCTGCCGGTATTGCTGATCGCGGGAGCCGCGCTCACCAAATTGGAGAGCGTGGGTTCCGCGTTGGCTCCGATGGCGGGAGTCTTGGGGTTCGTCGGTGATAAGAACGTGGCGCTGATATTGTCAGCCCTAGTGGCGTTGACCCTGTTGGCCCGATTCGGTGGAAACAGTCGCGCCGGGTGGACTTCGGCGGTGCAGCAGGCGCTTGCCAGTGGAGGCATCATCATCGCCATCACCTCGGCCGGTGGGGCGTTTGGTGGCATGCTGCAGCAGAGCGGTATCGCAGAGCGGATCCGTGATCTGGCTCCGACCACCCAGGCGTTGTGGACACTGCCGATGGCCTTTGGCGTCACCGCCCTGGTGCGCGCAGCGCAAGGGTCGGCGACTGTGGCCATGATCACGGCCGTGGGTATCCTGGGGAGTTTGGGTGACCCGGCCCAGTTGGGCATGGATCCCATCTATCTGGCGCTGGCCATCGGTTGCGGGTCCAAACCCTTTGCCTGGATGAACGACAGTGGGTTCTGGACTATCAGTCGTATGAGTGGGATGACGGAACGAGAGACCCTGCGCAGCTTTTCAGCCACGCTCACCGTGATGGGTTTTGCGGGGCTGGCTGTGGTGATGGTGGTGGCGTCGATCAAGCCGCTGTGGTGATCTCCTGGTGGACTGACGGGTCGGCCGGATAATCAAATCAAATGGTGGTATTGATTTTCGAATGCCCCCCCAGTTCGATCCATCAGCGCAGTTCCCAACCGTAATGGTAATTCGATAACTTCTTGGGTTTGCCGGTCGTTACCTGTATGACATCCTCGATGCGGCAGCCACCGAGTCCCGGATAATACAGCCCCGGCTCCACCGTGACGACGGCACCTTTGCGCAGGCGTCGTTTGACGGCCCCTAGACGAGGGGCTTCGTGAATGGCGAGTCCGAGTCCGTGAC
The DNA here is from genome assembly GCA_965659875.1 of uncultured Opitutaceae bacterium. GTDB lineage: Bacteria > Verrucomicrobiota > Verrucomicrobiia > Opitutales > Opitutaceae > Actomonas. The sequence continues at coordinate 10,352 of CBFHXU010000045.1, forward strand.
CGGTGCCATGGAAAAACCCGACGGCACCGGCTGAAGTCATTTCGGTCTGGTAGTCCTGCTCTTCGAATACGCGCAGGCATTCGGCGTGCACTGCGTTGGCCATGACTCCCGCTTTAATCTTCTTCAGAGCGGCTTTTTGAGCGGTGGCGACCGCGGTGACCAAACGGCGTTGATTGTCGTTGGCTTGGCCGCGCAGGAAGGTGCGCGTCATATCTCCCCAATAACCGGTGTCGAACATCCGGGGGAAAATATCGATAATGATGAGTTCGTTCGCCTTCAGAGCTCCGCTGCCGCGGCAATGAGGATCACAAGCTTGGTCGCCTCCCGCCACGATCGTATTGGCGGGGAAACCGCCGGCGTTGACACAGGCGGTTTGAATGGCGGTGCGCACGCGTTCGCTGGTGAGGGTGCGACCATCGTGAACCAGACGGCGGCCTTTGATTTGAGCAGTGCGCAACAGTTCTTCGGCGGCGGCAAAGCCGGCCGCAGCACAGCGGTTGCCGGCGCGGATGGCCTTGGCCTCATCGTCACTTTTAACTTCTCGCTGAGGAAAAATGGCACCGTCGTTGACCTGAATGTCGAATCCCTGATCGACGAGTTTGATCAGAATGTTCGATGGGAAATCTCCGGGCACTTCGAATTGATCGAGTTTGAAATGACGGGCGAGGGCCGAGATTTGATCGGCGGGCCCGGGAGCTTTGACCCCGTGGGCGAGCGCTGCCTCGTTCAAGTCCTCGAGGGGGATAATTTGATCGAGCGTGGATTCTTTGAGGGCGCGGCCGAACTCGAGGGCATTGAGCACTCCGATTTTTTTCTTTCCGATCCGGGCGGCGATGAAGGGATCGTGAACCTCAAAGCCGCAGAAGTAGCGGAGATCCAGACTACGGTGAGTGTCGTCGAAGAAAATGAGAGCAGGTTTGGGCACGGGTAAAAGCTAGGGGTTGTGTTTGTGGCAGGGTCTCATTAGCCCTCGTACCGATGAAAAACGCAAATCTGGTTTCGCGGGAAATGCTCTTGGTGATGATTGGAGTATGGGGATTGATGACGGGAGGATGTGCGAAGTCTCAACCGGAAGTGCCCCCCCCGCCGAAGACGGTGAAAGACTGGTTTGAGATATCCGTGGATGATCGCGTAATATCCATGCAACTCGCCCTCAGTAGTGGCGAAATGCAGCAAGGTCTGATGGGGCGTCGGGATTTGCAGAAGAAGCAAGGAATGCTGTTCGTTTATCCGTATCCGACGGTCATGGGATTTTGGATGAAAAACACGCCCACGGCATTGGATATTGGTTTCTTTACCCCTGATGGGGTGCTTCGCGAGATTTACCCGCTGCATCCCTTCGATGAACGCTCCGTCCGGTCGAGACGGGACGATCTGATGTTTGCGTTGGAGGTGTTGCAGGGCGGATTCGCCGAGATGGGAATCAAGCCGGGCGCGCAACTTGACCTCGATGCGTTACGGGCGGCGATGATCGAGCGCGGTTACGAACCGAATAATTATCGCGGACTTGCCGCGCCGCGTTAGCCTTCGCGCAGGGCGCGAATTCGCAGGGTGCGAAACATGACGCCAAGCTGACGAGGGTCGGGAGCCGCGGGCTGAATCGCGCGACCGTATTGAAACTCGATGACGTGTTGGCCGGGGAGTTCGCCCAGATCCAGATTGATGGTGTAAGGGTCGTTCAGGCGAGTGAGGGCCACGTGCGTGATTTTGCGTTTATCCAGATAGACAGAAACCGCCTGATCGGATTCAGGTGACTGCATCACGACTTCCAACCGGTATCGCGTGCCGGACCCACCTTCGAATTTCAGGCGCGTAATCGGCGCAAGTCCCCAACGGACTTCGGGTAGATTGCTCTCCGGATGGGGCCCTTCGGGATCGCCGATACCGGTGGTGATGGTGGCGACGGAATCAAACCCGTCAGTCATCACTGGGACGGAGCCGGGGGGCCACGGCGTGTGATCGAGGGCATCGATCAGTAGCGCGTCCCACAAGCGACAGGCTTCGTAGTAGGTCGATCCGGTCCATTGGGCGATGCCGGAAGGCAGCCGTTGATTGAGGGCGAGGTATTTCTGAAAAGGTTTGGGACCGTGGAAATGGAGAATCGCGGCGTCCGCGTTGGTGCCCCAGTAGGGTTTCCAATTCAGTTCCAGCGGCAGCGGCGTCGCGCGGCCTGCGAAGTGACGTTGCAGGGCGGCCTGGTCGTAGGGCGGGGCGATGGCCTCGGCGAGGTGGGTGCGAATGGTGTCACGCAGCGCCGATTGTTCGGCAGCGAGTCCCGCGATGTTGATCCACATGACGCCGCTGTTGAAATGGGCGAAGTCGGTTTGGTCGCCCTCCGGTGCGGCGGCGAAAAATTCGGGCGTGATTGGGACGAGGAGTGGTTGCGGATCGCGCAGGAATACGACGTCACAATCCGTGTAGAGCACATGGGAATCGTCCCAGCCTTGTTCCCGGCAGACCTCGGGAATCTCGAGCCGCAAATACGCGCCGCGCGGGATGGGAGCGAGCTCGGTGACCCATTCGTGGAGAAAGGTCCGGCGACGGATGATGGTTACGCCCGCGCGCTCGAGCCAATCGGTCAGCGCGTTGTCAGCTCCGTCGTAAAGGCAAACCGGCTGAAGTTTTGTGTGCGTGCGCGCCGAGTGCACCGCGACCTGCACAAGATTGGCGTAGTCCCAAAAACTCGTGGACGCTTCGTTGAGGGCAAAAAACCAGCGCATTTCTTAAAACGCTGAAAAGCGGAGATCTGAAATGCTGAAGTGGTCGAGCATGGCGGCTCAAATGGGTAAACCGAACATACGGGATTTCGAAGCCCGATCAGGTGCGGCCCCAGCGGGCGTCTTTGTCACTCACTTCGATCGGAATCTTATTGTCCGTCTTGAGCATGAGCACGGGGGTCTTGGTTTTGACCCAACAGTCGGCCTCTTTGAAGTGTTTGGCGGCCACGTTTTCCATGGCTTCACCGACGGTGGTGGCAGGAAGGAGTCGACCGCGCTTGGTGGCGTTGAACTCGTAGGCGGCGCGACGTACGCGCTCTTCGGTCGTCATGACGCTCTCGCTCTCGGGGATTTGTAGCACCCAACCAGCGAAATCTTCACCTTCGGGCAAACGGCCCTCGGGGTCGGAAATCATGATGCACCACTGTTTTTTCACGGGTGGCGGCTTTTCTTCACCGGCTTCGGCTTCGAGCACAGCCTGCATCTCGGCGACGATTTGTTTGAGGATCGAGGGTTCGACCTCGTTGCGTTTTAGAATGTCTGCGACTTGATTTACGTCGATTTTGGGCATGGCGATTTATGGAAATTGAGCCCACGAAAGGGACACACATGAATGATGATGTAAAGGCCCAGCGAGATGACGAGGTGTTTGATGTGGTGGATGAGCAGGATCGCGTGATCGGTCAGGCGACCCGGGCGGAGGTGCATCGGAGCAAACTTTTGCACCGCGCGGTGCACGCCTGGGTCTTTAATACCCAGGGGCAAATCTTTCTCCAGAAACGCTCTCTGGCCAAGGATATGGCGCCGGGATGCTGGGATTCATCGTGCTCCGGCCACCTGGATGCCGGCGAAGGCTACGATCCGGCTGTGGTGCGGGAGCTGGGCGAGGAAATCGGCGTGAATCTACCGGAATCGCCGGAGCGACTATTTTATGAAAAGGCCCGCGCCGAAACGGGTTGGGAGTTTGTCTGGGTGTATCGGCTGGAGCATGAAGGCCCCTTCGAGTTGCACCCTGCTGAAATTGAGACTGGCGAATGGCGAAATCCGCTTGAGCTCGATCAAGCCATCGCCGCCGACACGGACGCCTATGCACCGGCCTTCAAACATCTATGGCAACGTTTCCGGCAACCTGAGAATCTGTGTAAAGTAACCCAATAGGTTACTTTCCTATTAAGGATTTAGCACGGAGTTTGAGGTGTTGGGGAATCACCGGGAGAAAAACACCGGGCCACCGGGGGGGGCGGAATATTCAGTTTGGACATTAAAACAGCGGACAATCTGCCGCCAGCCGAGGCTCCGCCCACCATAATATTATCGGCAGGAACTCACGGGGTGATTGGGCAAAGATAAGCGAACCGCCCGTCTGAGGGCGACGAGGTCCTAAAGTTTCTGACTAGCCATGGGATTTAAAGAAGGTGCCGATCTTTTGAAAGGCGGTCAGGGTCTCAGGAATGTTGGGGACGACGTGGGCACTGTTGTGCCAGCCGTGGATGACGTCGTCGTAGGCTTGCAATTCCACCTCTACCCCAGCTGCTCGCGCTTTGTGGATATAGGCGAGGGCGTCACCATACATCGTTTCTGATTTTCCTACTTGGACCAGCATCGGGGGCAAACCCCGAAGGTCGGAATATACCGGCGAGGCGAAAGGGTGCTTGGGATCGGTTTCGCCCAAATACCAAGCCGCGGCCCGGTCTAAGTAATGTTTGGAAATTGCGGGATCGGAGTGAGCATTGGTGGTGAAGGTCTCCGCGCTTTGGGTGAGATCAGTCCACGGTGAAAGCATGATGGCCGTGATGGGCAGAGGCTCATCGTTGTGCTTTAGCTTGTTGAGTAACGCGGCGGTAAGACCTCCTCCCGCTGAACTTCCTCCCACCACAATATTCTTGGCGGCGATACCTTGTTTCAAAATCCAGCGATAGGCGGTGTGAGCATCGTCAATCGCGGCGGGGAATTTATTCTCGGGCGCCAGTCGGTATTCCACTGTGAGGCACCGACAGCCGCAGGCCGCACTTAAATTTGAAGCGATTAAACGACTCCCCACTGCCGAGCTGCGATAGTAGCCCCCACCATGCAGAAACATGAAAACTTTCGCGCTATCGGGAGTGCCGAAGGTGACCCATTCACAAGCCACTCCATCCGCATCGCAAGCAACCACTTCAGTGCCCTCCCGGGGCACACTTCCTCCATCCAGGCCGGTTCCACGCATGGACTCGACCGATTGGCTGGGATCGTAAGGTTTAGACCGTTTCAGCGCGATGAGCTTCTGGAGTTGTTCGCTCGCCATGGTAAAGCCTGTTACTTGGTGCGGAACGTTTCGCTGGTGACGAGAGAGAGAAACAAGTCCTGAAATCCACCTCCCGATTGTTGGTTCTCCTGTACCAACCGCTCGATTTCTTTTCGTTCCGAATAGTTGGGCACACGTCCGGTGGCATAGGTGAGGAGTTTCTCGGAAAGACACTGCGCAAACAAGTCGATGTTGTCCACGAGCCACGCCTTCAATTCGGTGACATCTTTGACGTTCGTTCCGTCCGGCAAGGTGCCAGAGGCATCAATGGGAGTGTCGATTTTTGGCCAATCGTCCCGCCAGTTTCCGACCGGATCGAAATTCTCCAGCACAAACCCAATCGGATCGATCAACTGATGACAGGTGTAGCATGAAGGATCATCGGTATGAGCGGATAAGAGATCTCGTGGGGTAATGGAGCCTTGGGTGTCGGGCGTCAGCGCCGGGACGTTCTTTGGCGGTTCGGGAGGTGGCATACCCAAAATGTTTTCCAACATCCAAACCCCTCTTAGCACGGGTTGCGTATCCACCCCGTTGGCCGTTGCCATCATGATGGCCGATTGCCCGAGCAGGCCGCCAAAGCGTCCGCCCCGTTCGAGCGGGAGGCGCTCGATTTTTAGTTTCTCATCGTAGTAGACCGGCCCGTCTGATGACGGCGTGGAAACATTGGCCTCGTCATAGTCATAATTTTTCTCAGCGAACGCTCGGGAGGTGAGCATGAAGTTCGGGTCAATGAATTCGGTCAGGGGGAGATTGTGCGTAAGGATTTCGGTGAAGAACCATTCGATTTCGGTTTTGGCCAAGGCGATCTCGGCTTCGGAAAACTTAAACTCCGCATCCGGCATGATTTCACTCAGGAGGCTGGTATCCAACCATTGTCCGGTGAAACTCTGAATCATGGCGTTGTCGGGACTCTGGGGCAGCAAACGTTGCGCATGTCCTCGCAGGTAACTTGGATGTTCCAACAGAAGACCCGTGCTGGCCGCCGCCACCAGCACTTGGTCCGGGGGCGATTGGGTGAGAAAATACGAGAGTCGAGTGGCGAGATCGTAGTCATCCCAGGTGTCGGATCCGACCCCGCGATAAAGGAACCGCGGGGAAATCAGAACACTCCTTATCAAAAGGTGGATGCCGTCCTCAAACGAGTTCCCCTGATCCCAGTGTTCCTTCGCAATCCCCAAAAAATTGTCGATGGTCTGATCATCCACCGGTCGCCGAAATGCCTTCGGCAGCAGGCGGGCGAGAATTTGGCGAGCATGAGCTTCGTCTGATTGCGGCGGGACGGGGACTTCGACCAGTTGGTCACGAATTTTCTGGCGTTTGATTTCCTGGGGATCGTCGACCAGTTTCAGGGGGCCTTCCACCGTGAGTTGGTGCAGTTCTAGCGACGGGCCCGCATCGAAGAAGTAATGGCACAGGGCGTCGGCGATATTGAAGGTGCCTTGGAGTCCTCGGATGTGCGTCAGTAAAGCCTTGGTCATGGGGGTGTCCATGGTCGCCTGGCTCATATCCAAATCGGGATCGGCGAGATGACGGGCGACAATTTCCCAGCCGTTTTTCCCGCGCAGGCTGACTGATCGGGTGCGGGAGATGTCGCCATTGGGATAGACGGCTTTTTGCCACGCCGCCAGGAAACGAGGATCCCGTTCGAACCACGCCCCCATTTGATCGGCCAACGCGTTGAACTCATGGTCCATTGCGGCATTCGCCCAACGAAACAACACGGTCTGTCCGCGATAAAGATCCGCTTCGAAGGTCACGGTTTCAGGCGACTCGGAGGAAACTGAAATCTCCTCGAGGAGACGGAATGTATTCACATCCGAACGGTCGCTGGCGGTGAGTTCACGGGCTCGCACTTCGAGACGCATGGGTTCATCGCCGAAGGGACAAAATCCTGAATTCGGGTTGTCCGTAGCGTGCAGGAACTGGGAGGCGGTCACGGTGATGCGGTAGGTGCCGGATGCCATGATTTCAATCCGACTCGGCCACGAACAACTTCGCATGATGGTTTCGCTTTGCGAAACCAAGCGCAACGCGTCCCCCCGCACTGTGGCGGCGGAAAAACTGAGCACCATATCTTCGGGGCCCGCGGAACGGGTTGAGATCGGCGTTGGGTTTTTGGCGGGCGGGAAGATTTCGTCGGCGATCTGGGTGGCAACCTGACTATAGGCTTCCATCAGGGGAGGAGACAGGACCAATCCCTCACCCAGATTGTTGAAACCGTGAAATTCCGTATCCCGGGGGAATCCGAGCGGAAGTTCGAAGTCCTGCAGGCCGAAGATGTGCCGGATGCTGGCGACGTATTCCGCCTGATTGAGCCGACGGGGAAGGGTGCCCCCGATGGGGGTGTGGGCGAGCAGAGACTCGTCAAGCCACGGCAGGAGCTGGGCCAGCTCGTCATCATCGGGCTGAGGCTCGTCCGCCGGCGGCATCAAGCCGCGGTCCACCATGTAGTGTACCTGCTCCCACACGGCACGATCGTCCGGATCATGCCATGAGATGGATTCGTGATCCAGATTGAGATCACCCTTCATCTCCACGTCGTCGTGGCAGTTGAGGCAGTGTTCGATCAGGAACTCGGTGGGCTGATCGGGAATAAAAAATTCGGCGTTTGCGGGCAGTGTATTCGAGACTGCACAGCAAGACACCAGGCAGAGGGTGGTGCGAAGGGACATGCGATTAACTGAACAGTTGATTCATGTTGCGTGACGCGTTGGAGAACGAGCCCACATCCAAATCCATTTTTTGCATCAGCGAAATGTAGAGGTCCCCGAGCAGCGGAGCATTTTGATCCGTCGGGTCGACCGCGATGTGGCGACCGTGATCGAATCCGCCGCCCGCAACCAGCGTCGGCAGGTTGCGGTTCGAGTGACGACTGGCGTCACCCATACCAGTGCCCATGAGCACGATCGTGCTGTCGAGGAGTGGTTTGCCGTCGATGCCTTTTTTCTCCTTTAACTGGGTGATGAAATTGCTGAGGCACTGCACGTGCGACTGCTCGATTTTTACCAGGTCGCGGATCATGGCGGGATCGTTGCCGTGATGAGATAATCCGTGGTAACCCGCCTTGAGGGGTTCGCC
>CBFHXU010000046.1:0-18111 GCA_965659875.1 uncultured Opitutaceae bacterium
ATCATGCCCGCTTACACGGAGCAGGCCCTGCGAATCGAACTGTGGGGCGACGAAGTGGAGGCCATTTCCGAGTTTGATCCGCTGACGGGAGATACAATTCGTCCCCTGGAGCAGTTTGATCTCTATCCCGCGACGCAGTATGTCACCACCAAGGGAAAAATGGAAGTGGCGGTCGGGAAGATAAAGTCGGAGCTCGATGAGCGGGTGGCCGAATTTGAAGCGGCGGGGCAGTATCTGGAGGCGCAACGGATCCGGATGCGGACCAACTACGATTTGGAGATGCTGCAGGAGATGGGTTTTTGCAATGGCATCGAAAATTACTCCCGTCACATGGCGGGACGAAAGGCAGGAGAGCGCCCGACCTGTCTGATCGATTTTTTCCCCGAAGATTTCCTCTTGTTCGTCGATGAAAGCCACGCGACGATTCCGCAGATTGGCGGAATGTTTAATGGAGACCGGGCCCGGAAGATAAACCTGGTGGATCACGGTTTCCGGCTGCCATCGGCCATCGACAATCGTCCGCAGAACTTCGAGGAGTTTCGGGAAATTACCGGTCAGACACTTTACGTTTCCGCCACGCCCGCGAAATTCGAAATTGCGAAGTCGGCGGTGATCGCCGAGCAAGTGATTCGTCCCACCGGATTGTTGGATCCGGAAATTGTTATTCGCCCCATCAAGGGGCAAGTGGAGGACTTAATGGGGGAGGTGCGTAACGCGGTTACGGCCAAAGAGAGAGTTATTGTCACGACGCTGACCAAACGTTTGTCGGAGGATCTTTCGAGTTATATGCGTGAGGCGGGATTGAAAGTGGAGTATTTGCATTCGGACATCGATGCCATCGAGCGGGTGGAGATTCTGCGCAACCTGCGTTTGGGTAACTTCGATGTACTCATTGGGATCAATTTGTTGCGCGAAGGCCTCGACCTGCCGGAAGTGGCGCTGGTGGCGATCTTGGATGCCGACAAAGAAGGATTCCTGCGTAGTGAAACATCGCTGACCCAAACGGCGGGCCGGGCGGCGCGGCACGAAAAGGGGCGGGTGATTTTTTATGCCGACAAGCATACTGATTCGATCATGCGAACCATCGCGGTAACTTCGGCGCGGCGGGAGAAACAGTTGGCGCACAACGAGGCCCACGGGATCACTCCGCGCGGCGTGCAACGTCCGGCGCAAGCCAGCCTGCACGTTTACGACGGCACCGGCCGAACCCATGGTGACGACGAATTGATGGCGGCCGAAGGCGACGAGGATGTCGCCACGGTGATCGCGGAGCTGGAAGTCGAAATGACCGATGCGTCCAACCGGTTGGAGTTTGAACGGGCCGCGCTGCTCCGGGATCAAATCGAGGCATTACGTTCCGGTGATTTCACCAAGGCAGCCAAAAAAGAAGGCAAGGGCGGTCGAAAATATCGACGCCGTTAATTGATCGGCCTCAGAGGGGGGGCATTTGGTGCATTGCCTGCGCGGCAAGACCTGATCAGAGTCTGGGAGTGTCCCGTTTTCAGTCGATCGCGATTGCTGGTTTAATTTTCGCCTCAGGTGGCGGCACCGCGCTGCGTGGATTGGAGGTATCCGCCACGGAGGCTCATCGTCCGCCGAGTGAGGCGTGGTTGAAACGGACCTTGTCTCCCGAGTTGAGTCTCGCGTGGTCTGACGTTGAGCGAGCGAGTAGTGATGCGGCCAAGCTTGCCGCAGCGGGTAACCGCACCGCGGCCATGGAAGGTTGGCTGCAAGTGGCGCAGTGGGCCCGGTTATTGAGTAGCGATCACCAGCAGGTCACAAGTCGTTGGGTCGCGGCGATAAACTCGGCGGCACTCGGGCACCCTAACATGCCACGAAAATATACGATTCACGCACAAACATTGAGTGGTTTGGTTTCGGAGAAATTTGTGGCCGCCGTGATGCAGGATTCGGATTTCACGAGCAGTTTTTTCCAATTACTGACTCCCTACGACTACCTCCCGGAGGTGCTCAGGATTCTGGATCAGATTTACGTTTCGGATCCACAGGCATTTGAACAATACGACCAATTGGCGCTGGCGATTGCCTTGATTCATGACGTGCCGCCGCCTCCCCATTGGCCTCACGGACAGGTTTCGCCGGAACTCGTTTCGCGGGTATTTCCGGACGCCGTCGAGGTTTTTCAATTTTGGGTCGGAGCGGAGCGGTCGCGGGCGACGTTGCATCGGTTGACCACGCTCTCGGCCTCGGAACTGAAATTTGTCGTGGATGCGGCGGCACCATTTGCCGAGTTGAAGTGGGTGCAAAAGGAGCAGCGTTACACGTTCGCGACATTACCGCGGGCCTATGACGCCATAACCTACCGCATGGATCGGATTGAGCGGAATCAGTATAACTGGTTGGGGAGTTCGTATGCGTTGCCCGAGATACTGGCAGCGGGAGGAATCTGTATCGATCAAGGGTATTATGCATCCCAAGTCGGTAAGGCGATAGGGATCCCCACTCTCTTGTTTCGAGGCGCCGGATTGGATGGACGGCATGCGTGGTTCGGCTACCTCGATGCGCAGCAAAAATGGCAGTTGGACGTGGGCCGTTACGCCGAACAGAAATACATTTCTGGGATTGCATTTGATCCGCAGACTTGGGGCGAAGTAAACGACTACGCACTCGCGTTCTTGGCGGAACGATTCCGGGAATTGCCACAGTATCGTCAGTCACGAGCATGGTTACAGATTGCGCGGGAATACCTGCGTGAAAATGAAGTGGATAAGGCGTTGGCAGCAGCCAAAAAAGCCACCGATCTCGAACCCCGTCATGTGGAGGCTTGGGACGCCCGGGTGTTGGCCGAACGAGCCGGGGAGGTGTCTGCGACATTGCGCGAGAACACCCTGCGTCGAGCGGCGAGGGCGTTACAGCGTTATCCTGATTTGTATGCCCGTTTTCAACGTGAGGCTATATTGATATTACGCGAAAGAGGGCAAACCAGTCGGGCCGACCATGAGGAGCGGCAGCTCGCCCGAAAATTCACCGGTGATCGGACCGACTGGGCCATATCACAGGCCGCCGCCATGCTCAATCGCACCATGGCCGACGATGATCCCGCCACGCAGTTGCGGGTTTTTGAAAGTGCCCTCCGTCAATTCGGAGTAGGCGCCGGCATGGATGCGTTCGATCGATTGGTGCGGCCGTTTTTCGAGCAGGCCATGACCGAAGGTCGCCGCCAAGACGCCAAGGTGGTATTGATTCTGACGCGTCGATTGATTCCCACTCCGGTCGGTTCCCAGTTCTTTAAAGAATAGGAAGGATTGGCGGAGAGATTGTGACGTTGATCCGACGATCAACGCAGCACGGGTAAACCTAGCGGAGAGGAAATTTAGCGATTACGAAGCGCCCGGTGCACGCAGGGTATCCTGGGCGGTAACGGCGGCGGCGGCGCGGGTTTCACAGCCGAGTTTGCGGAAGATGTTTTCAACGTGCTTGTGCACGGTTCTAACGGCGGCTCCGAGGATCGTGGCGATGTCGGGATTGCTTTTCCTTGGGCTACCCAGAAGAGCACTTCCGCTTCACGTGGGGTGAGTCCGAGCGAAAGCAGCGCGGTGGGATTAGGGGAGGGCGCCTTCTCTTCGAGCACGAAGAAGTGTAAATCATCGCGCCCCGGTTCGTCGAACCGACGAAGGGTCAGTCCGGAATTGGGACTATGCAAACTCGCGGGAAGTTGATCGACGGTCTGATAGTCTTCGCAATGGCGATGCAGCAATGATTCCGCCAATCGGGTGGTGAAAATCATCGCGCCCGCTTGATCAGTGATGACCACCGCCCGATCGAGGGACTTGGCCAATTGGTTTTCGGCATCGATGCGGAGTGCGAGTTCGTCTTCCAAATTCCGTCGAAGTTTACGGAGCTCCAGATGGGTTTGCACCCGGGCGAGCACTTCCTGTTCGAAGAACGGCTTCACGATATAGTCCACCGCACCGACCTCAAAGGCCCGTACCTTCTGTTTGGGTTCGTCGAGCGCGGTCATGAACAGGACGGGAATATTTTTCCATTCGTCTTTGTCCCGGAGGCGTCGGCAGGTCTCGAACCCATCCATTCCCGGCATCATCACATCCAACAAAATCAGATCGGGAATCACATGTTCCAACTGGGCCAACGCACTGGTGCCGCTCTCCGCGACGAGCACTTCGTAGTCCGCATTTTCCAAGGCTTCGAGCAAAACTCCGATATTGGCGGGAGTGTCATCGACGACGAGAATCTTAGCAGCTTCAGGCATGACGGGTCAGTTCAGGAGGTTTAGTCCTGCGCCGGCAGTGCGAACCCTCCGGCGAAACAGAGAACAGCGTTGGCGGCACGGATCAAACGGGACATCGGAATCTACCGCACTGCTTTTTGGGGGGCGCGTCAACGGCGAGGCGTGTCTTCTTATTTCGAGGTGATTCGGTGACCCGAAGCGGCGAGAAACGCGGTCAGCGTTGGCGAAAGGCGGGACGATTCGAGCCAGGTGAGGGCGAGCCGGCTCTCCGGAGTGGGGCCGCTGAGCGGCTTGAAGGTTACGTCTTCGGGCAGGATTTTGGCTTCCGAAAGACACATCAAGGTTGCACCCAATCCCGAGCGGACCAATCCGACGGCGTTGGCCCGGGGCCAGATCTCTTCGACGATGTGCGGTGTTACGCCCGCTTCGCTGAAGGCGGAGAGGGTACGGTCGTAAAAGCTGGGATTGTTGTAACGGGGGAAAAGCACGAAGGGAACGGTCGCCAGATCGCGCAATTTGAGGCTGCGGCGTTTGGCCAGCGGATGGTCGGCCGGCAATACCACGCCGTTACGTTCTCGCAGCAGCAGTTGGTGGTGAAACCCCTTGGGCAGCGAGTCCGGGTGCATAAATCCGCAGGAGATGTCGCCGGCACGAAGCGACTCCAGTTGAGTGGCGGTGGGGGATTCGTTGAGTTCCACCCGGATTCCGGGATGGGACCGTTGAAACTCTCGCAGGATGCCGGGAAGCACGGTGGCCATGGCCAGTCCGGTAAAACCCACGCGCAGGATGCCCGTTTCTCCTTGGGCAATGGAAGCAAGTTCGCCGGGCAGACGCTTTAACTGGCGCAGCCAGGGTTCGGTTTTCTCAAAGAGATGTCGGCCGGCGGGGGTGAGTTCGACCCGGCGCTGTGATCGCGTGAACAGGGGTGTCTCCAAAGCCCGTTCGAGTTGGGCGATCTGCCGCGAGAGCGCGGGCTGGGCAACGCCGAGCGACTCGGCGGCTCGTCGAAAATGCAACGTGCGCGCCACCTCTCGGAAGTAGATCAGGTGGCGAATCTCGAAATTAAATTGATACTCACGAGGCATCAATAAGGACTAAGTAAGTATTTTAAAGTTATCGCAAGTCTTGGTAGGATGATCCGCAATTATTAAGCACTATGGCTAAATCACTCTTCGAAAAAGTATGGGACGCACACGCGGTGCGAACTCTCGCGAACGGTCAGACTCAGTTATTGATCGGCACCCACCTCATCCATGAGGTCACTTCCCCGCAGGCATTTGGTATGTTGCGGGACCTTAATTTGCCGGTACTCATGCCGACACGCACGTTTGCGACCGTCGATCACATCGTGCCGACCGATCAGTTCGTCGAGCCCTATGCCGATCCCCTGGCGCAGGCGATGATGGACGAGCTGCGCAAGAACTGTGCGGACAACAACGTCACGTTTTTCGATCGCGAATCGGGCAAACAAGGCATTGTTCACATCGTTGGGCCGGAGCAGGGCATCACCCAACCCGGCACGACCATCGCATGTGGAGATTCGCATACTTCGACTCACGGCGCGTTTGGCGCGATCGCGTTCGGCATCGGCACGACGCAGATCCGCGACGTGTTGGCGACGCAGACGATGGCGTTGGGGAAACTCAAAGTGCGCCGCGTTGAAGTGAACGGGCAGTTGCGTCCCGGTGTTTATGCGAAGGATGTAATTCTGCACGTCATTGCCCAACTCGGCGTAAATGGTGGCACCGGTTACGCCTATGAATTTGCGGGCACCTTGTTCGAAAGCTTCACGATGGAGCAACGGATGACCGTGTGTAATATGTCCATCGAAGGCGGCGCGCGCGTCGGTTACGTGAATCCTGACCAGACCACGGTGGATTACTTGAAGGGTCGCCCTTACGCGCCCACCGGGGCGGATTGGGATGCGGCCGTTGAGCGCTGGCTGAGCTTAGCATCAGATGCCGACTGTTCGTATGATGACGTGGTCGTAATCGATGCCGCGGATATCGCGCCTTCGGTAACCTGGGGCATCAACCCGGGACAGGGCATTTCCATCGAACAATCGATCCCCGATCCGGCGACTGCCTCCGGTGACGATGAGAAGGCTTCGATCGAAGAGGCGTTGGAATACATGAAACTTACCCCGGGAGCTCCGATCAAAGGCACCCCGATCAATGTGGCGTTTCTCGGTTCCTGCACCAACGGGCGTCTTTCCGATTTTCAAGAAGTCGCCAAGTTTATCGCCGGCCGCAAAGTGGTCGATGGCGTCAAAGCGATCGCCGTACCGGGTTCTCAAATCGTGGCGGCGCAGTGTGAGAAAGAAGGGATCGATAAGATTCTGGCCGAGGCCGGCTTCGAATGGCGCGCCGCGGGATGCTCCATGTGTCTGGCCATGAATCCCGACAAATTGATCGGTGATCAACTCTGCGCCTCCTCCTCCAATCGTAATTTTAAGGGCCGCCAAGGTTCCACTACCGGACGCACCGTTTTGATGAGCCCGTTGATGGTCGCCGCCGCCGCCGTCACCGGACAAATTGCGGATGCCCGCGAGGTGTTCGACGTTTCCAGTAACTAATTTTCCAACGAAAGACTTTGTCATGGCTTTAGAAAAAATCACCGCCGTCACCGGTCAGGCAGTTCATGTTCCCGGTAACGATATCGATACCGACCGCATTATTCCCGCGCGTTTCATGAAGTGCGTCACCTTCGACGGACTCGGCGAATACCTCTTCTACGACGTGCGCAAGGATGCCGACGGCAATGACCGCGCCCATCCCCTCAACGACGCGCGTTTCAAGTCCGCCACCGTGCTGCTCTCGGGTGCCAATTTTGGTTGTGGTTCGTCCCGTGAACACGCCCCGCAAGCGATTCAGAAGTATGGATTTCGCGGCATCGTGGCGGAAAATTTTGCCGAGATCTTTTTTGGCAACTGCACCACGCTGGGCATTCCGTGCGCCGTGGCGGCTCGGGCCGAAATCGCTAAAGTAGCTGCCGCCATCGAGTCTGATCCGAAGATTGAGGTGACGATCGACGTGGAGGCACAGGTGGTGCGTTATGGGGCGGAGAGTATCCCGGCCGAAATTCGAGGATCTGCCCGGGACGCCCTTTTGAATGGCCGTTGGGATGCCATCGCCGAGTTGCATGAAGGTGTGCCCGACGTGCAGACGGTCGCGTCGAGTCTGCCTTATATGGTGACCTGATTCGTCCCGGCCATTGCCGCGCCGGCGCAGGAGCCAGTGCGATCAATCCGGTGTTGGTCGAGCAACGTCCTGACCGAGCCGCGCAGATTTAATCGATCTTGTTAAGGTCGATGACCTCAATGTTATCGATGCTGACCTGGCCCGTAAGACCGCCGGCTTGAAATCCAAAATTATCCTTCTGTTCCGTTATACCGATATGTGATCCGGACGCCGTCTGGCCGTCGATCTGCACGCTGAGTTGGTCGTCTTTCATTTCGACGACGACACGATACCACGTATCGGGTTTTAGATTCAGAGGCACGGTGCTGAGGGCGGTCGTGGGTTCGTCCCAATTTCCCTGCAGGGGGTCCCGGCCCTGATCGTGGCCGAGCTCGGTCATTTGTTTTCGTTTATTGGCTTCCTTTATTTTCCAAACCGAAGCCTCTTCGTAGCGGATGACCACCTTGGCGATGTGGGCGAGTCCCCAGTTGATCAGCAACTGATGAAAGGCCTCACCGGTGAGCTTCATGTCATAGGCGTAGCGCACATGCTGGTGATCCAGGTAGATTTTGCGAAAAGCGGTGTGGTTGTCGGCGGCGAGCTGTTGTCCGCGCAGGGCTCCGTCGACGATCTCCCATTTACCTTTTCCGACGGTGAAGAGAGCCGGCAATTCCTCCGAATCGAAAGACTCCCGGAGTAGTTCGGCCGCCGAAATATTGGTGGTGACGATGAGGGCGAGTGCGAGGAGTCGGCGCATGGGTAAACAGGACATTTGCATGGGGTAGTCCTCGGTTGTGTCGACAGCGTCGAAGCGGCGCGAACGAATTTTGATTCTCACCTACTTGGGTCCGGTTCTTGACCCGAGAGCGGCAATGAGGGATTTTTGATGAACCTTTTGTCTTAGTTCGCGTCCCACACACGCAGATGCTCATGTATATCGCCCTTATCGACGTTTTTGCCGGTGCCGACATTCTCATATACCCTCTCGGGCTGTGCTCGATTGTAATGGTATTTATCCTCAGTGAGCGATCCTACGCTCTGAGACGCAGCGCGATCATTCCGCCGGAGCTCGTCGAAGCGATCGTGGATGGGCAGTCGCTGGATGAGTCCGCGGACTCGGTGTTGGCGCGAATCGTGGCATTTTCCCGTCGTCACGAGGGTGATGAAGATGCGGTCAAGGCATTCGCGCGATTGGAACTCAATCGTATGGAACGCGGATTACCGTATCTGGATATCATTTATGCGGCGGCGCCGTTGATTGGTCTGACGGGCACGGTATGGTCGCTGCTTAAAGTGTTCTCCTCGATTTCAGGGGAAACCGGATTGCCCGACCCGGTGGCCTTTACGAGTGGTGTGGCGCTCGCGCTTTCGGCGACCCTGTTGGGTTTGACCATCGCGATTCCGGCTCTGGTCGGTGGCGGCTATTTGCAGCGCCGGGTGGAGAATTACGGCGCACAACTCGACGTGATTCTCGAGCGCATTCTGGGCGCGGCCGCGGCGGAGCACGAGAGTAGGGAGAAATGAGCGGGCTTTACCAAAAGCGTCGGCGTAAGCCGGAGATGAATCTCCTGCCGCTGATTGATGTGCTGGTGATGCTCATCTTCTTTGCATTTGTAACGATGCAGTTTCGATCGGCGGCAACGTTGAATATTACTTTGCCGAAAGTGGAAACGGCGGGCGAAAACGAATTCAAAGGCACGGTAACCATCGGCGTGGATAACGAAGGCGTGATGTCTTTCAATGGACAGGTGGTAACCGAGGATCAGATCGAAGATCTGCTCCAGCAGGTCAAAGAAGTGAACCGGGATATCCCCGTGTTGATTGCGGCGGATGAGGCGACGCCGCTCAAAACGATCGCTTTCCTCATGGACGCTTGTCGCAAGACGGGTCTCAATAAGTTTAGCCTGCAGAGTCGCTGATTCGGTAGGGTTCCATGGTGGACGTCGAGCGGGACTGGCCTTAGCGATAAGCTATGAAAATTCTTATCACCGGAGTCTCGAAGGGATTGGGCAGGGTTTTGGCAGACACCTATATGGCAGAAGGCCATACCGTCATCGGTTGTGGTCGTGACCCGGAGAAGATTCTCGATCTGCGTTTCGCCTGCGGAGAGGGACACCGGTTCGATATCGTCGACGTTGCTCAGGCCAACAAGGTGGATGTTTGGTTCGAGACTGTGGACGCATCCCACGGCATTCCGGACCTGATCATCAATAATGCAGCGATCATGAATACCCCGGCCAATCTTTGGGAGGTTCCGACCAAGGAGTTCCATCAGCTCATCGATGTGAATGTGAAGGGGGTCTATAACGTTATTCGGGCATTCGTTCCGGCGATGGTGAAACGAGGGACGGGCACCATCGTGAATCTGTCCTCAGGCTGGGGAGTAAGCACGAGCCCCCAGGTCGCTCCCTACTGCGCTTCGAAATATGCCATCGAGGGACTCTCTCAAGCGATGGCACAGGAGCTGCCCGACCCGATGGCCTGCATCCCGATGAATCCCGGCATTATTGCCACCGATATGCTGGCGACAGCCTTCGGTGATGAATCGAAACAATATCCGACGGCCGAAGAGTGGGGGAAGATCGCGGCGCCGTTTATCCTTAATCTCGGCCGTGCTCAGAACGGTCAGTCGGTCACGGTTGGCTAGGGCGCGTCGCACGACTTGCGCCGATGGAGGCGAGCACGAACGCGACGCCGAAACTAGCCAGCATTGTTTCAAAACTCGTGCCGATGGCCAGGAGTCCGCCGGCAATGGCGGGTCCGATCGCCGAGCACACTACGGCGAGTGAACCGGTGAGCCCCTTGATGGCACCGAGTTGACTGGTACCATACATCTCGGCCCAAACGGCGGAGAATACGTTTCCGGCCGTGCCGCCGGTTATCCCGGCGAGCACAAAAAATCCCACCGCTGTCGCCGGATGAGAATTTGTGGCCATCAGACCCATTCCCATCGCCACCGGGAGTGCGATCAAACCCACCAATGACAACGCGCCATGCTGGTCAATGCGCGGTCCCACCCAGATCGAGGTGACCGCCTTGCACACCGCAAAAACACTGAAGAGCGAGGCCATGAATGTGGTGTTCCAACCTTTACTCGCGGCCAGGGGTGCTTGGTAAAGAAACACTGCAGTCATCAACATCGGCAGCAAAACCTGCACGGGCAGGATCCACCAAATTCGCGAGTCGGTGCACATCAGTTTCCATGCGCGCCGTAGCTTGCCTTTGCGTTGTGAGGCCATGGCCGCGTAGTCCGTGGCCACAAACGACTCAAAACGGGCCCGACTCACGAGCCAGGTTGCTCCCCAAGGTAGGGCGAGGAGATAGAGTGCCGCGATGAGTCCCCATAGTAGGCGCCAGTCTATGAAGAGCAGCAACATGGCTGCGAGGGGAGGAAGGATGGCTTCACCGATGGGGTAACCCAGGGACGAAAGTCCGAGTGCCCGTCCACGACGTTTCTCGAACCCCTTGGCCATGGTCGTGTTTGATATGTGGGTCATCAGCCCCGGACAGGTCAGGCGCAAACCCGCGACTGCGACTACGAGCATGATGGGGTGAATCGTCAGCGCGAAGAGGAGGGCCGAAAACCCAACCGCCCAGAAAACCCTTCGCGTATACGTAGCCAGCGGGGTCGAGTCGTAGTGGGCCGCGATGAAAGGAAGCAGGAGGGCGCCGAGCAATGTGCCGATTCCGTAAAGCGACCCGAACTCGGCTTCGCTGATCGGCAACGCGGCGACCAACGACGGCACGAATAGCGAAATGAAATACGTTTGGCCGAAACTGGTGGATAGGGTGGTCCCGATTCCGAATGCCGACTCAACCGGTTGCTCTCGAATAAAGGCGCGGTAACTCAATCCGTCACTCCCGATGGTGGGTGTCGAGGATCAGGGTTACCGGACCATCATTGATCAGAGCGACCTGCATCATCGCGCCAAATTTACCGGTGGCGACGGCGTCCTCTCCCAAGAGCGTGCGAAGATCGAAGCAGAACTGTTTGTAGAGAGGTTCGGCGATTTCCGGAGGGGCGGCGTCATTGAACGACGGTCGGGTGCCTTTCTTGGTGCGGGCATGCAGGGTGAATTGACTGACGATCAAAGCTTGTCCGTTGATATCCACGAGCGAGCGATTCATCGCGCCGGCATCATCGGCAAAGATGCGAAGTTTGCAGATTTTCTCGGCCAACCATTTTCCGTCAGCCGGAGTATCGTTGCTCGTGATGCCGAGCAGGATGACCACGCCGTTGCCGACTTCGCCGATCACTTGTTCGGATATCGTAACGCTCGCTCGGCTTACGCGTTGAATGACTGCCCGCATCAGAGAGAAATGGGAGCCCCTTTAGCCGAGTGGCTTTACCAGCACCTTGGCATTGCGCCCGTTGTTCTGAGCCTGGGAGCGACGGGAATGGGGAAGCTCGGTTTCGTCGGCCAAAGCGAATCCGCAGGACCGGGAGAAGAAGGTCGTACTCTGGGTCGAAAGCGCGAGGAGTTTGCTGGCGCCTTTGGCTTTGGCTTGAAGCGTGGCGAATTCGACCATCTTGCGACCGATACCTCGCTTGTGATGAAACGGCATCACACAGAGTGAACCAATCTCGGCGGTATCGGGATGATCCGGATATACGTGCAGGGAAATACACGCGACGATGTTCTCGTCGATTTCGAATACGAAGAAACTCTCGATGTCTTCTTCGATGGACGCGAGGTCTCGATGGAGAAGTTCCTCTCGTTCGATCGCACTGCGAATCAAACTGTGCACGAAGCGCGTGTCGGAGTGCGTGGCGGCTCGAATCTGTTGGTAGTCGTTGCCGTAAATAAGGGTGCCCACGCCGTCGCTAGAAAATACCTCATTCAATAAACCGTCGTAAATCCGGCCGTCGATCAGGTGCACCCGGGGGATGCCACTCTTTACGCCACGCACGGCGTGCTCGGCCTTGGAACGGACATCTTCGGCGATCTTTTCGGGGGATTTTTCCAATACCGACGAAAGCTCTTCGACGGCGATGTCGCGGCGGAAAATGCCATCGACATGCAAGCCTTCGCGCTGACTGAGATATATGACTTTGGTCGCGCCAAGTTCGGCGGCTACTTTCACGGCGAGCAGATCGGAATTTATTCGTAGCGTGCTGCCGTCCGGTGCGAAACCGATGGGCTGAATAATCGGGACGATGTCGGCCGCGAACAGATGTTCCAAAGTCTCCTTGTCGATTCGATCCACTTTACCGGTGAACTGACGGTCCTCGCCCTTGATCACTCCGACGGGAAGAGCGCGAACGGCGTTGGTGATGGCGCACTTCAATCCAGATTGAGTCAGCCCTTCGAGGATGAGGTGGGAAACCCGCGATGAGGCGCGCACGGCGAGGTCGAGCGTGGGGCCATCAGTGACGCTGGTGCCATCGGCATTGGAGATCGTGACGTTTCGGGTTTCGGCGAGTTCGGTGAGCTGAGACGAGATGCCGTGAACGAGCACGACTTTGATCATCAAGCTGCGTAGCACCGCGATGTCGACGAGTAGATTGGCCAGATTATCATCGGCGATAACCGCTCCATCCAGCGAGATCACGAAGATCTGATTCCGAAAACGAGGGATGTATTTCAAGATCCCCCGGAGGTCGGTGGGTTTGAAATTGGTCTCGATATCGGCAACTGGTGCTGCGTCTGAACTGGCGGATCCCGTGGTCATGGAAGTCGTTAGAGGCAGAGGTTGTCAGGCATCAGGCCGCTATGGTCAATCGCGGCTTTGTGCCTCCTGATACGGTCAATGCACCAGGAAAGTCCAGCGTCGCGACTCGCGAGCCCCGATCAGGGTGGCGTTATATTCGCCTGCCTCGAGGGTATTGGCGGGAATGGTGATCTGCGCCTTGATTTCCCGGTCGCGCGACTGCAGTCCGTCCGGGTTTGCGCGGTAACCGATGATCAAAACCAATTCACGATTGCGCTGATAGAGCCGGGATTCGTTTACCCGTTCGTCGAAATCGGGCTGGGAGCAGGCGAACTTGAACACGTAAGGGGCACCGGAAAGCGTAGATGCCGGCGCGGCGACGAAGGGGAAATCGACCGGCACGGGCGGCTTGTCGATCAACAGATCGCTCAACAGGGGCGGGAGGCCACCTTCGATTGCGATGGTGTCGGCCGCGTCGTTGGGGGGCACCGCCGGATCGACCAATTGCTGCAGTGTCAGGTCAATTCGGTTAAACCCGCTGTCGAGCAGCCGTAATACCTGCGCTCGGTCCTTGTTGTCCTGATAAGGTTCGTGCGCGGGATTCGGCTTACGAAAGGCAATTGTCAGCCATGTGTAGGGAATGAGACAGACCAGGATCGCGAGGATGATCCACTTCATCGGCCATGGTTTACGATCCAGTGGATTATTCTCCGGCGCTTGCATGATGAATGGTATCGTTGGCGGCGGCGGTGGATTGGTCACCGTCGGTCCGCGCCAGACAAATCAGTAAGGCAGAGGATGCGCGCTCGAGAGAGACGCGACACGAACCTTGACCGCGTTGAGAGCGTCTTCGAGCCCGTCGGTATCGATGGCTTTAAGCACGGTATCGATACAGTCGGCGATTTCCTCCATCTCGGTTTCGTTGAAACCGCGGGACGTCACCGCCGGCGTGCCGAGGCGAATACCGGATGCTTTAAAGGGAGAGCGAGTTTCAAATGGCACCGTGTTTTTATTACACGTGATATGGGCAAGATCGAGGGTCTCCTGAGCCAGTTTGGCGGTAAGGTCAGGAAGGTTGTGACGGAGATCGATAAGGAAGAGGTGATTGTCACTCCCTCCGGAAACAACTTTGTAGCCACGCTTCAAAAATGCCGCGGCGAGTGCCTGGCTATTCTTCACCACATTGGCGGCGTATTCCTTGAACTCGGGCTTGAGGGCTTCGGCGAAGCAAACGGCCTTGGCCGCGATCACGTGCATGAGGGGACCACCTTGGCCGCCCGGGAACATGGCGGAGTTGATGGCCTTCATGTGTTCGGCTTTGCAGAGGATCAAACCACCACGAGGTCCGCGGAGAGTTTTGTGGGTCGTCGTGGTGACGAAATCTGCGTGAGGAACCGGGGAAGGATGCATGCCGCCGGCCACGAGTCCGGCAATGTGGGCGATGTCGGCGAACAGGTAGGCGCCGACCGAGCGGGCGATTTGACCCATGCGCTCAAAATCAATGATCCGCGAGTAGGCCGAAGCGCCGACGGTGATCATCTTCGGCTGTTCGCGTTCGGCAATGGCCGCGAGTTCATCGTAGTCGATGTAACCGGTTTCCTCGTTTACGCCGTATTGCACGAAGTTGTAGAGTTTGCCGGAGAAGTTGGCGGGATTACCGTGGGTGAGGTGCCCCCCGTGAGCGAGGTTCATGCCGAGAACTTTGTCGCCCGGTTGCAGCACGGCCGTGTAGACCGCGAAGTTGGCTTGGGAGCCGGAGTGAGGTTGCACGTTGGCGTGCTCGGCCCCGAAAAGTTCTTTGGCGCGTTCGATGGCGATGACTTCGACTTTATCGACTTCTTCGCAGCCCCCATACCAGCGTTTGGCCGGGTAGCCTTCGGCGTATTTGTTGGTGAGAACGCTGCCTTGGGCTTCCATTACCGCGGGGTAAGTGAAGTTTTCCGAGGCGATCAATTCGATGTGATCGGCCTGACGGGCGTTTTCGGCCGCGATGGCAGCGGCAATTTCAGGATCGAGGGAGGAGAGCGGCGTGGCAGTCAACATGGTGTGGAAACGGAGATTATCAGAAACGATTCCCCAAAATCCCAAACCGAAAATGCTTCTGACGCGATTTTCGTGCCAAAATTCCACCGGGAATTGTCACTTACTAAGTGACAATCGAACTCCGAACACTGAACGGAGGTCTGGCTTAGTCGATATTCTCGCGGAGGAATTTCACCAAAGACGGGATCGCCTCCACCATTTCGTCCCGGCAGGCCTCGTAAAGGGGGAGTGCTCCCCCAAACGGGTCCGCCACTTCGGTATCGGTCCCCGCAGGCATGAACTCGCGCAGGAGATACACGTGCTCGAGGAGGGGCTCGCAGGCGGCTTGGATGATTGCCCGGTGGGTTTCGGTCATCACGAAGATCGCGGACGCCTCCTCCATGAGCTCTTCGGTCAGGGGCTGACTGCGGTGATTCGAGATATCCAACCCTACCCTCTTCATCGCGGTGACCGAGTTGGCGGACGCGGGTGATCCGGGGCCGGCCGCGACTCCGGCTGAAACTACGCGGAACGCTTTCAAGGGGCCTTCCTCGGCCGCGAGAGCGTGGGTGAGCAATCTTTCCGCCATAGGGGAGCGACAGGTGTTGCCCGTGCAAACTACGACGATAAGTCCAGACTGGTCCATGCGACTATGGCTAGGCGATTCCTGCGGAAAAGCAACCCGACGAAGAGCTGGGGTTATTCGCGGTTGAACTGACGCGCCCCGATGTCGCGACGATACACTTTGCTCACGCAATCAATTTGCTCGCAGGTGGAATAGGCGAGGTCGGCGGCGCTCTTCAAGCTGTCGGCCAGGGCGGTGACGCCGAGGACACGACCGCCGGCGGTGACGAGTTGGCCGGCGTCGTTGGTAGCGGTGCCGGCCTGAATCAGCGCAACATTGGCGGGCAGGGGATCGGGCAAGTTGATGACGTCGCCTTTCGGGTATGACTCCGGATACCCACGCGAGGCGATCACCACGCACATGGCGTGTTGGTCATTTTCCTGGAGATCGAAGCCCGCTAATTGCCCGATGCTCGCTCGCCAGAGGAGTTCGAGCACGTCGCAATCCAATCGGGGGAGCACCACTTGAGTCTCGGGGTCACCGAAACGGGTGTTGTATTCCAGGACAGATGGGCCGTCGGACGTGAGCATGATTCCGATGAAAAGGGTGCCTCGAAAATCGATGCCCTCCTCGGCGATGCCCTCCACCGATGGACGCACAATCTCGTCTTCGATCTGGCGAAGTAACGCCGGGGTAACCACCTCGGCGGGCGAATAGGTGCCCATGCCACCGGTGTTGGGGCCGGTGTCACCTTCGCCGATGCGTTTGTGGTCCTGAGAAGTAGGTAAAATTAAATAGTCTCGACCCGAAACGATCACGAGGATCGAGGTCTCATCACCGGTGAGGCAGTCTTCGATCAACACGCGGGAGCCCGACTCACCAAATTTATTTCCCTCGAGCATGTCGCGCACAGCGGCTTCCGCCTCATCGAGTGTCCCGGCTACAATGACTCCCTTGCCGGCGGCCAAACCATCGGCCTTGATGACGATGGGCGCTCCCCGCTCTCTGAGGTAAGCCAGAGCGGATTCGACCTCCGCAAATTCAGCGGCGGGCGCGGTGGGAATGCCGTATTTCTGCAGGACGCGTTTGGTCCGGGTTTTTGAGGCTTCCAATTCTCCCCCGTCCGCCTTCGGACCGAAGGCGGGGATGCCAGCCTCGGTCAAGCGGTCCACCAGCCCCATCGCCAAGGGCACTTCGGGTCCTACGACCACGAATTCAATCTTCTCGGCCGTTGCCAGTGCTACGATGCCTTCGAGATCGTCGGCTGCCACTGATTTGCAACGGGCGCCTTCGGCTTCCATTCCGGGATTACCGGGGGCCGCCAGAATACGGGGAGTCGCCGGCGAACGGGCAATGGCGCGCACCAAGGCATGTTCACGTCCGCCGGATCCAACGATTAAAACGGAGGAGGGGAGGTTGTTCGAGACTACGTAGTCAGCCATGAAACGGAAACTCTCGCATCCGAAAATCCACGCAATGCCGAAATGCTAATAATACGTAGGAGAAAGGGGTTAATACTTAGGAAAATGAGGTTGATACTCAGTCACGAGGTCCGGAGAACGAAAATTGAGAATGCAAATGAAGAAAAAACGCGGGGGTTTTACCCTAGTCGAAATCATGGTCGTGGTAACCCTGATCGGATTTCTGGCGATGTTGTCAGTACCGGCCTTTAAACGCATCAAACAACGTGCAGCTGCCGCTGGGTTCTCATCCGACATGCGCCTGTTTTCCGAGGCATTCCAACGCTATGCGCAGGAAATGGGTTCTTTTCCAGCCACCGGCGTCGTGGGAGTTGTTCCGGGAGGAGGAGTATATTGACCAAAATGACTGGGGCAAGACCACGTCCATCGGAGGGAATTTTAACTGGGTGATCTTTTCGGCCTCCGACGCGCAGAGAGGAAGTTACGAAATCGGTATTATACAGGTGGTTGCACCGACGTTGTCTTTGGAGGAATTGACGTCCATCGACTCCCAGATTGATGATGGGAATGTCAACGACGGGAACTTGCTGGTAAGCGCCAGCCGTCATTTCGGTGAGCAGCTCACGCTTCTCGGTCAGAGTTTTTTTGTGGGAGCCGTCATTTTCGGGCGCGCGAAATACCTCCACGGACACCATGGGGTTCACCACGGGTTGGTCGCCGGGATTGTAGATCTCCAGCATGATGTTGGTCCCGAATGTTTTGACGGGGTCGAGGAGCACCGCGCTGGTGTGGACGCCGAAGTTGCCCTCGCCTTGATTAAGCACGACGTAGTGCTCTTTCAAATACATCGAACAACTGGTGAGCACGCCGGCCCGGGGGGCGATCGTGAGGGGCGAGGCCGTGTGGCGCACCTGTACCTTGTCCAACAGGTCCCGACCCGCGAGCCCATTGGCGAGGCGTGAAATGGTCTCACGCTCAAGGTCGGTTTTTAAGGTATAACGAACGTTGTGCGGGGTAAGGAATACGCGGCCATCACGATCGATGGATAACGTGTTCGGCAGT
>CBFHXU010000047.1:0-17848 GCA_965659875.1 uncultured Opitutaceae bacterium
AAAGAGACGACCACTGTGGAGGTCGAGTAGCACGCGATAAAGCGGGATGCCTTCTCCGCGAAACGCCCGCAAGGCGGCTTCGCGTTGTTCGGCCGGTGCGGGAGTGGCCACCGCCATTTCAAAATCCCCCGCGAGTTGATAACGATCCCATGCGGTGATTTCGGCTTCGGATAGGAAACGCCCCTCGCTCGTGACCAGATAGACATCATTCCGCAAGTGACCCATGGCCAAAATATTTCCCGGCGGCAAAGAGGCCGCGTCCATGTGTTCAATCAACTCCCCTCCCGGAGCCAGCAGGAACAACTCGGATGCTGTAGCCAAGACTCGCGTCGAATTTAGCGCGATCGCCCCCACCAAGGGATCCGGAGAAGGCGCCACCAATTCGCCGTTCCAGTAGATGCGTTCGTCCCATTGCAGCGCCCAGCCTTCGGCTTCGTAAGCCAACGGTTCACCCTCGGGCTGCATACCATACCAGTCCAAGATCCAGGGCGTGGTGATCCGTCGCTCGTCGAGTCGCAGGCCTCCCGTGTGATTGAGGGCAATTCCGGTCAAGACGACGATCACAATGATCAGTGAAAAACCTACACCCAGACGCTGGTGCCAAGGCCACCAGGCTGGTTTTTTGGATTTTCGAGATATCGACGGGGAATCGGAAGCAGAACTACTCATCAGCCGGACGAATCTTGCACCTGTCCGTCCAAATACAATGCCAGTTGTCCCATTTTCCGCAGGGCATTCACGGACAGGGTCGCCCCGGCAATACTGTCAATGCGTCGATCCAATTTCAGATTTTCAGCCAACTGGGCTCCGATAAATTGATCGGTAAAAAAGGGATGCTTTACCTCCCAGCCATGGCTTTCGCGATAAATGAGGACCTGGACTTGAGAGATTTTGCCGTCCTCCACCACAAATCCCGTGGTGATCGGTTTCACTTTGCCAATTTCTTCCAGTATCCAAGCGGTGCGACTTCCCTGGTGCCAGTAACGCAACCGCAGGGCCGCGTAGTCATGGCCCATGATTTTGCGAATGTTCGGTTTCAGGTCGGCCGTCAACCAGAGGCGTTTGAGGGCCGGAGTGGTGTCATCGGAAAACGCGTTCTCCACAAATTGATCCGGAGCGAGGAATACTTCATCCTCGGATGCAAAAACGCCGCCAGCGCAAAACGCGCCGACGACCAACGTGCGGAATAGTCTGCGAATCGAACGTCGCATTTAGAACATGTAGCCGAATCCGAGATTCACGGTCTCGTCATCGGCGCCATTGGCGGGATCGGCGAATTGCACATCGGCTTTCAGCACGATATTCGCATGGGGCCAGTAATTCACTCCGAGATCAAAATACTCATTGGCGGTAGCGACGATACTCGCGGCCGAGTTGTCGTAGGTGCTGTAGCGGCCAAAGAACCCCCAGTCACCGTATTCAGTTTCAATCCGGTAAGACGGCTCGACGTAATAGCCGTATTGCTCGTCCCGGCCCAGCAACGCGGGAGCGGTTCCGCCCAAATCCCAACGGGCATACAATGCACGCAGACCAAACGGCCCCTGCTTCCAATCGACATGAGCGGTGAGGAGGACGGCATCGATGTTTTCATTGAGCGAGCCTTGCGCGAGGTCCTGTTGGAATTGCCCCGCGGCGGCGACCTCGAGCCCCGGAATACCCGTGTAACGCGCACGGAACGTGGCGGCACCGCTTTTCATCACCGCCTTGGCGAGTTTTTGGCGACCGCTACGAATGTTAAAGGCACTGCCGCCCGCAGTGGGCGTATTCAGGCCTGAGTGCAGCGCCATGTCATACCCCCAACCTTCAGCGGTGGTATGACTCAGAGCCGCGCCGCCTTCCCACCAGGTGGTCGGAATGATGTTCTTCTCCACCAGATTCCGCTCGACCCCGTAAAATGTATTCGGTTCGTGGATTTCGTTGAGCAAACCAATCGGAAGGAGAAACAGACCGGTTTTGGCGCGGGTGGACTCGCTCAAATCAAATTCGGCGTAGGCCTGTTCGAGTTCCACTTCGCCGGGCTTACCATTGCCGGAAAGCGAATGTTCGAGTTCGAACTCTGAGAACATGCGCATCGAATCAGAAAACTCGTGTCCGAAAAACAGCACCCAGCGGTGGAAATCGATTTGATCGGTATCTCCAAAATTCAGGTGCATTTCGCCGTAGCCTCCGATCGAGGTGCGCTCATACCAGGCGTTTCCTCCGGAAGCCGAGCCACCACGATCTGCCAACGTTTCGACGTAGGCTGAGGTGGCTTCAATCTTCGCATCCGTTTGCGCAACCTGTGAAACCGCGGCCAACACCTTGGTCTCGGTGGTGGCCGTTTGGGACTCATTCGCTTGAACCCGTTTGGTCAGCTCTTCGATTTGGGCCTGTTGCTGTTGGATCATGGCCCACATCTGTTCAGGCGTTGGCATTTCAGCTGCCCCGGCCAGAGAAACCAAACCGAAGCCCATAACTAATTTCAGAAAACGACCGCGTTTCGGATCCTGATTCTTGAACGTGAAAATTGGATTCATGATGAAATTGATACTCAGTCCCAATAAGGACGGTTACGAACCAGTCGCGTTCAATTAGTTCGGTCAAACTCTTTTTGATTATCGGTCTCATTCTCAATTTGGTATCATTCCAAAATCATTCCATAAAAAACCTATCGTGTTGTTTTTAAATACTTAACAACCCTTTAAGTGAGACCCCAATTTCCAATCATGAAAAAATATTCACTGAAGAGAATTCAGAGTGCATAATCATGAATTCAAAAATCCTGAAGATGCACCTCAATTTCGCCCTGTTGGGAACGCAAATACCCCATCACTTCTCCAGCCAAGTAAATTGAACCGGTCACGACCACGGTATCTTCGAGGGAGAACCAATGGGAGAGATTCGTTCCGATAAAGAGTTCCTTAACCTCACTTTCGTGCACTGCGCCTTGGAAATTGGCCGGAATCAGACCGCGAATTTCGGCAAAACCACAAGCGCGCGCCTGTTGAGGGATGACGATATGAATTTCCTTAGCAAATTCCGCCACGGCTTCGATCAAGGGTTGAGCCCTGGCCAAACCCAACGCACCCACGACGACAATCGGGCGCTTCCCGGTTTGTTCATGGTGACGAGCTAGGTTGAGACGGAGTTCCGCCGCACCTTCGGGATTGTGCGAGGCATCCATGATCACGGACCGATCGTGGATGCGAATCGTTTCCCAACGCGCCGGCCAATGCGCCGATTTGAGTCCTGCTTCAATCGTCGCCGATGCGATACCCCAATCGAGTGCCTCAACCACCAAGCTGGCAGTCGCTGCGTTCCAACGCTGACAATCGCCCGCGAGAGCCGTTTCCGGGTAATCTACCAATTCATCCCCATAGCGCTCGCGCACGCTGCTTACCGGAGCCGCTACCTCGTCCGCCCGCCGTCTAATGACGTCTTCCGCTTCCGCTGGCACGCGTCCGATGACAACAGGCGCCCCGGATTTGATGATCCCGGCTTTGGCCCGCGCAATCTCGGCGTGGGAATGGCCGAGGATCTCACAGTGATCGAAGCCGATCGAGGTGATCGCCGTAACCGCGGGCTCCACGGTGTTAGTCGCATCCAATTCTCCCCCCAGTCCGACCTCTGCCACGGCGACGTCACAACCCTTCCGCTCAAACTGCAGAAATGCCATCGCCGTCATAAACTCAAAGAAGCTCGGATGATCGTCGGGACTCACCTCCCCTAACCTTGCGGCTACCGGCAGCAGTTCGCGCGTATAGGCCATGATCTCGGATTCCGACAATATCTCCCGATTGACCTGAACCCGCTCCCCTAAGCGCACGAGATGCGGCGACGTATACAATCCCACCTTGTAGCCCGCTTGGCGCAAGATCTGGTCGAGCATCGCCGCCGTGGAGCCTTTGCCATTCGTGCCCGCGAGGTGGATAATGGGAACATTCCTCTCCGGATGCCCGATCTCTGCCGCCAGAGCGCGCATGCGATCGATACCATACTTCACCCCTTGAGCCTTGAGCCCAAAAAGGTAGTCCTGCACCGAGGCGTAGTCGGTCAAATCATCCGGCGACCGCATAGGAAATCGAAGGGCGTTAACGCCGTCTCAGGCCACCTCTTCAGGCGCGATGACCGGCGGCTTGCCGACCTGCATGACACTGAGCAGGTCTCGTAAACGATCACGCATATCGAGGCGATTGACGATCTGGTCGATCAAACCCTTTTGCAGGAGGAACTCCGCGGTCTGAAAACCCGGCGGCAGCGTTTGTTTGGTGGTCTCCTTGATCACCCGCGCACCGGCAAACCCGATCAAGGCGCCGGGCTCGGCGATATTGACATCACCGAGGACTGCATAACTGGCCGAAACACCCCCCATGGTCGGATGGGTAAGAATCGAAATATAGGGCAATCTGGCTTCGCTTAGGCGACCCAATGCCGCGCTCGTTTTGGCCATCTGCATCAGCGAGAAAATCCCCTCCTGCATCCGTGCACCTCCGGAGGCACTGAAGATCAGACACGGGCATTTGTTCTCCACCGCTTTTTCGATGGCCCGGGTGATTTTCTCACCCGCGGCGGACCCCAGGGCTCCACCGCAAAAACGGAAATCCATCACGGCGAGCGCTACGGGAATATCGTGAATCCGGCCCGTGCCACTGATCACGGCTTCCGGCAGTCCACTGTCGGCGGTATATTTTTTGATCCGCTCTGGATAGGGCTTGGAGTCGACAAACCCCAGTGGATCGGCCGAAACGATGCCCGCGTCCATTTCGACAAAACTGCCTTCATCGAGCAACGAGGCGATACGCTCATTGGCTCCGATAGGGAAATGGTAACCGCTCTTCGGCACCACCATTTGGTTGGCTTCGAGTTCTTTGTTGAAAACGACCTCTCCAGAGATGGGACACTTGGTCCAAAGTCCCTTGGGGATATCCTTTTTCTTTACGACAACCGTCGAGTATTTCGGCTTGCTAAAAAGCGACATGGGCGGCGCGGGTGGTGGCGTTTAAAAACTATCCGTGAGCAAAAGTGACGACGTCGATATTCAACGCCCCGGCTCGGGTGAGCGCGTGGGCGCAGGAATTAAGAGTGGAACCAGTGGTGAAGACATCATCGACCAAGACATAACGTTGATTGGCGGTTATGGAGGCCTCTTTACGGGCTGCAAAGGCATTTTTCATCCGCTTCTGACGGGCACGGCGATCAAAGGAGGTCTGTGAGTCGGTGTCGACCCGCCTTTGCAGAAGATTCGCAATAGAAATTTTGTCCGGCACGGCCTGCTGAAAGACCTCTGCCATGAGCTGCGACTGGTTAAACCCCCGCTCCCGCTCCTTGCGCGGATGCAACGGCACCGGCACGAGCACAGCACCTTTCAAAAACTCCACCACATCCTGATTCGCCGTCACGAGCGTGCGGATATCCTCCAAAACGTAAAAACCATGCCGGTATTTGAGCTCCAAAACATATTCCCGGGCGGGTCCTTTGAAGAGTGTCACCGTTTTCGCGTCCCGATAAACGGGTCTCAATCCTTCGCAATGGGGACAAATCCGCTCACCCACCAATTGACCGAAAAATGGGTGCCCGCAGGTCGCGCAATGGGGTTTCTTCACTCGCACGATCATGGGAGCGCATCGTGCACAGACATGACGCAGCGGACTCTCCTCACATAGACCTCCACAAGCCAGGCAAGCAGGCGGGAAAACCAAATCGCGCAAAGTTCGCGCCATCGGCCGCAAAGTTTCACTGAATCCGGTGCCCGCCATCTAATAAAACACGCGTTCCAAAAACAGTCCCTGCGGCGGAGCGGTTTCGACCGCTTCGGTGCGTTGGCCCGAAGCGAGGATCGATCGAATGGCCGCCACTTCCAAACGCCCCTCTCCCACCGCCAGCAATGCACCGGTGAGACTGCGCACCATTTTGTAAAGAAAGCCATTCGCCTCAAAAACCAATTTGAGCGAACGGCCGCTTCCGCTGATTTCGAGACGGGTCAACTCACGCACGGGATCTTCCAACTCGGCGCCGTTGTCGGCGGCGAAAGGTCGAAAGTCGTGCCGTCCCATCAAGATCTTCGCCGCAGCCCGCATGCGATCGCGATCCAGCCGCCGCGGACGTTCTCGACTGAGCACGAACGCCTGCTGAAACGGATCCGCCACCCCTTCATAAACGCGATAGGAATATCGTTTTCCCCGGGCGCTGTAACGGGCGTGGAAATCCGGCTTCGCGAGCGCCATGGCTTTAATTTGGATCGTCGGCGGCAATCCCGTGCGCAGCGCCGTTTGAAATTTTTGAGCCGCATGTCGCCACGACGCGTCGAAATGAAACACCTGGCCACTCGCATGCACACCCGCGTCGGTGCGACCGCTCCCGTGGATGCGAATCGGCCGCTGACAAATTTCACCCAACCGCGCTTCAATTACATCCTGCACGGCGTCGCGAGTGGATTGGCTCTGCCAGCCGGCAAATCCGCTGCCGTCGTAGGCACAGGTGCAGCGCCAGCGCCGTTCCGTGGAGGAACCTTTCACCAGTCCCCCTCCGGCAGTTCCGGCGGGAAGCGTTGATCCAAATAATCCTGCAAAATCAGCGTGGCCGCCCGGGAATCGATCACCCCGCTCGTCCGTAGTTCACGCAGTTTTTCTTTGGGCAAAGTCGCCTCGGCCGCCTGTGACGTGAGGCGTTCATCGACCAGATGCACCGGGAGTTGGGTCGCTTCGCGCAGGCGCTCAGCCCACTGTTCCGCCTCCTTCGCCTTGGGTCCCACGGAGTCATCCATGTTGAGCGGATAACCCACCACGATCTCGGCGCATTGCTGTTGTTTTACCGTATCGAGCAGAGCCTGCCAACGGGCGGCCGCCGTAGACTGCACCAACGCCGGTAGCGGCGAGGCCAAGCCCAGCTCGTCACCTCGCGCCAAACCGAGGCGCTTGGTGCCGGGATCAATTCCGAGAAAGCGCATAGCGCCTCGATGAATTAGAGTAACTTTGCGCCGTCGGCCAGACCCGATACCCGTTTCACCGCCGCCTTGATTTCCTGCGCTTTATCGATCGGGCAAACCAAGGTCGCGTCTTTGGTGTGAACCACAATGAGGTTATCGGCACCGACGACCGTGACGAGGTGCCCATCTTCACTGAATACGATATTGTTGCCCCCCTGCTCCACGAGCGTCGGACCGCGGCCGACGTTACCCGAGGCATCCGGTTTGTAATGACGAGCCACCGCGGGCCACGCGCCCACATCGTCCCAATCAAAGGTCGAAGGCAATACCACTACATTGTCCGATTTCTCCAAAAGCGCGTAATCGACGGAAATTTTTTGCAGCGTCGGATAAACCTTTTTCATGACCGGCACCAACTTCCGTCCCTTCGCCAGCGCGGTCCGGATCAATCCGAGTCCGGCGTCGAGATCCGGGGCGAATTTAGCGATGGCGTTTTCGACCACCGGCACACTCCAGACAAACATCCCGGCGTTCCAAAAATAGGTGCCGGACTTTACGTATTTTTTGGCCGTCTTAAGATCGGGTTTTTCGACAAAACGTTTTACCTCGAAGACCGACTTACGGCGAATCGTCTTCCATACTTTGCCCCGCTGCACGTAACCAAAGCCCGTGGCGGGTTCATCGGGCGGGATCCCGATCGTCACCATCACCGGCGCAGCCTTCGCCGCGGTAAAAGCCGCTTTGAGATCGGACTGATATTTTTTACCGTTATGGATCACATGATCGGCGGGGAGCACCGCGAAAACGCCATTTGGATCGCGGGCTCCGACAATGGCCGCGGCCAAACCCACTGCGGCGGCCGTGTCGCGACCCTCCGGCTCGGCGATGATGTTTTCTTTAGGGAGCCCGGGGCATACCTTGCGCACGCCTTTTTCCTGCACCGCACTGGTAATCACATAAATGTGGTCGGCCGGCACGATGGGCAGCACCCGCTCCACCGTCTGGGTAAGCAGCGGTGAATCCCCCACGATGGGCAGCAATTGTTTCGGGCGCTCCGCGCGGCTTTGCGGCCAAAAACGCTCACCTTTCCCTCCGGCAATGATAACGATGTAAGGATCTGACATATGAAGAGAATGCATAGCTAGTCCCATGCCGTCGCAATTAATCATTTGCGACTCCGGGAAATTATTTCTCTTTGTTGCTGCAATCATGTTCTCGCTCAGCCCCACCGAACTCGCCCGCTACAGCCGACACGTGCTGCTGCCCGAGATCGGTGAAGCGGGTCAAACCCAGCTCAAAAACGCCCGCGTTTTGATCGTCGGCGCCGGAGGACTCGGCAGTCCGGCGGCCCTTTACTTGGCCGCGGCTGGCGTCGGCACACTCGGAATCGCCGACTTCGATCGCGTCGACGCATCCAATCTCCACCGCCAGCTGCTTCACCGGGATGATAAGGTGGGATCCTTGAAAACCAGTTCCGCCAAGCAGCGCCTGGAGGAGACAAACCCGCTGATCGATGTTAAGGAGCACTCCGAGGGCGTGACCGCCGAAAATGGCGAAAAGCTCTTCGGCTCCTATGACGTGATCGTCGATGGCACCGACAATTTTGCCGCGCGTTACTTAAATAACGACGCGGCCGTTCGCGCGCGGCGTCCACTGGTATTTGGCAGTGTTTATAAATTCGAAGGCCAGGTCAGTGTGTTTGCCCCCCACCTCGGCGGCCCGTGTTACCGCTGCCTGTTTCCCACCCCTCCGCCCGCCGGCAGCGTTCCCGGTTGCGGCGAAGTGGGGGTGCTGGGGGCATTGTGCGGCGTGATCGGCAGCTGGCAGGCGCTGGAAGCCGTCAAACTGATCACCGGCATCGGAAAACCTCTCATCGGTCGGCTGCTGATCTACGACGCGTTGAACGCCACCACCTCAACCCTTCCCTTTAAACCGGTGACCGATTGCCCGTCATGTTCGGCCCCGGCAGATCCCTCCCCCCTCAACGCGGCCACCTACAAAGCGATCAACTGCCCGACTCCCGCTTCTGCAAACTCTATGTCTGATTCCGATACTCCTCTCGAAATTAGCGTCACCGACGCCAGGGCGATACTCGATGATCCCGCCACCAAAGCCCGCCTCATTGACGTGCGCGAACCACATGAGTTTGCGATTTGCAGTATTGAGGGAGCTCTTCGAATCCCCATGCGGCAGATCCCGGAGTATCGCTCCGAGCTTCCTCGCGACGAATATCTCCTGATTCACTGCCACCACGGCGGACGCAGCCTGCGTGTCACCGAGTATCTACGAGACCAAGGATTCACGGCGGTCAGCAACGTGGCTGGCGGAATCAACGCCTGGGCGGAACAGATCGAACCCGACATGCTACGCTACTAATCGCTAAACCCGCAGTTTCGGATGGAGCGCCGCATATTCCCGCGCGGCCTGAACAAAGACGTCTTTCAGACGCCGGGTGACGGTGGCCGGCCCCGTCGTATATGCGATATCGTCGATACAGCCGACCGGTTGCACGTCCTTGGTCGTCGACAACAACATCGCTTCGTCAAAATCCGCCAATTCTGACGGGAGTATCACCCGCTCTTCCACCTCAAGTCCCGCGCGTTCGGCCACATCCGATAAAATTCTAGCCCGCGTGATTCCGGGGAGTATTCCCACCGTCGTCGGTGGCGTGATCCATTTTCCGTCCCTAATAAAGGCTACATTACTGGTGGAGGCTTCAGTGAGTTCATCCTGCAGATTAAGAAAAAGCACATCGTCAAACCCCCGGGTCTTGGCGTCGCGTAGTCCTACTATATTATTTAGATAGTTTCCGGTCTTCCAGGCCGGGTCCAAACAGCGGCGGGAGTTGCGACGAATTTTTCCGGCGATCGATAAGCGGATCCCCTGTTCGAGTTTCCCCGTTTCATGCGGGGGTAACTGCCTCACCAATACAACAAACCGACATTGGTCCGCCAAAGTACTATCCAATCCGATTTCTCCCGCTCCTCGCGAAATTTGGAGTCGGATATATAATTCGCCCGGCTCCGTCACTTTCTCGCGGTAAGCCTGAACGGTGGAATAAATCTGCGCGAAAATCGAATCAGCACTCCACGGTATATTTATCCCCACGGCGTCAGCCGAACGCACGAGGCGCTGCCAATGTTCGTCCAATGCATAAACAATCCCATCATAGGACCGCCACACCTCATAGACTGCGTCGCCATACAGAAAACTCCTATTCAAAGGCGATACGCTTGCGTTCGCTGCATCATGCAAGGTGCCGTCCGTATTAGCCTGAATATACTCTGAAGTCATCTACACCCATGCCGCTCACGAAATCGGATTCACGCAAGATGAAACAAAAAGCCCGGAGCATATGCTCCGGGCCAAAGTAGTCTGAGACTGGTGGGAAAGCTGACTCAGCCTTCCGCGGGAGCGGGGGCCGGGCTCGGTGCAGCAGCGGCCTCACCGGCACCACGGGCTTTAACTAAACCGGCTTCCTTTTTGATATTCTGCACGCTAGGCAGGGAAATACCAAATTCGCTGGCGATGGCAGCGCCGGTCTTGCCCGCATTTACGGCCGCGATCACCTTTTGTTTGAGTTCAGGGGTAATCTTGGTGCGGGAACGTTTGCCGCCCGCGGCGGCCTTCGGCTTACGACCGCGCTTGCCCTTGCCTTTACCGCCGGCAGCGCGAACCGCTTTGATAAACGATTCCACGGAATCGAATCCATATTGAGCCGGAAGAGCGGCCAACTCTTTCGTTCGTTCCGCTTCAATGGATTGTTGTAAGTTCGCAGCTTGAGCCTGCAGTTCCTGTAGTTGTTTAATTTTGTCGGTAACCATAACGATCGTAAACCAATATACTCATTTTTATAAAGCAAGGCTCTACTCCATATATGCAAATAACTATATTCTTCGAGCGTGCTGAAAAAAAAGACCCGATCCAAAATCGGGTCTTTTTAAACTATTAAATCTTTACTTTAAATCACTTACCAATTCCCGCGGTCGTGAATCCGATTGCGTTAAGGGCAGGCAAATCGAGTAGATTGCGGCCATCAAAAAGGAAAGCTGGTTTCGGCATATTAGCATAAACAGCTTCGAAATCTATTTCTTTAAAGGCGTCCCACTCGGTCAGGACCGCAATAGCATGCGCGTCTTTCGCCGCGGCCTCCGCTGAATCCTCGATTACAAGACGATCGTTCTCCCCGTCCGGACCCAATACATCCCGGCGAATTTGATCTGCCGGCACCTTGGGATCATAAACGACAACTTCGGCCATCTCGGTCAGCAGATCACGGCAAACCGAAATCGCGGCGGATTCCCGCGTATCATTGGTGTCTTTTTTAAAGGCGAACCCCCATATAGCTATCCGTTTACCCGCAACCGTATTAAATAACGTCTTAACAATTCGGGATGCAAAACGACTCTTCTGCCAGTCGTTGATACTTACCACACTCTGCCAATAGGCCGCCACTTCGGGTAAACCAAAGCTCTCACAAAGGTAGACCAGATTAAGTATATCTTTCTGGAAACAGGATCCACCAAAGCCTACCGAAGACTTGAGGAACTTGGGGCCAATCCGGCTATCGTGTCCGATCGCGTTGGCGACCTCATCCACGTCTGCATCGGTGGCTTCGCACAAAGCGGAGATCGAATTGATCGAGGAAATCCGTTGTGCGAGAAATGCGTTGGCGACGAGTTTGGACAACTCGGATGACCAAAGATTCGTGGTAATAATTCGTTCGCGCGGGACCCAATGCGCATAAACGTCTACCAACGTCTGCACCGCCTTGTCCCCGGCCGGGGTGCGCTCTCCGCCGATCAGGACGCGGTCCGGCATTGTCAGATCTTCAATCGCAGTGCCTTCCGCCAAAAACTCCGGATTAGATAATACTTCGAAGTTCAACCCGCGGGTATTGGCCGCGAGGATTTGCTGAATTGTGGACGCGGTCTTCACCGGGATGGTGGACTTCTCCACAATGATCTTATCCTCCGTAGCGACTTCCGCGATGGTGCGCGCCACAGATTCAATAAAACGAAGATCCGCCGCGCGACCAGCCCCTACCCCGTAGGTTTTGGTCGGGGTATTCACCGCCACGAATATAATATCCGCAGCGTTGATCTCATCCGCTACGGCGGTGGAGAAAAACAAATTCCTGCCGCGGGCTTCTTTCACCACCTCATCCAGACCCGGCTCGTAGATGGGCAACGTATCCGAATTCCACGCGTCGATCCGGGATTGATTCTGGTCCACGACGGTGACCTTAATATCATGCGCTTTGTGGGCGATCATGGCCATGGTGGGGCCACCTACATAACCTGCTCCTATGCAACAAATGTTCATATTAATTCCCGCGGACTGTTACCGGCGGTATAATGTAATCCAAGCTCGTTTTGTAACTATTTGGCAAATCGCCGAGCGACGGCTCCGAATCGTTTGGCCGCCTCTTTAAGTTGATTCTGATCCAACACCCCGAAACTCAAACGGATCGTATCAGACGGGGCATCGTCGCCGAAACACAACTCACCCGGCACATAAAGCACCCCCGCTTCGACACAGGCGTGACAAAATTCGGAGTCCAGAGAGGTGTCGACACCCGTCGGCGCCGTGAGCCATAGATAAAGACCACCGGCGGGTTGGTCCCACTTCCAGCCGAGCTCACCCAACCCTGCATCTTTTAACGCCGCATCCAGGGTGAGCATCTTACTTTCGTAAGCCGGACGGATTTTTCGCAACTGATCCCGAAAACCGCCGTCCGCGAGCACCTGTTCGAACAGGGCCTGATTAAAATTAGCGGTGCCGAAATCGTGATGCGCTTTCACATGTAACATCTTGGCGCGCCATTCGACGTCGCTGCAGGTGGCAAATCCCACCTTCAGGCCCGTGGCGAAGGGTTTGGTCAGGGTCGATGTATATAACTTCGGGAACTCCGCCCACGCCGGAATCGATAATACACTCGGAGCGGGCCAAGGCTCACGATAATATAAATCGCGATAGGCCGCATCCTCGATGACCGGCACCACCATATCTTTGGCAGATAGTTTTTCGGCGATCATGGATTTCTCCGGCTCGGTTAAACTTCGCCCCGAAGGGTTTGAATAATAACTCACGAAATACACGGCCTTGAGTTTATCCGCGCGGCCTGAGACTCGCATTTCGGCCAGAAGTTCGGCCAGGGCCTCTCCATCGACCAATCCCGCGGAATCAGTCGGTATCGAAACGGCCTCAATCCCGAGGCCTTTTAACATTTCGAGGAATACAAAATAACTCGGCCGATCCACTAATATGATATCTCCGGGATCACACAGCACCTGCACCGCGAGATATAACGCCTGTTGCGACCCGTTGGTGATGAAGGCGCCGCGTTGAATCTCCGCTTGATCCAGAGCCGGTTCCTGGAGGGTGAGATGTTCCGCCAACATCCGGCGGAGCTCAGGACGTCCTTGGTTGGATCCATATTGCAAATACTCCGGTGTTCCCGGGCGGGAAACCAACTCCGCCACGGCCTGCTCGACCCCCTCCGTCGGCAAATTAGAGGTATCGGTGAAACCTGCCGCAATCGACAACAACTCCGGGTTTTCCAGCGCCATCGCCATGAGTTTGGCAATGGTCGGAGGCTGCGCGCGCTCCCCCAAGGCGGAGAAATTCAATGAAGTTGATGTGGGCATGATTGGGATCGATTGAGCGGCAGCCTGTGAATCAGCCCCCCGCAAAGCGAAAACAAAAAACGCCCTCAATCCAGTGAGGGCGTCGAATCGCGGTGGGAGTAAGAAATTGCCTAGGCCGGGCTCGGAGCCGGGTTTCCCGCCCCACCGATATCGGATTCAGGCTCGGGCTTATCTTCCTTTTCTTCCGATTGGGCCTCTTCCTTTTCCGGTTCAGGCGGCAGACTCGATATCACCGTTGTTTGCAGCGAACCATGCTCCACGATTTCGCGGACATGTTTACCCTCGATGGTTTCATACTCCATGAGCGCCTCAGCGATCGAATCCAACGCGGCGCGGTGCTCCGTCATCAGATTCGTGGTGCGCTCATATTGATCGTCGATGATCTTCTTCACCTCGGCATCAATCAAATTGGCCGTGTCGGGAGAAATGTGTTCATTCCTCGTGATATCCCGGCCCAGAAAAACGGTATCTTGGTTTTCTCCGTAAGCAATCGGCCCCAACGGACTCATGCCCCAGTCGCACACCATGTGACGGGCCATTTGAGTGATCTGCTTAATATCACCCGAAGCCCCATTGGAAATATCGTCGAACACCATTTCCTCTGCAATTCGACCGGCCAATCCAACCGCGATTCGATTGAGGAGCCGTTTCTTATGGTGGCTATGCAGGTCCTTGCTCGGCACATACATGGCCATACCCAGCGCGCCTCCTCGCGGCAGGATGGTGACTTTATGAATGGGTAACCAATCATCCGTGAGCAGTGCTCCGACTAAGGCATGACCCGCTTCGTGCCATGCCGTCATCTTCTTCTCGTCCTCGTCCATGACGTGTCGGCGTTCACGGCCGAACAGCACTTTTTCGCGCGCGTCTTCGACGTCGATGGCCTCCACCTTTTTCTTGTCCCGACGGGCCGCCAAAAGCGCTCCTTCGTTCAACAAATTCGCCAAGTCGGCTCCTGACATTCCGGAGGTCGCCCGAGCGATATCGGGCAAATTCACATCATCGGATAGGGCAATTTTTCGCGCGTGGACGCGCAGAATTTGCTCGCGACCGATCAGATCCGGCAGATCAACGCGGATCTGTCGATCGAATCGGCCGGGCCGCAACAGGGCGCTATCCAGCACATCGGCGCGATTGGTCGCGGCGATGATAATCACTCCATCCGTCGTATCAAATCCGTCCATTTCAACGAGCAGCGAGTTGAGCGTCTGTTCGCGTTCATCGTTACCTCCGCCGAGTCCGGCTCCGCGCTGGCGGCCGACGGCGTCGATTTCGTCGATGAAGATGATGCAGGGGGCGCTCTTGCGACCTTGCTCAAACATATCGCGGACGCGGCTGGCACCGACACCGACAAACATCTCTACAAAATCGGAACCCGAGACACTAAAGAACGGCACATCAGCCTCCCCCGCCACCGCTTTCGCGAGCAGGGTT
Organism: uncultured Opitutaceae bacterium; assembly: GCA_965659875.1. Taxonomy (GTDB): domain Bacteria; phylum Verrucomicrobiota; class Verrucomicrobiia; order Opitutales; family Opitutaceae; genus Actomonas. Next base: position 14,989 of record CBFHXU010000047.1, read on the forward strand.
TTACCCGTGCCAGGAGGCCCCACCAGCAGGATACCCTTCGGGATCTGACCGCCCATTTTTTGAAATTTCTTGGGGTCCTTCAGGAAATCGACCACTTCCGCGATCTCTTCCTTGGCCTCATCACATCCGGCCACGTTCTTGAAACTCACCTTATCCCGGTCGCGCTGCATCATCTTCGCCTTGCTCTTGCCGAAGCTCATCGCGCCCCTCCCGGCGTTGCGCAACTGGCGCACGAAGAGGAAGTACAACAATCCGATGATGATGATAAATGGGATGATATTACTCGCGAGTTGCGTCCAAACCGTCGTCGAGCGCCGCTCAATGAAAACACCACTTTCTTGCAGCTTCTCTTGATTCGTATCCGTCAAACGTCCTTCGCCTCGAAAATCAGCCGTCGGTTCGCCTTTCGCATTGGTAAAAATCGTGTCCGATGCCACTCCTGAGATCAGGGTCCAGTCACGACCGCCCGAGGGGTCGGGTTTGATCACGCCGGACACCACTTGTCCTTCTTCGGTGAGTTTGACGATCTCGGAGATCTTCAACTCATAGGGTTGCGACATGTTGCCGGGGTTAAACGCCCAAAGTGCCACAACGGCACCGATGATGATGATCCAGATCAGGAATACCTTGGGCATCTGGAAACGGTCGGGATTGGGAGAACGCAATGGCTTGCGGGACTTATCGGGATCTGAATCGGACATCAAAAAATGGGTCTAAAGGATCAACTTGGAGGTTCCCCGCTGAGAAGTCAACGAAGCCACCCGAGATCGTTTCGATTATCGTATACGGGTATTACCCACTAATTCGCAGAAGGTTGCTCAAAAAACACAAATCCTCGCCGAATTCGCACAAAACCCGATTTTCCAAGGCTAAAACGGGTGGTTTCGCCTTTTCGGACCATTTTGAGCAATTCCTCGAATCCCGTTCGCGACAGGTCTCCGACATCGGATTGTCGCGATAACCAAGCCCGCAGCGCCCGGCGCCAAAGCGCGATCGGCCGCCCCCGCAGGGTTTTCAAAACCAGCCGCCCATGCACATCGATGGGAGCGATCTCGGCCAACCAGGCTTCCAGTGCCTCATCGTCCTCGTCGAGCAGGCGACGCGACAAACCCGCCCCCCTCACGGCGTCGCGCTGAGCCGCCTGCTCCCAGTCTGGAACAACGTCACGACGCACGCGATTCCGGAAATAGTCACCCGAGGAATTGGACAAATCCTCCCGCCAACTCCCGCCGGCCGATTTCAACGCATCGGTGATTTCCGCTCGCCGCAATCCAAGCAAGGGACGCACCCGAATCGTCCCGGCAGCGCTTTGCTTTTGCATCGGTCGCGGGGCGGCCAACCCCGCCGAGCCGCTGCCCCGCGCCAAGCGCATGAACATCGTTTCCACGACATCGTTCAAATGATGTCCGGTCCAAATGAGTCGGGCGCGATGTTGTCGGCGCACGCGCTCTAAAAACGAAGTTCGGATCGCACGGGATTGGGCCTCACTGGGTGACCCCGGCGGATCGCTCCAGGTTTCGGTCTCGAATACCACCCCCAGCGAGCGCGCCACCTGCGCGCAAAACGTCCGGTCGGCCCGGGACTCCGTGCCCCGCAAATTGTGATTAAAATGGGCCACCACCATCTTTTCCCGGCGGTCCGGCCAGTGCGCCCAGACGAGCAGTAACATCGCCAGGGAATCAGCCCCGCCCGAAACGGCGAGGATCCACTTTCGTTTCCCCGCCGCTGCCGCCAGTGCCACGACGTCAGCATCGAGTTGATCGATCCGGACCCGTCCCCCCAACTCAACCGCCACGCGCTGCCATTTGGTGAGTCGAGCGGGGGCCATGACAAGTTTCTTAGCGGGTTGGTCTTCAGCCGAATGAAACCGTATCCCGCCCGAAATACGGCACCAGTACTTCCGGTAATTTCACCGTGCCGTCGGCCTGGAGATTGTTTTCCAACAACGCGGCCAATACGCGAGGCACCGCAAGTCCGGAGCCATTCAGCGTGTGCACCAACTCGGGTTTACCATCGCTGTTGCGGAAGCGAATCCGGGCCCGTCGGGCCTGGAAATCCGCAAAATTCGAACAACTGGAGACCTCCAACCAGCGCTCCTGCCCCGCCGACCAGACTTCGAGGTCATATTTCTTGGCCTGGGCAAATCCAAGATCACCGCCACACATCAGGAGCACGCGATACGGCAGCCCGAGCTTTTGCAGCAGGCGCTCAGCATCACCGCGTAGGTTCTCGAATTCGACGTAGCTTTGGCTGGGGTGAACCCACTTAAGCAACTCGACCTTGTCGAACTGGTGCAACCGATTCAGGCCACGCACGTCCTTGCCGTAACTGCCCGCTTCGCGCCGAAAACAAGGCGTATAAGCGCAGCGCTGCACCGGCAGATCCGCCTCGGGCAAAATCTCATCGCGGAAAAAATTGGTCAGCGGAATTTCCGCCGTCGGCACCGCGTAAAGCTGGTCCACGACCGTCTCATACATCTGTCCTTCTTTGTCGGGTAAATTTCCCGTCGCCGTCGCACTGGCCGCATTCACGAAAATCGGAGGATTCACTTCGGTGTAACCCGCCTGCCCGGCTTCATCCAAAAAGAAGTGAATCAACGCCCGCACGAGTTTGGCCCCGTCACCGATGTAATAAGGAAATCCCGCTCCCGTCACCTTCGCGCCACGCGGGAAGTCAAAAAGCTTTTCAAAACCATCGATCTCCCAGTGCGGTTTGGCCTGAGCCGAGACGGAGCCCACCTCGCCGTGCGTCGCCGCCACCACGTTGTCCTCGTCCACTTTGCCTTCGGGCACACTTTCGTGCGGCAGGTTGGGCAACGACATCATCGCAGTTTCCCATGCGGCCTCCGCTGCTTTTAGCG
>CBFHXU010000048.1:0-285 GCA_965659875.1 uncultured Opitutaceae bacterium
CGAGCGGGGAAGAAGAGATCGTGGTGGCCCTGCAGTTTCTTTTCTCCGGCCGGCATGCGGGGGAGCAAGGCGACATTGCACAGATCTGTGCCGCAGTGGGAGAAAAACACCCCCGGTTAAAAACCGTGACCACTCAGCCGATCGGCGAATCGCCGGAAATACTTCAACTCCTGGAGCGAAGATTTCGGGAAGCTATCAACTAGTTCGTCGTCTTGGACTCGATCAAACCGATGTCCACCGCATAGCGGGTGAGACTGGCGACGTCATGCAGGTTTAACTTCCGCA
>CBFHXU010000048.1:295-17787 GCA_965659875.1 uncultured Opitutaceae bacterium
GACCGTTTTGACGCTGATGCTGAGCTTCAGGGCAATTTCTTTGGTACTGTGGCTCTCGGCCACCAATTGCAAAATCTCGCGTTCCCGTTCGGTCAGGAAATCGGCCGTCTGGCTTGCTGCCGGGTTGGACACCACATCGCGCATGATTGCCGCGACGGAGGGACCAAAGTAGGTACCACCGCTGGCCACCGTATGAAGACCCTTTTTAAATTCGAAGAGGCCGGCCGTTTTCTCGACAAATCCGTGCGCACCGGCTTCGAGCATCTCGCGCACCAGAACCGGGTTTTCATAACCAGAAAACACCAACACGCGAATACCGGGCAGCTGGCGAGCCACCCGCCGCAGCAGATCCACTCCATTCAGGCCCGGAAGTTTGGCGTCCAGCACCAGTAAATCCGGCTTGAGCTCGAGACAAAGGGCGAGGGCACTTTGGCCATCACCACTCTCACCGATCAACTCATAGTCTGGCTCGGTATTTAGAATCTCCACCAGCATCTCGCGAATGGCGGTTTGATCTTCGATGATGATTAGACGGTGCATGGGATAGGGGGGGATGCGTAACATCCAAGCCGTGCTGGGTTAAGCGACGCACAAAACACGAGAATCGCACCATGATCGCGAGAAAAAAACCGCCATGAAAGCGGATTTCCCTCTCTAAATCATTTCCGCTAAACGAGCTTTGAGGATGGTAGGCCGACAGGGACTCGAACCCTGAACCAATTGATTAAAAGTCAACTGCTCTACCGATTGAGCTATCGACCCATTCCCAAAGGAAGAGTGGAGATACGGTTCGGGTTGTTGGTTAGGCAAGTCCTTTTTCTTGTCGCGGCCATTTGACGGCAAATTACCTTGGGTTTTCACTGACCGTGAGCGGCTTCTGCTCTAAATTTGAAATTTGTAGACAAATGGGAACAAACAGCGCTAACCCTCGTCCCAAGACAGCACAGCCTATGTCTACGAAAGCTCAAGAAGTCGCCCTCGACCATGCTCTTGTCCTCCGTTTCAAAAACGGCGATCAGGCGGCGTTCGAGGAAATGGTGAGCCGCTACTGGGATCGGATATACGCTATGGTTCACCAACTTCTTAAGAACCAACAGGATGCAGAAGAGGTAACCCAGGACGCATTCATTCGTGCTCATCGAGGATTGGTGAACTTCCGCGGTGACTCTGCTTTTTCGACGTGGCTGTATCAAATTGCCACCAATTTGGCCCGGAATCGCTACTGGTATTGGTGGCGCCGCAAGCGCGACAAAACCGTTTCGTTCGACCAGCCGGTCGGCGATGACAATTCCACGCCTTTATCTGAAATTTTCGTTACGGAGAGTGAAACCCCCGAAGATGCGACCATCACCCAAGAGTTGGTCGATAACATCGCCGAGGGCATGGAAAAACTCAGCCCCAAGCACCGCGAGATCCTCGTTCTGCGTAACGTCAAAAACCTAACCTACGAAGAAATTGCTGATATTTTGACCATATCTATCGGCACCGTCAAAAGCCGGATTGCCCGTGCCCGCGAAAGCCTGCGCAGCAAAATGGTGGAAGATATCTAATGAACCACGAACGTTTTATCGAGATGCTGAATCTCTACACCGACCGAGAATTGGTCGGCGCAGAGATCCAAGAAATTGAGGAGGCGATCGCGAGCAGTCCCGAACGCCAGCGAATATATGCCCAATACTGCAAGATGGAGCGGGCTACCCAAAAACTGCTCGCCGAGACCGACGCACCGCAACCGCGGGTGGCCGATCTGGTCGCCGCAGCGCAGTCAGATGCTGCCGGCATAGTGGATTTTGAGCCCGCCCCCCAGGCGGTGCGACCTAACTGGCAAACGTGGGGTGGGGCCGTCGCTGGTCTCGCTGCCGCCTGTTTCGCCTTTGTGGCTTATTTTGGCACACCGTCTGATGTGGTAGAAGAAAGTGGAATTGCGCAGAGCATTCCCCATCCAACTCCCGTGCGGACGCTCAATCACGTTGATGAAGACCCCTACCAGACGGTTTTTGTTCTGAATGAACGGGATTCCGCGGGTCGAGTTCCCGGCATGAAAGCAGTGGATGATTCATTCGCGTGGATGGCACAGTTACAATTTGCGCCAATCGAGCGGACTGAGATCGACGCCTGGGAAATGGCACCCGCTACTCCGCTCGAAGTTCGCAGCTTAAATACCCGCTGGGTATCGCCGGAAGATGTTCCCCAAGCGATGACTGCTTTCCAGTTTCAGCGTTAGGGTGTGTCTTCGAAACATCAGCGCCCGAGCGCGTGCTTGATCAGCTGCTCGGTGGAGGCGTCTCCGCCGAGTGCAATCATGGCTTGGCGCACCGCCTTGTCGGCTTCCGCCGTCTTATAACCCAGTACACTTAGCGCGGCCACGGCATCGCTGAGTGCGCCTCCCGTGTTGCCAGCTTCGGTCCCGGGAGTCGGGGTCGAATCCGCCGCTGGCGCGAGACTGCTGCCAATGCGACTGCGTAATTCGATCACCAAACGTTCAGCGGTCTTTTTACCAATACCAGGGCATTTCGAAAGCGTGGCGACATCGCCATCCCGGATTGCGCTCTGTAGTAACGGCAGCGACAGGCGGCTCATGATGCTGAGGGCCACCTTGGGGCCGATGCCACTCACATGATCAATCATCAGGCGGAAAAAATCCCGGTCTTCCGTCGTGGCAAAACCATAGAGGTTCTGGGAATCCTCCCGATACACCACGTGGGTGTGCAGTTTCACTTCCTGACCCGTAATCGGCAGTTTTTCAGCCGTGGTGACCGGAATATTAACTTCGTAAGCGAGCCCATTGATTTCAATGACGGCCCGGAGAGGGGTAGCTTCGACCAGGGGGCCGCGAATGGAAGTGATCATAGTCGCTTTGCTTAATCGAGCCCGAGCACGTGTTGCATGTCGTAAACGCCTGCCGGTTGCTTCACGACCCACTGCGCAGCGCGCAGGGCGCCCCGCGCAAAAATACCCCGATCGGTCGCGCGATGGGTGATTTCCAATCGTTCCCCCATGCCGGCAAACATGGCGGTATGTTCGCCCACGACATCGCCACCACGCAGGGAGTGAATTCCGACTTCGTCGTCCGTGCGCTCGCCGGTAATTCCTGCCCGGCCATGGCGCAGATCCTTCTCCGCCAATTCGCGTTCTTCCAAAATGATTTCCAGGATCCGCGCCGCGGTGCCACTGGGCGCGTCTTTCTTAAAGCGGTGATGCATCTCCGTGACCTCGGCATTGTAATCCTTGCCCAGAACGGAAGCCGCTCGACGGGTCAGCGCATAGAGCAAATTCACGCCAACGGAATAGTTGCCGGCCCACACCGTCGGAGTCTGCGCGGCCGCCGTCAGGAGTTTTGCTTTTTCGTCCGAGGCGTGACCGGTCGTGCCAATGACGAGCGGCTTGGCGTGTTTTGTGCAGGCCGCAATCACATCCGGTGTCACGGTGTGGTAACTGAAATCGACCACGACATCTGCCGTGGCGATTCCCGCCTCCAAATCATCGCCTTGATCGAGGGATGCCACCACGGGGAGGGAGAGTTCGGCGGCGGCGGCCTTCAGGGCATGCCCCATGCGGCCGGCGGCACCAATAATTACGAGATTCGGTGAGGACATGGCGGAATTCGATTAGAGACTGGCGAGTGCGGCATTTAAGACCTTACGGCCCGCAGCGGATAATTTGCACAACGGTGCCCGCACATCGGTGGTCGCGATCATGCCCGCTTGCTGCATGGCAAACTTCACCGGCACCGGATTCGGCTCCACAAACAGGGCCTTGAAGAGGGGGTAAAGACGGCGATGAATCTTGGCCGCTTTCGCAAAATCATTGGCCGAGGCCGCCTGCACCAGGCGCGAAACGTCACGGGGCAGGAAATTCGAAGCCACACTGATAACGCCCTCGGCGCCGACCGACATGAAGGGCAGGGTGAGACTATCATCTCCACTCAAAACAGTGATGTCATTTCCCATCGCCGCCTTAAGCTGGTCCACCCGATCCACCGATCCACCGGCTTCCTTGATGTGCGCCACGTGGGGGTATTTTGCCCGCAGCTTCTCAACGGTATCGACGCCGATCTCAATGCCGCATCGCGACGGAATGGAATACAACACGATGGGCCGATCCGTTTGCTCGGCCATACGACTGAAGTGCAGGAAAAGGCCGGCTTGGCTCGGCTTGTTGTAGTAGGGGGCAACCGCGAGCATGGCATCGGCGCCCGCTTCATGGGCCCGTGCGGTGAGGGCTTCGGCCTCTCGGGTGGAATTTGAGCCGGCGCCGGCGATCACGGGAACTTTACCCGCCACGGTTTCGATGACGGTCGAAACCACGTCCATATGCTCTTCATGGGAAACGGTCGGGGATTCACCGGTCGTTCCCATCGGCACGAGACCGTTTACGCCACCGCGCAATTGTGCTTTAACCAGTTTTTTCAATCCGTCGGTATCGACGTGACCTCGCGAGAACGGGGTCACCAATGCAGTGATGGTGCCGGTAAGTGGACGGTTTTTCATGGGAAGTCAGGAGCCTAATGGACCTTGCCGAGGAAAGCACGCCACTTTATCAAATCCACAACATTTTTTGGATCCCGTTTTCACCATGACACCTCATACCGAAATATTTAACGACCTTCTTAAATTGGCAGTGGATAGCGATGTGAGTGACATCGTCATCAAAACCAACAAACTCGGCTACGTGCGTTTGGCCGGCCAATTGAAGCCGGTGGATATGGATCCCATCCAGGGCGACGAAGCGCGCGCCTTTGTCGAGGAGCACGTGCCCAAGGCATTTCGACCGATTTGGGAAGAGACCAATCAGGTCGACTTCGCGTATTCTGCGGAGGGAGTGGGCCGCTTCCGGGTGAACGCCTTTCATTAACGTGGCACCCCCAGCATCGTTTTCCGTCACATCAAAAGCACGGTTCCGGAATTTGAGGATCTTGGCCTCAACGGCGAGGCCATGCTGAATTTGGCCAAAGCCAAGGATGGCATCCTCCTCATCTGCGGTGCCACCGGTTCGGGTAAGAGCTCGACCATGGCGGCGATGCTGAACCGGATTAACCGCAATCTCGATAGTCATATCGTTACCATCGAAGACCCGATTGAATACACCTTTGTCGACGACAAGTCCGTGTTTCAACAGCGGGAAATTGGCACCGATGTTCCAAGCTTCGGGCTGGCGATCAAAGCGGTGCTGCGCCAAAATCCCGATATCATCCTGATTGGTGAGATGCGGGATAAGGAAACGTTTGAGACCGCGATTTCCGCGGCGGAAACGGGTCACTTGGTGTTCTCCACCATGCACGCGGCCACCGTCGCTCAATCACTCACGCGCTTGTTCGAGTTTTTCCCTCCGGAGCAACTCGCTCAAGCCCGTCGCCAAATTGCCGGATCTTTGCGCGGTTTCATCTGCCAAAAACTGATCCCGACGCTGGAAGGGGGCGGCCGCGTGCCGGCCAATGAAATCTTGGCGGCCGATCCTACGGTCAAAAATCTGATTCTCGAGAATGAGATGGGCAAAATCCAAGAGCTGCTCAATGCCGGGACGGATTCCGCCAGCTACTCATTCAACCGCGATATCATGCGTTTGATCAGCGAAGGTAAGATCAGTAAGGCCGATGGCGTCCGTTACTCCCCGAATCCACAGGCTCTCGAAATGAACCTGAAGGGGATTTTCTTCAAATAGTCCGTAAAGGTAACGGGAGAAAATTCATGTCTGTTCGCCACGTCACTGCTCGCGCCGCTTTCGGTTTGGGACTGATGTTGCCCGGCGGTCTGGTTTCGGGCCAAACCGAACAGGAAAAAGAACCTCGCCCGACTGAACTGGAGCGCACCCTTTCCGGTATTGAACGGATTGAGCTCATGAAGCGGGGGCTTGATTCTGACGAATCCCTGCAGTCGGGCGGATCTCAGGATTTTGTCCCAACGGTATCAGGTGAAGCCCAAGTTTTGCCGGGCAAATTGATCGATCTTGGCCCTGACGAAGCAACCGACACCGAAAAGACGGCCGAATGGAGAGCCCAGAACTGGCTCGTCCACGGGGTGAACTCATTGCGGTAAGGAGATGATGAGACCGATGAAGAGCGCGCTGAAGCCGAATGGGGCGCGGACGATCCCGAGCAAGGGTCTGTCGATTTCTGGCTCGAACTCGCGATGGGGGAGCAAAAGGACGAGGATTCGGATAATCCGGAAACTTCCTCTGATCGCCTCAAGGCAGCCGATAAACTCAGCACCGTGAACCCTCTCGACGGGTTCATGGCCCAATGGTTGAGCGCCGACGAGCTCGCTCGTCTGAATATCGCCCATGATCAGACACCTGGAGATTCCCTGGAATCAATGGGTTCGGATCTTGCGCCGGGGCGAATCGACCGTCTATTGCCGCGCTCCGATTCACTTTCGCAGACGGTCGATATCCCGGAAGGGAAAGGTCCGAATCCTTATTTGGACTTAAATCGGGACGTATCGCCCGTGGGGGGATTGTCCGGCATTTTAGCGCCACCGGTGACGACGACTCGCAACGATAATGCCGTATCCCGTTCCTTACCGAATACGGTCAGATCCGTGCCGGTGCCGGCTGGAACCAGCGCCGCCGCTCAAAAGAACAATGAGCCATGGAGGCCACCCGTGAAGGATGATGAGAAATACTTCCGGCGTTTGAATCGGTTTTAGGGCTTGGGTTCGGCGTCGCGGAGCAATACGTCTGATCGTTTACATCATGGCTATTGCATTACTTTTTGCCGGGCAAGGTGCCCAAAAGGTTGGAATGGGGAAGTCACTCGCTGAATCGAGTGATGGCGCCCGGGCTATTTACGAACAAGCTAACCAGATATTGGGCTGGGACTTATCGAATACTTCCTTCGAAGGTCCCGAGGAGAAACTCACCGAAACCGGCGTATGCCAACCCGCGTTATTCGTTCACGGCGTGGCGCTACACCGGGTGCTGCAGGAACAAGGCAAACTGGACGACGTGGATGCAGCCTTGGGCTTAAGCTTGGGGGAGTTGACCGCATATTGTGTTGCCGGGGTCTACGATTTCTCCACCGGACTCAAAATTGTCGCCGAACGCGGCCGGCTCATGCAGGAAGCCTGCGAGATGTCCGACGGGAGCATGGCCGCCATCATCGGCGAGTCCCGTGAGAGTGTCAGTGAGCTCTGTGCTGAATTCGATGTTCAAGCCGCCAATTTTAACGCTCCGGGTCAGATCATCATTTCCGGTGAGAAGTCCAAGGTGGCGACCGCCGTTGAGGCCGGTAAAGCACGGGGAATGAAACGGGTGATTCCACTCAATGTCGCCGGAGCCTATCACAGCCGCCTGATGGAACCCGCGCGGGAACGCTTTGCCGCCTATTTAGCGGACATTCCGTTCGCGGCGCCAAATCTCAAAGTTTACACGAATACCACCGGAGCCGCGTTATCGGATCCGGCGGAAATTAAAGCAGCCTTGGTGAAACAGGTGGTGTCTTCCGTTTTGTGGGAAGATTGCACCCGCGCCGCCGTGGCCGCTGGGGCAACCGAATTGTGGGAGCTCGGTCCCGGCAAAGTCCTCGCCGGACTGGCCCGCCGCACCGAGCGCGATTGGGCTGTGAAAAGCTTCGCTGAAATGGCGGACTTTGAGGCCTAAACCCACGTTGGAATTCGTTCTTACTTAACCCGAATCGCGCCGTTGATGGACGTCTCTCTTACCCGCAATTTTTGTATTATCGCCCACGTTGACCACGGAAAGACAACGTTGTCTGACCGGTTGCTCGAACACACGCGTACGGTTTCGGAGCGCGCGCTGACCGCTCAGCATCTTGATGCGATGGACCTCGAACGGGAACGCGGCATCACCATCAAAAGCCATCCGGTTACGATGATGTATCACGCCAAAGACGGTAAGGCGTATAAATTGAATTTGATGGATACACCGGGCCACGTGGATTTCTCCTATGAGGTTTCCCGCAGTCTGGCCGCTTGTGAAGGTGCTCTCCTGCTGATCGATGCCGCCCAAGGCGTCGAAGCGCAGACCGTCGCCAATGCCCATCTCGCATTTTCGCAGGATTTGAAGGTGATTCCGGTCATCAACAAAATCGATCTGCCGAGTGCCAATTTGGACCTGTGCGCCCAACAGCTCGAAGATATTCTCATGATCCCGGCCGAGGAGGCGATTCTGGCCAGTGGCAAATCGGGGATTGGTATTGAAGATATTTTGGAGGCCGTGGTGGCAAACATCCCGCCACCGCGCTGGCACGACTATCCCCGCACCCGGGCACTCGTATTCGATTCAATCTACGACTCTTACCGCGGCGTGATCGCTCATGCCCGCGTATTTTCCGGCCAGTTGAAAGCCGGAGATCACATGCAGTTCATGGGTACGGGCGTAAAAACGGAGATCAAAGAAGTCGGAATATTTACGCCTAAGATGACAAAGCAGCCCACGCTCTCGGCGGGTGATGTGGGCTACGTCGTATCGACCATCAAAGATACGGCCGATATTAATACCGGCGACACGTTGACCTTAACGAAGACACCAGCGGCCGAAATGCTGCCCGGCTACAAGGAGGTTCGGCCCATGGTGTTTTGCGGACTTTATCCGCTGGAATCGAACGACTACGAAAAACTCAAAGCGGCCTTGGGCAGACTACGTCTCAATGACGCCGCCTTTGTGTATCAATCGGAAAGCTCGCTCGCATTGGGATTTGGATTCCGCTGCGGTTTTCTGGGGTTACTCCATATGGAGATCATCCAGGAGCGCATTCGGCGCGAGCATGACGTCGAAATCATCTCCACCTATCCCAGTGTGATTTATCACGTATTCACCCACGGCAAAGATATGCTCGAGGTGGATAACCCCGTGATGCTGCCGGAGCCGGGTTCGATTACCGAGATTCGCGAACCGACCATCAAAGCCTCCATTCATATTCCCAATACCTCCATGGGGGACATCATGTCTTTGATCATGGAGAAGCGAGGAAGTATCGAACATACTGATACGTTAGATGCGACCCGCGTGATGCTGACCTGCACGTTGCCCCTCAACGAAATCCTGGTGGATTTTAATGATCGCTTAAAAAGCATCACGCGCGGCTACGGATCCATGGACTACGAGTTGGGAGACTACCATCCCGGCGATCTCGTCAAGATGGACATCCTCATCAACGGCGAACCCGTCGATGCGTTCTCCAGCATTGTGCATCGGGACAAAGCGGCGGGCAAGGGCAGGGACCTTTGCGAGAAACTGGCCGCGATCATCCCGCCGCAAATGTTCAAGGTCGCGATTCAAGCTGCGGTGGGAGGGAACATCATCGCCCGCGACAATGTCCGGGTCATGCGCAAAGACGTTACCGCCAAATGTTACGGCGGCGACATTAGCCGGAAGCGTAAATTGCTCGATAAACAAAAAGAGGGTAAGAAAAAGATGAAGCAGATTGGACGCGTTTCGATTCCGCCGGATGCCTTCATCCAAGTTTTAAAGAACTGAGTGGCGTAGATCTGTTAACCCCGTAAATCTTCAATTCAGTGATCGGACCTTTTGCCTCAGCTCAACGTAAGATGCGACAGCACGCCAACAACTGGTTGGAGCTCGCGGATAGGGTGGAGCATTTTCGACGCGATATTTTACCGGCCGATGAACTCAATGAACTTCGTCACGAAAAGGAAGGCCTGCGTGCCCTGGTCGCAGAGAAAGCGGAAGCCGGCGATCTTAAACTGAGTATTGAAAACTTGGAAGGTGTCCTGCGGAAAACCGGTGGCACCTTTTACCCCAAAAGCACGACCATCGAATACATCGAGTTTTTCCTCGTCGCGGCCATCGTAATTCTCGGGATTCGCGCATTCTTTTTTCAACCGTTCAAGATTCCCACCAATTCGATGTGGCCTAGTTACAACGGCATGATCGGTGAGGTATTCGTCGAACCCGATGATGAACCCGGAACGGCGGCCAAAGGACTACGATTTCTCACCCAGCTCGCCATTTCCCACCGTATCGACGCACCGATTTCCGGCGAAGTCCGCATTCCTGTAATTCGATCGTATTCATCCCAGCAGGGCGGAATTCGTGATTATCTAAAACCGCCCAAAACCAAAAAAGGCCGCAAATGGTTCGTTATCCCGACTCAGCTGCGGGAATATGAGATCTATGTGGATAACCGCCCGATTCCAATCACCGTGCCGGGAGATTTCGATCTCGAGAAGGTCATTTTGGACGCATTTTTTGACGGAGCGGAAAAGTTTCCCATGCCAGCTAATTTTCCTGCTGGAAAAGGCGTTTTGCTGCCAACCGGTAAATCCGTGTCCAAAGGTGACCGCGTATTGTCGTTTGATATCAATACCGGTGATCAGCTCTTTGTGGATCGCCTCAGTTATCATTTCGTGAAACCAAGCGTGGGTGATGGATTTGTTTTTCGCACCGATAACATCCCGGAATTGCATCGCCAGATGTCGGGTCCCAAGGAGCAATATTACATCAAGCGCCTGATCGGAACACCGGGAGACGTTTTGGAAATCCAACAACCCGTGCTGCTTCGTAACGGGGAACCGATTGAAGGAGCAGATGCTTTTGCATCCAACGCAGCCCTTGAGGGAAATTTTCCCGGCTACCGCAATCTGGGGATTTTAGACGTAGGAAAACAATTTACCGTGCCCACGGATGAATATCTCGCGATTGGCGATAATTCAGCCAGCAGCTTAGACGGACGTTATTGGGGCACCGTTCCGGCCAAAGACGTCGTTGGCCGACCGTTGTTTATTTATTATCCCTTCAACAGCCATTGGGGACCGGCCCCGTAATTCGGAGTCCACCCCGTATTCGCACAATAAATATTATGTCTAATTCAATATTTATTGATAATCATCACCTTAACCCACCTCTACTGCTGCTGGTGGTTCTATAGGATTTGTAAGTGGATTCAGCGACTCAACAGCACTTCACCGATGTAATCAGTCGTCGGTTGGTCGAGATTGAAACCGAGCTTCAGGATCTCGAACAAAGCACGGAGACAATTTCACCTGATGTATCCATCGGTCGACTTTCCCGTCTGGATGCTATGCAGCACCAACAAATCGCCCTTTCAGAAAAACGGCGGATTGAAGAAGAACGTAACCGCCTTCACGAGGCGCAGCGGCGGTTAATCGCCGGAACATACGGCAACTGCCTACTCTGTGGCGGTCTCATTGCCACGGAACGACTGGAAATTCAACCTGCCGCGGTTTCCTGCGTGCCCTGCGCTCAAAAACGATAACCGCCATGCCCTCCGCTCACGTGCCGCTCTTTAATTGGCTCCAGACCCGCAGCGCCGGGTTATTGCTTCACCCCACCTCTTTTCCCGGAAATCAGGGTATCGGTGTCCTCGAAACATCCCAGGTTAGCGCCCTATTCGCATTCATGAACGCGGCGGGACTGAGCCAGTGGCAAACGTGTCCCTTGGGACCCACCGGATTCGGAGACTCCCCCTATCAATGCTTTTCTTCCTTCGCCGGTAATCCCTATCTCGTCGATCTACAACCTTTGGTCGACGCCGGCCTCCTCACTCGCGCCGACCTGATACCGCTGCAGTCACTTCCCCGCGAGACGATCGATTACGGACTACTCTATGAACAAAAGTGGCCGGTTTTGTTTAAAGCCTATCGAAATTGGGAAGCTGCCAACCGAAATTTCCAACCTTACGGCAATGTCGCCGAGTTTGAAAAAATGCATACCGATTGGCTGGCTGGTTATGCGCACTTCATGGCTCTCAAGGAACATTTCCAGGGTGCCGCTTGGCAATCTTGGCCGGACGAAGTGAGATTCGAGGCCAAAGCCCGTAAATCAAAATTATGGCATGAGTCCAAGGTAGCCGAAACCGCCGGAGCTCACGTCTTCTTCCAATACCTGTTCTATGGTCAATGGAATCAAGTCCGGAAACTGGCCAAAAATCACGGCATAGAAATCATTGGCGATGTCCCCATCTTCGTGGCAGGCGACAGCGCGGATGTCTGGGGAAATCCAGAACTTTTCCAAATCGATCAAGCAACTGGTGCCCCGCTGCACGTGGCCGGAGTCCCGCCGGATTATTTTTCCGCCGACGGACAACTCTGGGGCAATCCGCTCTACGCTTGGGATGTCCACCAGACCGAAAACTACACGTGGTGGCTTAATCGTCTCCGTGCAAATCTCTCCCTGGCTGACATTGTGCGCATCGATCATTTTCGAGGTTTTGATACTTATTGGTCCATCCCTTCAGATTCGCCGACGGCAAAAACCGGCAAGTGGCGTCAAGGCCCGGGCGTCGATTTCTTCAAGGTGGTTAAGACGCACCTGCCTGATAGTCGATTGATCGCGGAAGATTTGGGCGAGCTCGCCCCCAGTGTAGTTGAATTACGTGAAGCCACCGGTCTTCCCGGCATGGCGATTCTCCAATTCGCTTTTGGCGGTGACGCCAAAAACCTCTACCTGCCGCACAATTTACGCCCTAATTCCATCGTTTACCCTGGCACGCACGACAACGACACGAGCTTGGGTTGGTATCGATCGGCGGATGACTTATCCCGTGATCACGTAAATCGCTACCTCCGCGTTTCAGGAGATAATATCGGCTGGGATTTAATCCGGGCCGCCTACGGTTCCGTCAGTGCGATGGCGATCACTCCCCTGCAAGACTTACTCAGCCTAGGGTCGGAAGCGCGTCTTAATACTCCCGGTAAAGCCGAGGGTAATTGGCAATGGCGATACCATGAAAACGACCTCCGGGAATTGATCGGAAACAGCGCAAATTATCTTACTGAATTAGCCGAGTTATCCGATCGATTGCCGGCCGAATCCCGAGTCGATTAAGAGGTCAGTCTTTCAGTAAATGCCCTCTGATTCGCGGCACGACATCGTTACTGGCATCCTCCAGGACGTAATGCCCCGCATCCTCCAAATAGAGGTCGTCCGCATGGGGTAGTCGTTTCAGCCACTCCTGATGGAAGTGATCGTTGAAACAGAAATCCCGACCTCCCCAGATCACCAAAGTGGCGTGATTTCGAAACTTCGGAATTCCCTGTTCCACCTTTTTCAAAGCCGACCAGGAAGGATCCAAATCATTCATGGGAATGTCCTGCACGAATCCACTTACGGCCACGCGATTCGCCCAGGAGTCATAAGGCAACAGATACCCTCTTGATTGAGTCTTGGTCAGAGGCTTGCGTCGCATCGCCATCCAAACCGCCGGGCCGGCAAAACCATTCCCTCCCCGCACGATCAACGGACCGATTAAAGGTAACCGGCAAAGCGCGATTCGTCTCGGAATATGCATCGAGGTGAATGCCGCCGTATTCATTATTACGATACACCCGATTAAATCCGGCCGCTGTTCAGCCACCCCGAACCCAATTGCTCCTCCCCAGTCGTGCACCACCAAATCGATCCGCTTGAGTTCCAACTCGTCAATCAACCCGACGACATCAGCAATCCGCGTCGCTAACTTATAATCATAGTCAGCCGGCTTATCCGAGAGCCCCATACCAATGTGATCCGGCACGATACAACGTCGATGCGGTGAAATCTCCTTCACCAAGTTGCGATAGTAAAACGACCAAGTCGGGTTTCCATGGAGCATGAGCACCGCATGATTCCCTTCCCCTTCGTCCAGATAGCTTAAGCGTGCCCCCGAGGCGGTGGTATGGTTCGCGGGGGTGAACGGATACTCATCCTTGAGCCAATCGGGAATCGTAAGTGGGGCGGTTTTTTTCATCGCTACCATTCCACGCCCAACATCAGGCAATTCAGGCCACTTCCGATGCCCAACAAACCAATCTGATCTCCCCGCGAAACTGCTCCCGCCTCGGCGGCCATGGCCAAAGTAGCGGGAAGCGCCACCGAACCCGTATTACCGAGAGTTTCAAAGGTTGAAAAATCCTTGGTCAAATCGAGATCCAACGCTTCGTAGAGTTTTCGGCGATGGGTGCTGCCCACTTGATGGCAAATGAAGCGGTCGAAATCCTCTTTGGTCCGACCCACTTCAGCCGTAAATTCGCTCCACGTTTCCCCGGCCAAGGTGATTCCCGCTACGAGCAACGCTTCGGAGTCGGTTTGCATGGCCAGAGAGTCGGCGCCGTGGGTATCACCTTGGCAAAGCTCACTGTGCTGGGTCGCGGCTTTGGCGATACCGCCCAATAGACGGTGCCCGTCAGGGGCAAGTGAGTCATGACAAAGCACGGCCGCAACCGCGCCCGAGCCAATCGTCAAATTCGCAAAATACGGCTTAATCTCCTGCCGCGTGAGCTCACCCTTCAACAAAGTGTTCAGGGTGTGATCGACGAGCGGTCCTCCATTTTCGCCCGAGCACACCAAGGCGCACTTGATCTGGCCGGCTTCAATCATTCCCGCGGCAATCGTCAGGGCATTCAGAAAACCCAAACAGGCATTCGAAACGTCAAAGATTTGGGCCGTTCCCGGTAAACCGATTTTATGATGAGCAAAGGAAGCGGTTGCCGGCTCGAGCATGTCACGGCTCACCGCCGTGTGCATGAATAACTGCACCTGCTCGGCCGAGAGTTGCGACTGCGCCAAAACCTTTCGGCCCGCGGCGGCACTTGCGTCGGAGGGACGGGTTCCCGCTGGCCAAACTCGGCGTTCCTTAATTCCGGTCATCAACTCCAAGCGACCTTCCGGCAATTTGAGTCGCTCGTAGAGCGGAGCCAAACGCTGCTCGATTTGCCCGGAGGTCAGAATCTCGTCCGGCAATGCCACCGCCAGGGACTCTATGACTGTATGGGAAAATTTCATGAACCGGAGTCCGTGTGGTCGGGCCGCATCGCGAGACGAATGATTTCCGCATCGAAGAAATTACTTCCCAATCCGGCATCCACCACCAAGGTCGCCCCATTGTGTCCGCTGCTTCGTTCGCTGAGCAAAAAAACCACCGTGTCCGCCACTTCCTGCGTCGCCAAATTTTCTTTTCGGAACGTGAGCTTTTCGGCGAAAAGGTAACTCTCCAAGTAACCGGGGATTCCGGCCGAAGCACTGGTTTTGAGCGGACCTGATCCGACGACATTAAACCGCACGCCCGGTTCGGGATTGAATGACTTCGCTAAAAAACGGGTGGCCGAATCCAGCGCGGCTTTGATCGGCCCCATGTAACCGTAATTGTCGGGCGTGACCTGCAGAGACGAAATGCCGATGGTGACCACCGAAGCACCCGCCACAAAATGGGGTTTGAACGCCCGCGCGAGCTCGACCAACGAGAAGGCTGAAATCGCGGTAGCCTGGAGGAAGTCATCCCGGTTGGTTTCCTCAAAACTCTTAAACCCTTCGCTGTAATTCGCGAAGGCGATCGAATGCACGAGGCCGTGAATCTCGCCATGCCCGGCAGCGACCACATCATCTGCCAGCTTTTGAGCGGCTCCTTTTTCTTCGACGTCACAAACAAAGGTCGGACGATCCCCGAGCAGTTTGGTGAGTGACGCCTTACGGGCTTCAGATCGGACACTGAAAACCACCGTGGCACCCTGCTCTTCCAGCGTCTTCGCCGTAAACCATGCCACGCTCTTGCGATTCGCGACACCGACGACAACGAATGTTTTGCCCGCGAGATTAAGGAAATCCATCATAATCTTATTTAGCCTCAGGCACTTTCCACGCGACCGAATACGAAACCGACAAAACGCGGGTGCCGTCGGCTTTTTTGATTTGTCCCGTCATCATGGTGAACCCACCCATCGCTTCTTTCTTCGCTACGGTGATGAGCACCTGATCACCGGGAAAGACGGGATTGCGGAACCGCACGTCGCCCACTTTGGCCAACAAAGGCACACCCTCGCCCGGCGCGGCGCCGGCCGCTTGGGCTTGCAACGAGAGATACGCCGCCCCGGCCTGAAATACCGCTTCACAAAGCAATACCCCTGGGGTGATGGGGGAACCGGGATAGTGACCGCTATAAAAATCCTCTTCGGCGCGCCAGGTGCGTCGAGCGGTCAACGTCTCAGCGTCGTGCTCGACCACTTCGTCAATAAACAGAAACGGCGGACGATGCGGGATGAGGTCGGTGATCTTTTGTGACATGGTAGCTTAAACTGCAGTGGCGTTCTTCTGGGCGTAGAGCACTTTGTCGATCTTGTTGGCCGTAATCACGCCATAATTGATCGTGCCCAGCCAGCCCGACATGATGATGCCCACCGAGCCCGCGTGATAGAGTCCGGGTATTTTATCGGAGAGATCCATACTCACCTTCAGGCCTTCAAATTTGGTGCCGAATGATGTGCCCGCCATATGCGTCGTATAGCGCTCGACGGTGCGCGGCGTCGCCGCCTCCATCCAATCGATTTTCTCCCGCACCCCGGGAATGAACTTCTCCAGCGAATCAATGGCCTCGTTGATGAGACGTTCCTTGTGGATGGCGTAGTCCTCATCGGACAAACCGTTCCACTCCGGGTAACGACCATTGAGTGAGGCCACTACGGTGTAGCGGTCCGAGCCGGGGCGGGTTTCCGGATAGTAGACCGAAAAAGTCCGACTGGTCGTATGTAAATCGACCAATTCATCACTGCTGTAGCTGGGCGCCGAAGACGTAAACACAAGGTCTCCGATATTGGGGATGGATTCCCCTTTGCGGATTCCAAGATACACTTGGCAGGAGCTGGTATTGATCCGCACCGCTTCCGCTTCCGCGATGTATTCAGGTTCAAAATTCTCCTCTCCGGCGAGACGCAGAATTGTGTTTTTGATGTTCGCATTGGAGAGCACTGCCTTGGCTCGAATTGTCCGGCCGTTCTTACCGGCCACCACTCCCGCCACGACCTTTTTACCGTCGCGCTCTTCCATCAGAATTTTCTGCACCATCACGTGCTTGCGACACTCCACGCCGTTGGCCTTGAGCTCGGCGATCATCTTTTTGATCAATAGATCCGAGCCGCCTTGGAACGTGTAAACGCCCGAGCCCATGAAGTTGGAGAAAACGATACCGTAGGTGATCGCGGGATCTTCGGGGGTCGACCCGTTCGCATAGGTGATCGGCTCCATCAACAGCCGGTGCACGTCGGCACGGCCCGGGAAGAAACGCTCGAACATCTCGCCGGTTGTTTCCGGGTTGTTATCGTAAAAGTTCATCGAGCGGAGGTGGTCGTAAAACGACTCGACCGTTTCCCGATCCACCTTGAACTCCTCCACCAATACCCGGGTGTAGTCTTCCCGCGTGAAATCAGTCCAGACGTTCATCTGCGGATTGACGAAGCGGATGTCCTTCAGCTGCACGATCGAGTCGGCGATCTCCTTGCTCCAATACTTGCGGCATGATTTTTTCATCCCCACGGGAAATCCGTGGAGCGAAATATCGAAAATGTGGCCTCCCTTCCGTGTAAACCAAGTCGCCAGTCCGCCAAATTGATAGTGGTGCTCCAGCAGCAACACCTTGTGGCCAGCCTTCGCCAAATAATTGGCTCCGGTGAGACCACCCAAACCACTTCCTATGACGATTACATCATACTCGTCGTCGACATCTTTTAACCAGTCGTAAGCCATGAAACAGTTTAGTGAAGAGCGCTAATTAGTCAGCGCAACCTCGGTTTTACATCAGCGGGTTC
>CBFHXU010000049.1:0-17711 GCA_965659875.1 uncultured Opitutaceae bacterium
CGCCCTCAAGAATGAAGGCGCTGGCGACCTCCGCATCTGGTGGGGTGGAGCCGGTAACGAAACCGCGTTGTTCCAATGGAACAACAACATCGGTTCCGAGTGGGCTGCCCGTAAGTTGCAGGAAGGCACCAGCGTTCCTGAACTTCGCGAATGGCGCTTCAATGCGATCTCGAATTACGACTTCACCGAAGGTCGTTTGAAGGGATTCAATGTAGGTGCTGCTCTCCGCTGGCAGGACAACGTGATCATTGGCTATCCTCCGGTGGCCGTTCCCAACGATCCCAACAGCATCAGCTTCGACCTCGCCAGCCCATACCGTGGACCGGCTGAGACGAACATCGATGTTTGGGTGGGTTACCGACGTAAGCTGAGTGAGCGTAACGACTGGAACATCCAGTTGAATGTGAGAAACCTCGGCCAAGGTAACAGCCTTATACCGATTACCGTCCAACCGGATGGAACCGCGGCAGGCTATCGTATTGCGCCATATCAAACCTGGCAGGTTACGAACACCTTCCGATTCTGATCCTCGGACAATCGAAACTTTCAACGCCTCCCTCCGGGGAGGCGTTTTTTTGTGCCGATATGAAAACAGCTAGAAATAAAAGGTAGGGACCGATCGCCGGGCCGTCCGTGGTGGAGTTGCTTTCAATTAGCTCTGAGCCAGCTGGGAGAAACCGGCGCGCCCGGCGGTCACGCCCCACCATTTCCAAACAAATGGGTTCGAGGTAGGGACGGATCGCCGAGCCGTCCGCCGTTAGCTGGTGTTTCATCTGCCTCCCTG
Organism: uncultured Opitutaceae bacterium; assembly: GCA_965659875.1. GTDB lineage: Bacteria > Verrucomicrobiota > Verrucomicrobiia > Opitutales > Opitutaceae > Actomonas. Next base: position 785 of record CBFHXU010000049.1, read on the forward strand.
CCAGCTGGGAGAAACCGGCACGCCCGGCGGTCCCGCCCTACCATTTCCAAACAATCGAGTTCGTGGTAGGGACGGATCGCCGAGCCGTCCGCCGTTAGCTGGTGTTTCATCTGCCTCCCTGTCGGCAGGTCGAAACTGTCCTCACAATCCTCCCCTCACCGCGAGATCGCCTGCAGCATCTCTCGAATGTTGGCGGCGGTGCTACGATTACCTGATTCCTCAGCCAATTGGAGACCTTTTTCGAGGAGCGACTTCGCCGCTCGAGGTCGACCGTTCATCAACTGGGCTTGGGCCAAAAAGAAATGAGCACTGGCATCACCGGGACGATTTTCGAGCAGTGTTTCCAGTGGCGGCAGGGCCTCGCGAAATGAACCTTCGGCGAGGAGCAGGGTTCCGAGTTCGAAGGCGATATCCGCATCCTCGGCATCAAGCTCACGGGCTTTCCGGAACCGTTCGATTGCCACGTTGGTTTGATTTTGAGCGAGCTGCTCTCGGCCCAGTCGCAGATAGCAGATTGCCACCAATTGCCGGACTTCGGAATCCCCGTAATAGGCTCCCAGCAAGGTGTCGGCATACTCCCGTGCGCTGGCCAGTTGGTTGGTCCCCAGGGTATATTGCAGCAGATATCGCAAGGACGGGGCGAAGGTGGGCTGCAAGACCAACGAGCGTTCGAAGTGGGGAATGGCTTGCTCGGTCTGGTCTCGGCGCAGCCACCACTCACCGAGATGGAAGTGCGCAGCCGTATCGTTCGGACTCATGGCGATGGCGGCTCGGAAGGCCTCACCGGCCTTCTCGTTTTCACCGAGAGCGTCGAGGGTGAGTCCCAACTCAACTTGCAGTTCCGGAGAAGCAGGATGGGATTCGATGCCTTGTAAAATGATGGTCCGTGAGGTGGGGAAATTCCCCGTCTCCCGTTCGATTGCGCTCAGATGAATCAAGGCCAAGAGCGATGGCGTGGACTCGGTTGCGGTCGAGAGCTCCAATGATCGACGTAGGCTCGCGCGCGCCAATTCGGGCTCGTTTAACTTGCGATAGAAATCGCCCAAGAGCTCGTGGTTACCCGGGTTGTTCGGTTCGTATTCCACCGCCCTTTCGTAGGCCAATCTACCTCGATCGCCGCGCCCGGTCTGGAACTCAACCATGCCGTAGACAAACAGCAGGGACGGGGTCAGGCAGGCTGATTCCAATTCGCGCAACCACGCGTCTTCAGCGGTCACAAAGCGTCCGGAGCGATATCCTTCCCAACGATGAAGCTCTGCCAAGTTCGTATCACCCTCTTCGCGATACATTCGTGCCAAAAGATTGTGAGCCGACGCAAACGTGGGGTGATCCTCTACGATTTTTTGGAGAGCCGAGCGCGCGGCATTTCGGTTTCCTTTTTGCAGTTCGATTCGAGCCAGTCCGATTCGGGCGTAAGGGTCTCCGGCGATCAGATCCAATCGCTGCTGATAGTAATTTTGCGCCGATTCAAACTTGGCGGACTTCAAGGCCATGTCGCCCAACTGTAGCCAAGCGGGAGCGTAGGCGGGATCTCCCTCGACCGTCTGTTGCAGTAGACGAGCGGTCTCTCCGATGTCTCCTTCGTCCCGTCGGAGATGGGCCAAGTAGTAGGGCCAACGGGAATTCGAGGGATCGAGTGAGACGAGTAACTCCCAACCTTGGGCCGCCCGGGCCGCGAGTCCGTTGGCGTGCAAGAGCGTTACGTAGTCAATCAGGTCGCTGATCGCTCCAGATTGACGGGCCTTGGTGTGGGCCGCTGCGAGGCGTTGTTGCAAAATCACGGTCTCCCGATCGAACGCGGGAAGCGGCGGTAGCGCCGTGAGGATGCGGTCACTTTGCGAGGGGGCCAATGCCACGTAGGTTCCCACGCCGCCCACCGCGGCAAGCGTGAGCGAAGCCGCAACCATTTTCCCCATGGACGGACCGGCCTGAGGTTTTTTTACCGGCGACGCCATAGGGTGACCGCACTCATGTGTTCAAACGGTGGGAAGGAATGATATCCTCCCGTCACGATTTCCGGGATACCGTCTCCGTCCAAATCCCCCGCGTCAGCGGTCACCATTTGAATCGGCGAAGTGGCAATGACCAGGGGCTCGAAATTTTCCTGACCGTCATTGAGCCACCCCATGAGGGTCACGGTGTCAGGATTGGACCAGTCGCCGAATCCACTCACCGCGATGAGATCGATATCGCCGTCGCTATCCAAATCCGCGGCGGACGGGGCGTAGGCCCCCGGCATCTCGCCGATGCGATGGTAGGTGAATTCGCCGTCGCCCAAATTTTCCAACCACTGCACGCCGTGCCAGGGACGCGGTCCTCGAATCGAGTAGTCGAAACCGTCGCCGTTGCTGAAGATGAGATCCGGTCGACCGTCCTGATTGAGGTCGGTCGTTTTCATCCCGCTACTACCGAAGTCTTCGTTGGTCGATCCCCACAAAATGTCGTCGGAGAAACTTCCGGAACCCTGATTGCGAAAGAGGTGCACCTCTTCCCATTCCTGCGAAACCAATGCGGCTACATCGAGTCGACCGTCTCCATCAAAGTCTGCGATTGGCGTATGGATGCACCCGGATTGGCCATTCAGTAGCGAACTGGAAAATTCCCAATCCCCGAGATTTTTCAACCAACGGGTTTCACCTTCGTCATAGCCAAACTGGCCTACGATTAAGTCCAGTCGCCCATCGCGGTGTTCACTCAAATTAGCCGCGCGCACATCGGTCACGCGGGCGACGCGATCCAACAAGAGGTGACGTTCAAATGAACCATCCGCCAAGGCTTCGAATACAAACACCCGGCCGATGGAATCACTATTGGGCAGCACCTGCCCCATGCTGGCGATGAGGAGATCCAGCCGGCCATTGCCGTAGACGTCGGCGGCCGCGACATGAACCGGCCCGGCCACATCTGCCGCCACCACCGTTTCGCTAAACTCATTGCGCGAAGTCTGCCGGATCCACCGCACGGTATTGGTCGTCGCCTCGCAATAAAGCACGTCGGGCAAACCATCTTGATCGAAATCCACGATTTGCACGTGGGTGACTTCAGGGCGTCCGAACTCCGCCACCGAAGTGCCGATGGCTTCCGGGGCGAATGAGAGGATTGGGGGAGCGTCCTCAATCCTGTCCGTGAGCTCGGTGGCGGGTGCGACCCGCACCGCTTTGAATTTTATGATTCCTACCGCCGCCACCACACCCAACAGCGCGCCCGCGGCCAAGACCATGTAAGGTTTCAGAGATTGTTGGGACATCGTCGGGGCTTTATTCTTCTTCCCGGAACTCAGCCGGCAACAATTCACGGGCAAAGGCGTCGAGCTCGGTTTCGGGAAAGGGCTCGTTGAAGGAATCGGCGAGGAGAATGAATCGATACAGGTTCGCGGTGGAAACGGTCTTCAGCAGATAGGCGTCGACCTCATCCATACAGTAGAGCACCTGGTCACGGGAGAATTCGGATTCGCGGCCGAGCATTAGGATGTTGGCGAGACTCACGCGCCGGTCGAATTCGAGATCACCGTCGCGTTCGTCTTCGACGTTTTGACGGATCGATGTGAGCGCTTCGTTGAACACCGCGGGGTTGCCTTGGGAAACCGCGATGTGGGCTTGGGCGACCAGCCCACTCAGGTCGGACGGGAACGATTTCTGTAACGTCACGGCGATGGCGGCAGCGAACTGATGTTGTTTGGTTTCAGCGAAATATTCGCCCAATCGACTGAGCGCGGAGGCATTGTCCTGTGTTTCCGAGACGGCAAAGATCGTCGTGCCCATTCCCGCAAAAACGTCATCATCCGGCAGGGTGTGGCTCACCGCGCGCATCCAGCGGGGGGCCTGCCAATTGTGCAGCATCGCCATCATGCTGTGTTCGGGTTGGGCGGCGCCGAGGCGGGCATATTCGTCCAAAAACCCGTCCCACGACGGTATTACGATATGCGAAAGCTCACGTTGGGTGGCCAGCGCCAGCGATTCATCAGGGGAGGAGGCGCTCGCGATTCGGACCGACGCGATGAAGCCATCTCCGTTTTCAGGGAACGGCGAACCGAGTCCTTTGACTCCTCCGTAGTAGGTGAGGGCAGGGGTGACATCGGGCGGCGCCAACACCACGGAGCGGAACTCGTCGCCGCGGAGCGATAACCAGTGGGCGAGATCTCGTTCGGCGAGACTCTGAATCTCGCTGCGTGTCAGTTCGGGTTCGTCCGCCGTCCGGGCGAGTGGGACTAACTCTGACCAAGCGAATCCTACGCTCACGATCAGGGTGGTCATGAATCCCAACCGAACGTTGCGGGTGTTTAGCCCGGCGGAAAGCAACACGGCAAGCATGGCCAAACCCGCTCCTACCGTGCCCCACCAAGACAAATTGGAGAACCCGACGACGATGGCGATAGCGAGCGGTGGCATCATTGCCAACAACAGGCTACGTTGTGTCGTCGAGGTGGTTCCTTGGATCGCGGTCCATGCCGCGTAAGCGATCAGACCCAGCGGCAATATCGTGCCTGCGGCCGCGGCTTTTGAGCTATGTTCGTTGGCCCAGTTGGCGAACGAGCTGGACGAAATCATGTTGGGCAGATGGGTGAGGAGGTCCGCGCCCAATCCGGCGACCAGGAATCCGCGATCGGTCGTTACCACCATGGTGCCTACCACTGCGAGCGCCGCGGCAACGCTCAAGCCCAGCTTCACCCAATCGGATTTCTGTTTTCGCCAACCCTGTAGCGATGCGGCTACGCCCGCCATGCCGAGCCATGATAGTGCATGGAGAGGATGGATCTGATGAAGGCGGCCGTTGGCCCATGCCGCTTCACGCGTGGCAAAGTCGATGCCCCATAAGGCCAATGAAATCAAACCGCCCATGATTCCCCAGCTCCGCCACGAGAAGCGCCGATCACCGGAATCCTGGCGATGCCGCCACGCCACGAGTCCTCCGGCTGCAGTCAAACTGATGAGGAGGAGAAACGCGCGGTTCGGGCTTACCCAGAGCGCGATGGCGCCAGCGATCGCCGAAACGATCCACCATCGAAGGCTGGATTTGGCTGCGAGCTCGCTTTTAAGGCCGATGAGAAAACTCAACCACGTGATGGCACATGCGACCGTGGCTAATCCGACGGACGTAGGTGCCCCGGGTTGGAACGAACCCACCAGTGGATAGTAGAGTCCCAAAACGATTCCTCCGGTCGCGGCGGGAAACCATCCCCATTGCCACGCCACCAAACCGGTGAACAGCAGCAGCAACCCGAAGCGTAGCAGGGGTTCGGTCTTCAGCGACGCGCTCGCGACCTGTTGATCGACCGACTGCTCCGAATCCTCGAACTGACTCAGGAAGGCCAACCACCAGCGGGCGGCCGACGGCGTTTCGACGCCGCGACCACTGGGAGCATTGTCGTAGTCGACCTGGGTCAGTTTCCATGATTCTTCCCGACGAATCTGCTCCGCTTGAAGCATCAGTTCCATGCTCTCGAGATTGTGACCGGGCACGATTTGGTAGCGGCGCGTCTCGATGTCCACTTCCGCGCCGTCGATCTTGGTTGGGTCCACCAGCCGGTCGGAGAACATGTTCGAAACCGTTTCGATCCGGACGGTCGCCGCGCAATTGAACCACCACAGCAGCCCGGCGACGATTAGCGGGACAATCGCCCAAAGCGGGTTGGTTTTGGCGGTAGAGGAACTCATCAATTCAGGTAGATCACGTGGAAATGAACCTGCCATGATTCGCAGTCGGTCCCGGCTGGCAAGCGCGGTCCCGGTATCCGATCAACAGTCACGATTCTAACCATTGCCTTCGCTTGACCCTCTCCGTGCGGGATTCACTTTCAGACGCGCGTTTCCATGATTCGTTTCTTACCTCGATTTTCTTCTGCTGTTGGGCTCCCCGTGCTTGGACTGGGCTGGGCTTTGGCGGGTCTCTCGGTCTCGGGCTTGAATGCTCAGGAAATTGAGTCCATCGAACTCAATTCCCGTGGCCCGGCTCAAAGCTCTACGCTGTTTCGCGAGCTGAGTTTTGCGGATACCGGGATTGTCACCCGCAATGACTATGCGGATCCGCGCATGTGGGGGGACCGTTATCAGGAATTTGCCCTCGGTGGCATAGGCACAGGCGTGGCCATTGCCGATTACGACAACGACGGCTGGCCCGATGTCTTCATCGTTAGCAAGACCGAGAGCAGTCGCCTCTTTCGCAATCTCGGCAACTGGAAGTTTGAGGATGTGACCGATCGAGCCGGTCTGATTATTGGTGCGGCCGCGTCCTCCGGGGGCGGTCTCTTCGGCGGAGGCGATGAACCCGCCCCTGAGGTGTGGAAACAGGGGGCGACCTTTGCCGATGTCGATAACGACGGTTGGCTCGATCTTTACGTCTGCCGATGGGGCGAACCGAACTGGCTCTTCATGAACCAGGGCGACGGCACCTTCCGGGAGGAAGCCGCTGCTCGTGGGTTAGCCCTCGTGGATGCATCCGGGGTGGGAGCATTCGCCGATTATGACCGCGACGGCTGGTTGGATGTCTACGTGCAGACCAACATGCTCAACGCCACCGAAAACCCCAGTGGCCAGCCCGACCATCTCTTTCGCAACAACGGCGACGGCACCTTCACCGATGTATCTGCGGCCGCCGGCATCGGTGGCGCCAATCTCGCGCACTCCACGACCTGGTGGGACTACAACCACGATGGGTGGCCCGACATATATATCGCCAACGACTTTGCGCCCGCGGATTTCCTCTATCGCAACAATCAAGACGGCACCTTCACCAATGTCATTCACGACGTGGTGTCTACCATGCCGTATTCGTCGATGGGGGCTGACCAGGGTGACATCAACAACGATGGCCTGATCGACTTTCTCGTCACCGACATGGCGACAACGTCGCACGAAAAAGACCAACGCGGCATGGCCAGCGCCCGGGAACTCAGCCGCGAAGACAGCGACAGTCCGACCCTCGCGCCTCAGACGTTCCGCAACACGATGTTCGTAAACACGCCGTCACATAGCATGCTCGAGGTGGCGAATATGGCCGGAATTCACGCCACCGATTGGACGTGGTCTGTGCGTTTCGAGGATCTCGACAACGACGGCCTCGTTGATCTGCACGTCACCAACGGGATGAACCGTGAGTATCAGAACGCGGACCTGCGCGATCGTATCATCTTGGCGGAAAACTCCACCGTGCGTTTGCGGACGATGAAAGACAGTCCGCGCCTCAATGAGGCGAACCTCGCCTACCGCAACGAAGGTGATCTGCGTTTTACCGAGGTCGGTAGCGAGTGGGGTCTCGACAAAGTGGGCATCAGTTTTGGGGTGGCGCTGGCCGACCTCGATCGCGACGGCGATCTCGATATCGTGCATTCCAACTACGGCGAGAGTGCGACGATTCTGGAGAACCAAAGTCAGTCCGGAAATTTCGTCCAAATCGCATTACGGGGCACGGAGTCCAACCGCTTCGGCGTCGGCGCCCGCGTCACCGTCGAAACAGAAAGTGGCAGACAAGTCCGTGATCTGGTCCTCACCCGCGGCTACCTCTCCACCAGTGAACCCATTTTGCACTTTGGGTTGGGCGAAGATGAAAAGATAAAACGTCTTACGGTGCGGTGGCCGAGCGGTCTCTTTCAGAAATTTTATGATATTGAAAGCAATCAACGCTACCAAATCACGGAGACGTTTTTAGAGTTTCCGCTACTGCGTAATGGGTATGATCAAAAACTCTCACCGCCTGCGCCCGCGTGGAAAAATGTCACGGATGAACTAGGTCTTAACTTTTCCGCGCGTGAAGGCCCATTCCGTGAAAACACCCGTCAACCCCTGGTGCCCACGCGGTTTGATCGTCTAGGCCCGGCCTTGGCCGTCGGTGACCTCAATGGCGACGGTCGGGAAGATATGATCATGGGAGGGACCACTGAAACGCCCGCTCGGATCATCGCGGGAACATCTGGCGATAAATTCGCTTCCGCTTCACTTGGAAAGCTCACGCAGCATTCCGTGCTCAATGATGGGCCTATCCTGGTTTTTGAATCCGATGGCGACGGCGATGCCGATGTGCTCATCACCCGAACCACCGATGCTTTGCCCGAAGGTGATGGGGAGTATCAACCGCTGCTGTTACTGAACAATGGGAAAGGGGGCCTGAGCCAAGCCCCGCAAGGCTCCTTGCCCGAGATGCCGGTAAGTGTCGGGGCGGTGGCCTCGGCCGATTTCGATCGTGATGGTGATCTGGATGTTTTCATCGGCGCCCGCGTTAAACCCGGTGCCTATCCGGAAGCTCCTCGAAGCTATCTCTTGATGAATCAAGGTGGCCGCTTCACTGACGCGATAGAATCCATATCGGCAGAGCTCGGCTCCGTGGGATTGGTGACTTCTGCGCTTTGGTCCGACATCGACCAAGATGGTTGGATCGATTTGTTGGTCGCGACGGAGTGGGGACATGTTCGCACCTTTCGTAATGAATCCGGCACAAAATTTTCCGATCGAACTGAAGCCTGGGGCTTCGCGGCGGCGGGCACCGGTTGGTGGACATCACTCGCTGCCGGAGATTTTAACCGCGATGGTAGGCTCGATTACGTGGCGGGAAATGTGGGGTTGAACACCCCCTACGCCGCTTCGCCCGAGGAGCCGACGGTATTATTCTACGGTGACTTTCGGGGGCGAGGTCGCGGCGCCAAACGGATCATCGAGGCTCACTACGAAAACGGTCGTTTGTTGCCGCGTCGCACGAGCAAAGCGATTGGCACGGTCGTGCCAACGGTGCGCCGACAATTCCGGCGCAATGATGATTTTGCCCAAGCCACTCTAGCCGAGATCGTGGGCGAGGACAAATTGGCCGCCGCTCAACGCTTTCAGGCCACGGAATTTCGTAGCGGCGTATTCCTAAGCCAACTCGATGGCACCTTCGTGTTCTCACCGCTTCCCCAAGAAGCCCAGATCGGGCCACTACAAGGCGTGGTCGTGCAGGACTTCGATGAAGATGGTTTTGAAGACATTTACGCCGTGCAAAACAGTTTCGCTCCCGTGCCGGTGGTGGGTCGGTATGACGGCGGTCTTGGGGTGGTGTTGTATGGTGGCGTGGATGGAAGTTTCCGCGGAAACGCCTATGTTGATTCTACCTTGCACATCTCGGGCGATGCAAAGGCGGTGGTCACCACCGATTTGGACTCGGATGGTTACGTGGATGTGGTGGGAACACGCAATAACGGCCGGACCTTCGCAGTATTGAACCAATTCAATGATGGCAAATTTTCACCCACTCCGAAGGAGCGAGTAGTGGTAGTAGCGTTACAGGGGAGTGGAGCAAATCCCTCGGGCGTTGGTGCGCGTGTCACCCTTACGCTCGCGTCCGGCGTTGAGTTGGTTCGGGAGGTCTCGGCGGGATCTGGCTATTTTAGCCAGTCATCGGCCCGTGCGGGGTTTGCTTGGGAACAGGAAACTAAACCGGAGAAGTTAACCGTGCGTTGGCCCGACGGCGAGGTCACCGAACAGGTGGTTGATCCGGCGGTCACCCTGATTTCCATTTCGCGGTGAATCTTCGCGGATCAATTTTCGTCTTTCTAGCTGGTGGATTATCCGCCGCGCCGTTGGCGGAGCGGTCTCAGCCGTCGGGTGATACGCTCTTTACCAAACTCTCTGCCGAAGAGACCGGCATTGTCGTGCCCAACCCTTATGATGATCCGCGCATGTGGGGGGAGCTCTATCGCGAGCTTACCTTCGGCGCCATGGGCACGGGCGTGGCGGCGGGTGATTACGACAACGATGGCCGTCCGGATTTGTTTGTGGTCAGCAAAACGAAAACCTCCCGACTCTTTCGCAATACGGGGAATTGGAAATTCGTCGATGTGACCGAAGCCGCGGGGCTGGCGGAAGTAGAGGAATCGAGTTTGTTGGGCGGCCTCTTTGGGAGCGATGATGAGGATGAGCTGAAGGCATGGGAGCAGGGTGTCACCTGGGCCGATATCAACAACGACGGTTGGCTGGATCTCTATGTCTGCCGGCACGCCGCCCCGAATCTCCTCTACCTCAATCAAGGCGATGGCACGTTCGTCGAAGAGGCGGAAAAACGCGGTCTCGCTATCGTCGACGGTTCGGGCGTGGGCGCATTTGCGGACTACGATCGTGACGGTGATCTCGATGTCTACGTGCAGACCAATATGATGGACTACGCGCAGTATCCGGATGGTCGGCCGGATTATTTGCTGCGCAACCAGGGGGACGGTATTTTTGAAGATGTGACCCAGGTGGCGGGCATCTCGGGTATGACATCCGGCCACTCGGTGATGTGGGCGGATTACAACGATGACGGTTGGCCCGATATTTACGTGGTGAACGATTTTGCGCCGCCGGATCAGCTGTATCAAAATAACGGTGACGGCACGTTTTCCAACATCACCAACGCCGCCCTGCCATCGATGCCGTTCTACGGCATGGGTTCGGACGCCGCCGACGTGGATGGTAACGGCACCTTCGATCTCTTTGTCGCCGATATGGCGGCGACCACCCACGAGAAGGATCAGCGCAGCATGGCGGGCTCCCGAGTGCGTGGACAGAAACACGATCAAGATTCGCCGGAGCCTCCCAGCTACATGCGCAATCATTTGTTGCTGAACACGGGCACGGGACTGTTTCGCGAGGCGGCCCACTTGGCTGGGTTGTCCGCCACCGATTGGACGTGGTCGGTGCGCTGGGCAGATTTTGACCTCGATGGCTGGCCGGACCTGCACGTCACCAACGGCATGAATCGCGAATACCACGGGGCCGATCTATTAGAGCGGATCATGATTTCCGAAAACCCGGCCGAACCGATTCGAATCATGCAGGACAGTCCCGTTTTAGCGGAAGCGAATCTCGCCTTCCGCAATCGCGGCGGACTGCAGTTTGATTCCGTCACGGAGGAATGGGGTCTGACCGAAGTCGGCGTAAGTTTTGGTGCCGCCACCGCTGACTTCGATGGCGATGGCGATCTTGATTTGGTCTACACGAACTACGAAGGAAACCCGTCCGTATTTCGCAATGATGCCCAAAACGGCGATCGCCTTGTAATCAAATTGCGAGGTGAAGAGTCCAACCGGTTTGGTATTGGGGCCAAGGTTACGGTTGTAGCAGGTGGCCGTTCGCAGATTCAAGAATTGCAGCCCACCCGGGGATATCTTTCCAGCGGAGAGCCGATGATGTTTTTCGGTCTGGGCGAACATGACCTAATCGAACGCGTGGATGTGCATTGGCCCTCGGGACGAACCCAAACTCTCGCTGAGATTCCGGCGAATCAACGCCTGACGTTGGAGGAAGAGGATGCTGAAACGCTCGATCCAGGAACGCTTCCCCGGGGAGTTGGCCAGTGGTCAGAGCAAACTAACCAGTGGGGACTGGCGTGGCCCGCTGAGGCTTCTGCAGTGCTGGAGCCAAATGACCAACCGCTGCTGCCATTTCGGTTTGATCGGGTGAGCCCACGGGTGGTGGCAGGAGACTACACGGGGGATGGGCGCACAGACTTGGTGGTGAGTGGCACCACGGCCAGTCCGCCGCGTTTGTTGGTGGCCAGTAACTCCGGGAAATTCAGTCATGCTTCCGCTCCGGCGCTTTCGATGGGTGACGGTGTGCCGGCGGGTCCGATGGCGTTGTTCGATGGCGATGGCGATGGGCGGCTCGATCTTTTGGTGACGGGAACCGGCGCCGATACCGAGCGGGCAACGGAAGCGTATCAGCCGCGATATTTCGTGAATCGTGGAGGCTTCACTGATGCGACAGATCGCGCGCTGCCGGAGCTCTCGATCCGGGTGGGTGCGGTGGCGGCGGCGGACTTTGATCGCGATGGGGATATCGATATTTTCGTCGGGGCGCGACTTGTGCCCGGACGTTATCCCGAGTCCCCGGCCAGCGTGCTCCTGCGAAACGATGCCGCCGTGTTTTCTGATCAAGCTGAAGTGTTGGCCCTGGCCGACCTCGGCATGGTGACCGCGGCGGTCTGGATGGATGGGGACGGCGATGGATGGCTCGATCTGGTGGTCGCCAATGATTGGGGCCGTGTGCGCTATCTCCAGAATCAAGCAGGCAAAACCTTCGCGGATAAGACCGAGCAAATGGGTTTCTCCACCGGTGGCCGAGGTTGGTGGCGATCCTTCGCGGTGGCCGATTTTAACGGCGATGGGCGACCGGATATTGCCGCCGGCAACGTAGGGCTGAATACCCCTTATCAGGCTTCGGTGGAAGAACCGATGGGGATTCATCTGGCGAACTTCGGCCGGAGTCGACGCAGCCGTCCCACACTGATTGAATCTTACGTAGAGGACGGACGATTACTCCCTCGCCGGGAGCGCAAAGAAATTTCCGCCCAAGTGCGCACCGTAGCTCGCTCTTACCGCCGCACGATCGACTACGCCGCTGCGACCCTGCCGGAGATCTTTGGCGACGAGGTCTTGGCTGCAGCTACCAGCGTGGAGGCCGACCAACTGGCCAGTGGGGTGTTTCTGAGTCAGTCAGATGGGACGTGGCGCTTTGCAGCGTTTCCGGCGATCGCCCAGATTGCACCGGCCACGCGGATGATCGCCTTACATTTTGATGAAGACGATCACCTCGATCTTCTTTTGCTACAAAACGACCACTCCCCCCTCGAGGTGATCGGGAGATTCGGCGGTGGTCTTGGGCAGGTATTGCGCGGAGATGGCGCGGGTGATTTTGATCCGGTTTTACCGCGAGACAGTGGGGTGCGGATTACGGGCGCGGTGGCCGATGGGGTCGCCCTCGATGTCGACGGTGATGGCGATCAGGAAGTTTTTATAACCCGCGTGAATGACAGTTCGATGTTGTGGGGTGAATGAGGGCGGCAATGCGGAGAGGCACAGGGACCGGCCTCAGCGAGGCTGGCTACAGCTTGGGTGGCTGATTGAGGGGCCTGGTGGGTCGGGTAGGCCGGTCGTGATCGCTGGGCGAACCGAGGTCCTCGACCTCGGCTACAGCATGAAGGGAGGTCGATTGAGTTGTAGCCGGGCTCGGTGAGCCCGGGAACGCGATGGAATGCCTGTGCTCATTCCTCCCAGCGTTCGCCGAAGGCGTTCCGGTAGGCGTCGTGGAGGCTGGCGACCTGTGCGCGTTCGAGGCGGGGTTGGCGGGCGACTTGGCTGAGCCAGTGATTCGCTTCGGTTTGGTTATTTTGCTCGATGGCGTTGAACGCCATGATGCCGAGTCCCGTCGGGTTCAATGGATCCCACACCAGAGCTTCCCGGACTTGCGCGATGCCCTCGGCGCGGCGGTCCATGCCCAAGAGCGTGGTGCCGAGTTCCAAATGGGGATCGGGTTCGTTGGGGCGCAGTTTGATGGCCTTACGAAATGCAAGAATGGCGGCGCCGGCTTGACCGTTGTCCCGCAAGCGGCGGGCATTCATGCGGTGCAGACCGGGGGAGTCAGGACAGTTTTTTAGGCCCTCTTCGAGTAATTTTTGGCTCTCGGTCACATTGCCCATGCGGGCGAAGAGCGCGGAAAGTTGAGCCCACCCGTCAGCGAATTGGGGATCGAGTTCCGTGCAACGACGGTAGTGCGTGGCGGCTCCGTCCGCGTCGCGTTGTTCGAGGAGGAATCCAGCGAGTTGGAAGTGCGCCGAAACGTCGTGGGGTGAAACCGTGATGGCGCGTTCGAGCCATGCCTTCGCGGTTACTACATCTCCGTGGCGAGCCTTCGCGCCCGCTTCGAGGGCCAAGCGAAACGAGTCGTAGCAGTCGGCCATCAGGTCATCGAGCCACGGGTCGGTCGGATCGCGGTAGGCACCGGAGGCCATTTCGCGTCCGCGGATGGCTTCGGCTTCTTTGGTCATGCCCAGTCGTTCGTAGAGGGAAACAATCAAATCATATCCAAGACTGTAGTTTGTGATTTGCACGATCCGCTCCAATCGCCGTCGGGCGTCGGTCCAGTTTTCCGCCTCCAGTTCCAGGCGGGCGAGGCCGAGTTGCGCCCAGGCATTGTCGCGATCCCGTTCCAGCACGTCGCGATAGACGGTTTCAGCCGCAGCGGATTGATTGTCCTTCAACAGGAGATCGGCCAGACGCAGGCGGGCGGGGATGTAACCGGGATCGAGTGCAATGGCCTGTTGCCACAGCGTGATGGCGGGCGCGGCATCACCGAAGCCAGCCAGGATGGAGGCGTGCAGGTGGGGCCAGCGTGCGCGGGTGGGTTCGAGCTCGGCCAGGCCCTGGTAAGAGAGGATCGCCGTATTCAAGTATCCATTGGCGTGATACAATGAACTTAGCTCGATTAAACCGTCCAGCGCGCTGCCGCGGGTTTGGGCTTGAGCGTCCGCCGCCATGATACGTTCACGGAGCTCGGATGGGGCGCTATTCAGATCAGGGGGAAGGGGCAGGCGTGCGATGACCTCATTGCGGATCGTCGTGGTCGAATTGAACCACCAGCCGCCCCCGGCGAGGCCGGAAAGCAGCAGTCCGATGGCGACGATTTTGAAGGAAGAGGAGTTCACGCGAAAGAGATCAAGTTCAACGATGCCAGAGCATGATGCGGCCCATCGAATCGAAAGGAGGGTAAATGTAGAATCCGCCTGAGATAAGGGCGGGTTTGCCGCTCTCATCGAAGGTGCCGACACCGAGCGTGATCAGATCTTTGGGTTCCCGCGAAAGAATGTGGGGGGTGAAGTTCATATGCCCGTCATTGCGATACCACATCAGTGAAACGACTTCCCGATTTTGATTGTTCCAATCGGCGTAGGCGGCGGAGGAAACCACGTCCATGGCTCCGTCCTGATCCAGATCCACTCCGATCGGAGCGTAGGCGCCGGGGAGGGCGCCGATGCGGTGGTATTTAAAACCACCGTTGCCGGTATTTTCGAACCACTGCAGCCCGTGCCACGGTCTGGGGCCGGGAGTGGCGGCCGGTCCGAATCCGTCGCCGTTGGAACAGATGAGGTCAGGCCGACCGTCGCGATTCAGATCGGCCACGCTCATGCCGCTGCTGCCGTAGTCTTCGTTGGTGGAGCCCCAGATGCGGTGGGTGGTGAAGTTGCCGTGGCCGGTGCCGAGGAACACATAGACCTCCTCCCATTGCTGAGACATGAGTGCCGCGATGTCCGGAATGCGGTCGCCATTGAAATCGGCTACCTCGACGTTGATTACCCCGGAAAGGTTCAGCAGCACGTGGCGGCGGAAGTCCCACGGTGAGGGCCCGACATGTTCCAACCAAGCTACCTCGCCCTGATCGTAGCCGAACTGACCGAGAACGAGATCGAGGCGGCCGTCGCCATTGAGATCAGCGGGTCGGATATCGACGATCCGGGAAGTATTTTCGATCAACGTGTGGGTGGTGAAATTCTGCTCCCCGTCGTTTTCGAGGGCAAAGGCGATACCGATGCGGTCGTTGTGGGGGAAAACGATGGTCATGCTGGCGATGAGCAGATCGAGGTCACCATCGGCATCCATATCGGCCGCTTCCACGTGGACCGGTCCGCTCATGTCTTTCGCGAGCAATTCTTCCGGAGCGAACTCGCCGGGTGCGGTCTGCCGAATCCAACGCACCTCGTTGTCCTGAGCTTCGCAAAACACGATGTCGTCGAGTCCGTCTTGATCGAGATCGATGACCTTTAGGTGCGCGATCCAAGGCGGTAAGTCGGTAAAAGCCCCCAGCTCTCTCGATTTGAACAGGTCAACGGCTTTGACCGGGCCTGAGCTCTGCGTCGTTTGCGCCAATGCTTCTCCCCTAACGGGCGGTTTACCGCATCCCGTCATGCCCCAACCGAGCCCGATCGCAACGACCGCAGCGCAAAATTTTAGGAGTAATCGAAAGGAGGCCATGCAGCAGTGAAAGAGAGGGGCGAATGAAACGACCAGACTTACCGGTGTAAACGTTCGATCTGTGGGCCTCGGGTGCAACCGTTAGTCGCAACCATTAGCCGGTCGGAATGACGGCATTATCAAGTTTCACTATGAGACAACGTCCCCGGCCGCTTTGGGGAATCGTGCAGAAACCCACTTGCGGCGGTTTTGGTTTTGGCCAAGAGCGCCCAAACTGTTTTGGGTAGTCCCATGCGTTCTGCCTTTCTCCTCGTGCTTGCGGTTTCAACCCTTAACTTGGCGGCGGAGGCGCCCCAGCGGTTTTTCAAAGGTAATACGCATGCGCACTCGCTTTGGAGTGATGGCAATGACTTCCCGGAGATGATCATCGATTATTATCACCGGAGCGGTTACGACTTCGCCGTGCTCAGTGACCACAATGTCCTGGCGGACGGTTATCGGTGGCAGTCACTGGAGGAAATCTATGGCCGGCAAAAAGTCGATGGCCCGGATGCGATCGAAAAGTGCATCAAGCGTTTCGGTCCGGACTGGATCACCTGGGAGACTTTAGGCGGTGAGCGTGGGATATCGCTGAAGCCACTGGACGAATATCGGCACTTATTCGAGGAGCCCGGTGAGTTTCTCATCATCGAGGCCGAGGAAATTTCGGATAAGTCCGCCCAGGGACCGGTGCATATCAACGCGTTGAATCTCGAGCGTTTGGTGGGGCCGTTGAATGATGACGAACTCTCCACCGTGCAAGTCATGCGCCAATTGCTGCGCACGGTGAAGTTGCAGGAAGAGGAAATTGGGCGGCCGATTATGACTCACTTGAATCACCCTAATTTTTACTGGGGCGTGACGGCTGAGGATCTCGCCGCGGTGGTCGAGGAACGTTTTTTTGAGGTCTATAACGGCCATCCCAAAATCAACCATCACGGGGACCCGCATCGGCCCGGGGATGAAATGATCTGGGATATTGCGAATACGATTCGCATCGCGGAGATGGGCGAGGCCCCACTCATGGGGGTCGCGACGGACGATTCGCACACCTATCACGGCGGTGATGTTTCTCCGGGGCGGGGCTGGGTGATGGTCGATGCGGAAGAACTCACGGCAGACAGTCTGATTTATGCGATGCGGGCAGGGGACTTTTATGCTTCGACCGGCATCACTTTGACCCGAGTGAGCTACGATGCG